>DKBM01000006.1:0-66844 GCA_002451215.1 Proteobacteria bacterium UBA6900
CTGGTGGGCGCGCCGGAGCGCACGCACCCCCAGGCGATGCAACCGATCTGAGGCCTCAGACCGCGCCTCGCTGGTCGTTTCCGGCGGGGCGTCGTCGTACCGGCGGGTTATTTCGCGGGTTTGGTGATGTCGTGGATCTTGCCGCGGGTCTCTTCCACGACTTCCTTGGTGGTTTCCTTGACCGCCTCTTTCAGCTTGCCCTGCGCGAAAGGGTTGCTGAACAGCGGCGCATTGCGCCCGTAGTTGAAGGCAGTCCAGCCGGCTAACAGGCCGCCCACGATCAGACCAAAAACAAAGGACTTGATGGCGGTTTTCATCTTTGAGTTTTCCCCTCGCGCAATTGCAGTCAGAATAAGCATAACCACACGGCTACGCGGTGGCTACAGGCGGCATGCGGGATGAAGGGATCATGAAGACGATCGGTTCGCGGAGCAACTGGTGGGCGTTGTTTCCATTGCTGCTCGCGTCGGGATTGATGGTAGGTACGAGTGTTTCAGCCCGCGCGGGGGACAGCGCCACGACGCCGGTTGCCGCGGCAAAAGGCTGGAGATTTCGCGTACGGTACGAAAACCTGCCGGCGGTCGATAACATTGCGGTTGCGCACGACGGATCGCTGTACGTCACTCGTGAGCTGGCAGGAGGGGAGGGCGAAGTTGTGCACCTTACCGAACGCGGCGCATCGGTACTGTTGCGTGGCCTCAACCGTCCTGACGGCCTGTTTCTGCAGGGACGGCGCTGGCTGTATGTTACCGAAGAGGTAACTGAGGGACGGGTGATCGAGTATGACCTCAAGACAGGCAAGCAGCGCGAGGTCGTGCGGCTCAACAACCCCGAAGGCATCGTGGCGCTGGCAAATGGCGAACTGTTGGTGGTCGAGGATCGGGTAAACGGTCGCATCGTTCGGGTATTGCGTAACGGGGTGGTCGAAGTAGTAACCAGCGGCCTGAATCGACCAGAGGGATTGGCCGTGATGCGTGATGGCACGTTGGTGTTTGCAGAGACCGCGACCGGTCGCGTAATTTCATGGCGTGAGGGTGAGATGACCGTGCTGGTCGAAGACCTAGATGAGCCGGATCAGGTTCGCATCGCACCGGATGGCGCCTTGTGGATCACGGAGGATGCCCAGCCAGGGCGACTGCTGCGCTTCAAGAATGGCGCCGTGCAGACAGTGTTGTCGGGTCTGATGGCGCCGCAAGGTATTGCCTTTACGGCGCGCGGAGAAATTCTGGTCGCCGAGCAGAACCGCGGCCGCATCTTGGCGGTCATGCCTCCGCCACCGGAGCCGTGATGTTGAATGCGCGCCAGCGGCAGTACCTGGAGGCCATCGGTGTGACTTTGTGGGAACGCCGCGCGGCGCCAGTCGCTACGCCGTATCCGCCCGATATGGCGTCGGGCTCGCCCGGCACGCAAGCGTTCCCAGGCGAAGGTTCGGACTGGTCGGTACTCGAGGAGGCGGTACGGAGCTGCACGAAGTGCGGCCTGCATGCCACGCGCACTCAGACGGTGTTTGGCGTTGGCAGCCACACGGCGCGCTGGATGTTCGTGGGCGAGGCACCCGGTGCCGATGAAGACGCCAAAGGTGAGCCGTTCGTGGGGCGAGCGGGGCAGTTGCTGAACGCCATGCTGTTCGCTATCGGGCTAAAGCGTGAGGAGGTATACATTGCCAACGTGCTGAAATGCCGTCCTCCCGGCAATCGCGATCCACAACCCGGTGAGGTTGAGAGTTGTGAGCCGTACCTATTACGTCAAATCGAGCTAATACGACCGCGTCTAATCGTTGCGCTGGGCCGGCATGCCGCACACAGCCTGCTCAAGACGGAGTTGCCGCTCGCGCGTTTGCGGGGACAGCATCTTGACTATCACGGAACACCGCTGGTCGTGACCTACCACCCGGCCTACTTGCTGCGCAGCCCGACCGACAAGCGCAAGGCCTGGGAGGATCTGTGTCTTGCCAAGCGGGTGGTGGACGGCGCGTGAGCGCGGTCGTTTCCACCGAGCGCCCACAACTGCGGGCCATGCGCGAGTCGGATCTGCCGCATGTACTTGCGGTGGAGAATAGCGCCTATGAGTTTCCCTGGACGCTCGGCATTTTCCGCGATTGCCTGCGCGTGGGGTATCACTGCTGCGTGTTTGAGACCGCCGCTGGCCGCATCATCGGGCATGGCGTAATGTCGGTTGCGGCCGGCGAGTGTCACATTCTCAATGTCTGCATAAGGCCCGATTGGCAGCGCCAGGGCCTCGGCGCCGAGATGGTTGAACATCTTTGTCAAATCGCACACCGCAAAGGCGCGCGCATGGCGCTATTGGAAGTGCGCGCCTCAAACGCCGTTGCCTATCGCGTCTACACACGCCTTGGCTTCGATGAGGTCGGCACACGGCATAATTACTATCCGGCACAACACGGGCGTGAGAACGCCATCATCCTCGCGCGCGAACTCCAAGCGAGCGGGGCGTCCGCGTGACGCGAGAGGTTTGGGTCGTCGGGAGCGGATACGTCGGGCAGCGTTTGGCAGTCGCGGAATTGGCTGGCGGCGCGCGCGTTCATGCGCTGGCGCGTTCCGAGGCGTCGCTCGCCGCGCTGGCGTCATTGGGGGCCGTCTGCTGGCGTGCGGATCTCGACCAACCTTCGTCACTTGCGGGACTCGATGTTCATGGCGCCGGGATCTACTATCTTGCGCCGCCACCTTCGCACGGGCGAACAGATCCGCGCATGCAGACTTTTCTTCAGGCGGCGGGCGCCCGGCCGCCGCATCGCATCGTCTACGTCAGCACGACGGGCGTCTATGGAGACTGCGGCGGCGAGTGGGTAAACGAAGACCGACCGGTGCACCCGATGGCCGACCGCGCGTGGCGGCGTGTCGACGCCGAAACACAGCTTCGTTCCTTCGGTGATCGAATGGGAGTGCCGGTTGTGATCTTGCGAGTGCCAGGTATCTACGGCCCGAGTCGGTTGCCGCGCGAACGTCTGGAGAAGCGCCTGCCGGTGTTATGCGAGTCGGAATCCCCCTGGAGCAACCGCATCCACGTCGACGATCTGGTGGCGGCCTTGCGGGCCGCAATGTGCCGCAGTGTGCCGGGATTCGTTTACAACGTGTCCGATGGAAATCCGAGCACCATGACCGATTACTTCAATCAGGCGGCGGACGCGCTCGGGCTGCCGCGCCCCCGCCAGATCCCCCGTTCCGAGGCCGAGCAGGCGATCGATCCCGGCATGCGCGGTTATCTCGCCGAATCCCGTCGCATCGATAATCATCGCATGCGCGAGGAGTTGGGTGTCGTGCCGCGTTACGCGAGTCTTGTGGAGGGGCTAGCGGCGAGCATCATGGCCGAGGTCGGCACGGCGCAGGTTGCCAAGGCGTAGCCGTTTGTAACGCGCTATTCTTAGAACCATGTGCACGGCCCAGCGCGCCTTGCGCCACGACCAATGAGTCTTCTCGATATCATTCCCGATCCGGCCGGGCTGTATGTCCTCAATGCCAAGGGCGAGCTCGGNNTCATAATCGCGAGTTTCTCAAGGCGTATCTGGCGGACCCGGGAGCCGAGCGGCGTCGCTTGGCAATCATCTACAAGACAGTCGAACCAAACCCGTGGGGACCGGTTACCTTCTTCCTCGAGGAATTTGTGGTGCGCGAGCTCTACCCAGTAGGTGGCAAGGTGGGCGGCGGGCTTACGGGCTTTCAGCAGAAGAATCGTGCAAAGAGCGTGTATCGCGGAATTGAAGTGCTTCTTGAGACCAAGAGCGACATCGCTCCAGATTGCCCGGTGTTCTGTCCGGTGCTGCTCGACCGAAGAACGCGTCTTAGCCAATATGCCGAGATGCTCGGTCATCAACCTTCGCATGCCGATCAGGCGTCGCCAGTGATTGAGGTGGTCAATCTTATTGCCACCATTCCACTCGCGCGCCGGGAGACCGAGGCGGTATTGAAATTGCGCGAGCGGTTGGCACGGGGCATTGTGCATAAGGACCAGCGTCGCGAGAAGCGATTCGGCGTGCTGGAGGGCCCCGATCACTGGATGGCACAGGGTTCGGCGGACGACGCCTTCGCGGATCTTGACCGCGACCAGCGTCTCGATCGCGATCTGACGCTTTCGGCCGAGGATCTGGCCAGGCTGCATGAGAATGAGCGGCTCGACAAGGTTGAACGGTGGCTGGTCAACCCGGTGAAGCCCGTGGATGCTGGCACGTTGCGGCGCTTTGCGCAATTCAAGGACCTTGATGAATCTGTTCTCGTCGGGCTTGCGGCGCGCACCTTTCTGTACGCGGCACCGGCCGGGGCGCGGCTTCTTGATCGGGGACTCAGCGACGCCTGGAACATGTTTCTGCTGGAAGGTACGGTAATGCTCACACCGGAGGACGGCACCGGCCTTCTGCTGGAAGGCAACACCGAGAAGGCGGCCTATCCGGTGTCATTCCTCAAGCCACGCAAGTACAACGTTGACGCGCAGACCAGCGTGAGCTTCATCTGGATCCACGACCTGCAGATCTATGCCGCCACCGGAGGCGGATGATAGATCGATCTTCTCCGGGGAGAGTCATATGACATCGCAACGCACTGCCAGTACGCTGTTTGTCATTGGTATCGGCCTCATGGCCACGATCGTCGTTCTGGGCAAGTACCATCTCGCGCCGATTCTCGATTTGCTCGGCGTGCGTGCCTACGAGGCCAAGTTTGGCGATCCCGGCATGCTCAAGTTCCTATTGTTCGCGGTCGGCTTCCCGCTGGGTGCGGGACTCACCATGCTGGGGGGCTATTCCCTGAGCGGCGCGCAGCGCTCGCGCACGGCGTTACTTGTGGTGCTGACGCTTGTCGCGGCGATAGCGGCGGTTCTTGTGCAGGGTATTTTCGGGACAAAACACAGCCCAGCCTATTTCGGGGTTGGTGGCATTACCATCGGCGCTCTGGTGACGGTCACATTCTGGTACTGGGGTCACTATCGGCGTGCGCTGCCGGAGACGCTGCGCGCGTCGGCTGACTTGCAGGCATGCGGTTACCTCTGGTTCGCGGTAGCGGCGTGGAACACCTGCGGGTTTGGCGGCATGCCGAGCTACGCGATTTATCCGCAAAAACTTCTGGCGCACGACTCATTGTGGTTTGCCGTGGCGCAACTCAAGTCGGTAATGGCCTGTTTCGTGCTCGGGTGGATATTCACGGCACTTGGCATGTGGCGCGCCGCCAGGGCGCGCGCCGGTATCCGCTCAGAGATCGAACTCTAGTATCTCGCCATTCGCGAACGACAGTCTGCGAAGTTCCGGATCCGCCAGACCGCGTGCGTGCGCTGCAAATACCCGCAGCGTTTCTTCGTGCGCGACGACCAGGACGTGGCGCAGCGACTGTGCGCGAAGCCAATCAAGGAAATGCATCACCCGCCGCTTGTGGTCGAGAAGCGATTCACCGCCGTTCACGCGGGCGTGTAACGGGTCGTGGGCGGTGGCGGCAAAGTAGTCGCTCACGGGCCGGTTGTTGAAGCCCGAACGGATGTCGTTCAAGCCAGCGTGAACCGTGATCGGCAAACCATGGTAGCGATTGACGGCAGCGGCCGTCTGCTGTGTCCGTGGAAGCGCCGAGACAAAGATGCGCTCAAGTGTCGCTGCGCGTAGTCGCTCGGCGGCCGTTTCGGCTTGCTGCACGCCACGTTCGGTCAAAAAGGCTGGATCGCCGGGGTCATCATTGCAGAGTCCGGCAACGTTGTAGGTCGTCTCGCCGTGGCGCAAGCAGTAGAGATGCATGGGAGCCCAGTATAGAGCGACGCAAGTGCCACCCAGGCGGCACCGAGTTGGCTAATGACCCTCCTGTTCGCCAACCGGCTCAGCGTCGTGGGTCTGCGGGTGCGCGGTCCTGAGACAGCCGCCTTCATCATCCCAGAACAGCGGTTTCTCGGTCTGCAGCAGCTTCAGTAGCGTCTGAAAATCATCCGGGCCAAGATTGGTGAGCCAGTAGATCTCGGATAAATGAGCTGCGCCGCGCAGGACAATCTTGCCAACGCCGCACACGTCGGCATTCCCCGAGGGCTGCCACTCCGCGTAGTAATTGCCAATACGTACAATCGCCATGGCCCCTCCTTTTCATGCTTGCGGTTGCGGGGTTGTCCGACCGCTGGATGCTGCTAGAGAAACAGGAGTTGCGGAGACGTGCTTTGACAAAGATCAACCATTCGTTGCTTGCCGCGACAACCTTGGTAGATTAGCCACTTTCCGGAGCACAAAAGGAGGCTCAAATGAGGCGGCTGGCGTTGGCATTCGGATTGGTGGCGTTATTCGCGACGCCGGCCTGGGCGGCTGTGAAGGGTGAGGAAGTCCAGTACCGCGATGGTAACGTCGTGATGAAGGGCTATCTCGCCTATGACGATGCCGTCAAGGGCAAGCGTCCCGGTGTCATCGTGGTGCATGAGTGGTGGGGGCACAACGAATACACGCGCAAGCGGGCACGCATGCTGGCCGAACTCGGGTACACGGCGCTGGCTGTAGACATGTACGGCGAAGGCAAGACCGCCGATCACCCCGATACCGCCGGCAAGTTCTCAGGGGAGGTGCGCAAGAACATGGCGCTCATGACCGCGCGCTTCAACGCCGCGCGCCAGGTATTGATCAAGCACAAGACGGTGGATGCCAAGCGCGTCGCGGCGATTGGCTACTGTTTTGGGGGTTCAGTGGTGCTCGAGATGGCGCGCCAAGGCGCGGATCTGGCCGGGGTGGTAAGCTTTCATGGCAACCTGCAAACTGAACATCCCGCCAAACCGGGCAAGGTCAAGGCGCAGCTGCTGGTGCTCAATGGTGGAGACGACCCGTTTGTGTCGGCCGAGTCGATTGCCGCATTCAAGAAGGAGATGGAGGCGGCCCGGGCCAACTATCGCTTCGTGAGCTATCCAGGTGCCAAGCACGCCTTCACCAATCCCGATGCCGATGGGTATGGGAAGAAGTTTAATCTGCCGCTTGCTTACAATGCTGTCGCCGACAAGGAATCCTGGGATCAGATGAAGGTCTTCCTCGCTGGCGCCTTCCAGAAGAAGTGAGTGAGCCGGGTTAATGATCGTGACACGGGGCGGCTGTGCACCGTGTCATTTTCCCGCCAGGTAACGTCGGTCGTCGAAGCTTGTGACCCACTCCGGTCGATAGACGATCAACAGTGTCATCAGCAGGCCGGTGATGAAGGCCTCCGGAAACATGAACAGGGGGATCAGCTGGAGGTAGTCACGATACAATTGCTCTGACGCGTAAGCACCACCGATCCACAGCAGTCCGCTACCCGTGACGATGACCGTGAGCATGGCAAGCCCGGCACCGAAGAAGGCGCAGGCGAAAATATAGACAAAGAAGTTCGCGGGTAGGTGGGTTTCGGCCAATCGCCAGATGAAATGACTGACCGCGATCGGAACCAGTCCCATGGTAAGCAGGTTCATCGGGAAGGTTTGCCAGTCGCTGGTGCCGTTGAGTACATGAGCCGTCAGCACCAGCACCAGCGCGAGCAGCGCAAGCCGCCAGCCAAACATGAGCGTGACAAGAGTCGCGCCAAGGAAGTGGTACTCAAGCCCGGGAACACGCCAGGCCCGAATGGACCACAACAGCATCAGCGCCACGCAGGTGCCAAGGAAAACGTGCAGGCGCCCGGCCCCCCGCAGTGACGACCACGGTGCACCGCGCAGTGCCAGGGCGGTGACAACCATCAAGACAAGTAGCGCAGCCCAGTGCCACGCGGCGGGTAACAGTCCATAGGGGAAGTTCACGCAAGCAGCCGCTAGTCAGCGTCACCCACCGCACGCAGCTCGTCGATAGAATCCTGAGCCAGCTCGCGCACGGGGGCAGCCGCATCCTGTAGCAGCGCGCGTAGTGGCGCCTCGGCGCGCGGATCGCGCGTGAGCGAAAGAAAATGTGCCGCGTCTCCGCGGATATGTGCATCTGGGTGCCGGCTCAATTCACTGAGCTTTCCCATCTGGGCTCGCAGTTTATCGGTGCCGGCAAACTCCTCGATGACAGCAGCAATGCCGATCCGGACGGTTAGCTCCACATCGGCTCGTTCGAGAATCCCGAGGAGTGACGCCAGACGTTCAGGTGCCTCATCGCAAAAGGCGATGGCGTCCTGCAACTTTCCGGTCTTTAGCAGTTCGACCAGATAGTCACTCAGCCCGTCCGGGCTAGCTGCACGTTGTGCCCATTGCCTCAGTTCAGCTGGAGAATGCAGTCCTTCGAGTACGAATGGGCCCAGCCGCAACCATGGCACCGAGCGCACCCCAAGTGCTTGCGCGACCTCGGGCCGGACTGTGACATTGATGACTTCAAGTTTGCCGATGGCACCGCTTTTTACCAGCTCGCTTGCGCCCGCCAAAACCGTTGGGCAGTGGGCACAACCAGTGGCGACCGCGAGAAGGGCGTCAGGTGGAGGGTGAACGGCAGGCATATCGTTGGCCCAGGGCTAGTTTCGGTAGCTTAACGCAGCGGCGCATCGGGGGCGACGGTCGAACCATGGTTGGCCGCGTCGAGGCGCAGGCATACAATAATTCCGCGTGCCGGTGCGTGTGGTCGCGTCTCAAGGGTATGGGAGAGCACATGGGGGAAATGGAAGCCGTATCACCTTTGCGCGGGCTTTATCAGCTTACGCCACAGGGAGCGCTCGCGTTTTATAACCGTGTCGGCGAGCAGGTCATTGACCAGGAGCTCACGGCGCTGTTTCAGCCGTATGCATTGCGGCTGCTCGTCGACTATCTGCGCGATCCGCAGGCAGAGGTCGAGGGCGCGCCGTATCGCATCGCCGTATTGGGCAATCTTCCGGACCGGCGTTGGCGGAGCATGACGCTGATTGTGGAAACGCCGGTGCTGCTGCGTCTCTACCGTGTACAGCAGGCGCGACGTGACGAGATCACTCTTTTCCAGCGCCAAAACCGCCAGCAGAGTGCCTATCGCGGCATGCAGATGTTGCTTGAGTATAAGCAGGACACGCTACCGGGCGTGCCGATCTATTGCCCGGTCCTGTTCGACCGTCGTACCACGCTCGCGCAGTATCCCGATCTGCTCGATCACGATCCGCCGGCGAAGCCACAAGACGTTCCCGTATTCGAGGTCGTAAACCTGTTGTTGGCGTTGCCGAGCAGCATGCGTATGCAGGCACCGGTGTGGGCGCTCATGCGGCGCATCTATCAGGGTGTGGTTGAACGCGAACTGCGCGGCACCGACAAACGTGATCTGTCTGCGCTGCTCGAGGCTCATGTGGCCGAGTTCGCGGGCGGAGAGCCGCGCCGGACTGAGGGACCATTCGCATCGTTGGGCGCACGTGCGGCGGGTGCCACCACCGCCAACGGAACGTTTCCGGGCGCCGATGGCATTGTCACGCGGGTAACGCAGGCAATCGAGCCAGCCGCATTGCGCCGGTTCCAGCGACTGGGTTCGCTTAGCCTGCATGAGCTTGGTCAGCTGGCTGCCGATGCGCAGGTGTATTTCGCCCCCGCGGGCGTCGAGTTGCTGAAACGCGACTCAGTCGATGACGGTACGCTTTACTTGTTACGTGGCACGGTCTCATTGAAGGCAGCAGATGGTAGCGTGGAGCGTATAGAGGGAGGCAGCGACAAGGCACGCTCGCCGATCGCGTCACTCAAACCGCGCAAGTACGATGTGTGGACGCAGACGCCGGTGCATTTTCTGTGGGTGCCGGACGTAGTCTTTGCCGCGCTTGCCCCCCAGCCGGCGACGTTCGGCGTAGAGACCCGTCCGCGCGGCTGATTGCGCGCGGCAAGCGCTGACCTTCAATCCGCCGTTGCGGCGCTGCGCGCCGGCGACCCTACCCAGAAGCCGACGTCCTTGTCGAGAAACTCATCGACGGACATGTAATGCGAGCCGTCGCACGAGAACGTCAGACCGACCATCCCGTTCATGATGTTAAGTGAGCCGGAACGCAGATAAAGTGTTTCGTCGGCAAAGCGCAGCATCTTGAACTGCTGCAGGACATCCATGATGTGCTCGGGCGCGGTCTTGGCCGCAGCCGGATAGTCCTGTATCGCATAGGCGAGGCAGATGTCGGGATCGATGATCTCCTCGACGCCGTGAATGTGGTAGTTGTAGGGGTCACCATACAGCCAGAACGAACAGCGACCGCTCGAGAAGTGAATTTTGCTGTGAAACACGCCGTGCCGGCGCATCAGCGTATCAATCAGGTCGAGGGCTTCATCGATATGTTGATCGAGCAGGCTCGTCGATCGGGTTTGCAGGAACACCATCCCGCGGACCGATGGATCGCCTCGGAACTGCTGCCACTGGCGTAGCCGGGCAGGTAACTCAGGCGCACCGAGGCGGGGATCACGCAGCAGGTCGCGAACTGCGAAGTCGGCAGCGATGAAGCCCAGTAGTTGGTTCCCCCGGCTCACCGCCTGCAGTGCGGTAATGACGTCGTCATAGGTGTACTTGGAAAGGTATACCGAGGAGAGCATGACACCCTTGAACGGCAGGTGGTTCTTCAGGTAGGGACGTTGCGAGAGATCACGCCCTCGCCAGCTGGAATCAGGCCCGGCGGCGCGAATCATCGACGAGACCTCGATACCGTTGATGTCCCACGCATACAACAAGTGGCAGTCGGGCACGCTCGGCAGACCGGCCTCAAGAACGTGATCCAGCGCGTCGGCATCCGGCCAAACGCGTGCGGCGTTTTCCGCGAGCCGCGCGAGCGGCAGACCAACGGCGTCTGCCAACGCGGCCTTCTTGGCAAGAACAACTTGCTGGATTGTGTTCACGTCGAACCGCTTGTTGAGTGAGTTCTGCGAACCGGGTGGAAGGTTGCGCCAATACGCGTGATTATTCCATGGGTGGGCGCCTCTAGCGACACCGTGTTAACATGCGGGCGCGACAAACGCCGTCGCGTTTTGTTCCGAGCACATAGTCTTCCGTCACCTCCCGGATTGCGTTCTATGGATAAAACCGATTTCAGCGATCGTTCCGAGCTGGCGCGATCGATCGTCGCGTTGCTCGATTCCTGGGGCGTCGACACCGAGGCGCAAATCGGCTTGCTCGCCCTGCCCACCGACACGCGAGCCGGCGCCATTCGTCAATATCGGCAGGGCAAGCCGCTGCCCGAGCTGGCAGCGATGGATGAGCGCATCGAGCATCTGCTTGGAATCGCTGACGCCTTGCGCACCTCGTATCCGCATACTGCTCAGGGCGGAGCCATCTGGATGAATCGCGTAAACGCCCGATTCGGCGATCGCACCCCGCTGGAGGCGATGCTGCAGGATGGCATGGCCGGCATCTTTGCGGTGCGCACGCATCTCGACTGCGCTTACGACTGGTACGTCGACAGCCGCCGCTGAAGCGGCGCCTAGTGTGGTTTGAGTGCCCTTGCGCAGTGCTCGCGCCTATTTAGACTGAGCTGAAGATCCCCGCCAGCCTGCGTACACCGCGCCTTCGCGCCGGCTTCGAGCACGCCATGCGCGGCGGCCATCTGCCGGATCCGGAGTTTTTCCGGCTTTCGTTCCACATGGGCTTTCGTGCGGCCAAGCTATGTCGACCTGAAATCCGTCGCCGTCAAGGCATCCGTGAGTTTCCGCGGCGTGCGCGGATCCGTTTGCGCGCGATCCGCTAGCGCATGCCGCGAAAGTTCGCCACGTCTATTTCTTATTCTTGACGGCCAATAGCTCGATCTCGAACTCCAGCGTCTCGTTCGGTCCAATGGCACGACCTGCGCCGCGCTCACCGTAGGCGAGGTTGGCAGGAACCCAGACCTGCCACTTGGCCCCTTCTTTCATTAGCGGTAGCACTTCTTGCCAGCCCTGAATGACGCCACCCACGGGGAACGTCGCGGTCTGGTTGCGCTTATAGGAGCTGTCGAATTCGGTGCCATTCAGAAGCGTGCCGCGGTAATGCACCTCCACGGTGTCGCTGGTCTTGGGTTGCTTGCCCTTGCCGTCTTTCAGTACCTTGTACTGCAGACCCGAGGGGAGCGTGATGACTCCCTCCTTCTTCTTGTTTTCAGCCAGAAAAGCCTGACCTGCTTCGAGGTTCTTCTTGGCGAGCACCTCGCGTTCGGCCGCCCGGCGCTGGTGCTGCGCTTGAACCGCTGCCTTGATTTCCTCATCAGTTAACTTGGCCGGAGCGCCGCTCAGCCCGTCCTGCACGCCCTGAACGAGTGCCTTGGAATCTATCTCGGCCCCTTGGTGCTTCATGCTCTGGCCGACCTGCAGGCCGACGGCATAGCTGAATCGTTCCTTATCGCTCTGGGGTTTGTTCGCGGCCATATTGCAGGCAGCAAAAAGCAGACAAGTGGCGGCAAGTCCGAGTTGAGTCACGATTCTCATGTGTGCTCCGGGTAAGAAAGGAAGGGGTGCGTGTTGCGTTATGGCTGCGTTGGCCCGGCATTCTCGCCGCAATCACCCGCGGCGCCAAGAGGGATTTCATTGAATCGCCGAAAACCGCGCCAGAGTCAAGCCATCCAGCTCGATCTCTGGTGTGCGTCCGGAGATGAGATCCGCCACTACGCGGGCCGATCCGTTACTCATGGTCCAGCCCAGAGTGCCATGACCGGTGTTGAGATATAGGTTCTCGTAGAGAGTTGGACCGAGTAGCGGAACATTATCTGGTGTCATGGGTCGCAGGCCGGCCCAGAACTGCGGTCGTGCGTGTGGCGCCGCCCGCGGGAAAAGTTCACGAATGACATGCTGCAACGCCTGCTCCCTGGCGGGCGCAATGGCGAGCCCATAACCGGAAACCTCGGCGATTCCGGCAGCCCGCAGACGATTACCAAGCCGGGTAATGGCGACCTTGTAGCGCTCATCGGTAAGAGTGGACACCGGCCCCGCCGTTTCATCCTCCAGTGTGAGCGTTGCCGAGTAGCCTTTCACCGGATAGATGGGCAGATTAATTCCAAGCGGGCGCCCAAGTGACGGCGAAAAGCTGCCAGCCGCCAGCACGAAGGCGTCGGCGGTGTCGCTACCCTTATCAGTGACCATCTCGCGGATCATGCTTCCGTGGGGGATCAGGCGATGGACCGTGGTGTTGAAGCGGAAGGTGACACCGGCGCGTCGTGCCACGTCGGCGAGGCCCTGCGTAAACAGGTGTGCGTCACCGGTCTCGTCGTCCGGGAAGCGAATACCGCCGACAAATTTGGCTGGCGAGTGCTGCAGGCCAGGCTCTATCTCAAGAACACCCTCGCGGTCGAGAAGTTGCGCGCGTATGCCCTCGTGCTCAAGCATCGGTAGCTCGCGCGCGGCGGCAGTCAGGCCGGCGGCGTCGCGATAAAGCTGCAGTGTGCCGCGCGCGGCCTCGTCATAGCGGATGCCGGTTTGCTGGCGGATATCCTGTAGGCAACGGAAGCTATACCTGGCAAGACGGAGCATTCGTGTCTTGTTGACCGTATAGCGCGCTCGGCGCGCATTGCCGAGCATTGCCAACAACCAGCGCCACTGTGCAGGGTCGAGGCGGGGCCTCAATACGAGCGGGGAGTGTGCCTGCCACATCCACCGTGCGGCGTTGCGAAGTAGTCCTGGAGCGGCCCACGGGCTGGCATATCCCCACGACACCTGCCCGGCGTTAGCGTAGCTGGTCTCAAGTCCAGGTGCGCTCTGCCGATCGACCACCACGACGTTATGGCCGGCGCGCTGTAGCTGGTAAGCACAGGCGGTGCCGACGACGCCGCTGCCGATAACAAGTACCTTCATGGACGGTGGGTATGAACGGCGTGCAGCGTCACTAACGTATAACTGGTACGTCCGGGCGGTGACTGTCGAGTATACCCGGCGGCCAGCAGGTCGGATGCCACGGATCGCATCGCACGTCGTTTCCCTGTCGATGGAGAGTCGCCGGCTGGAGGCCACCAAGAGTGACAAACATCATGATTCATAAGGGGAATATGTCAGGTCTCTCGCGAGCGCGTACAATTAATCTAGATAGGGTCCCAACTGAGGCCGGCCTGACGACTGACCCATCCTCCCGAGCGCTGCTGAGCCGGGGGGTGGCACCTGATGTGCCTGTTATTTTGGGGGCTCCAAATAAGAATGACTGTTCCGAATTTCATCAGGCGCGCACTTCGCGTGCGCTTCGTATTGGGCGCCGGCTTTGCCGGCATGCTCCTTCTCATGCTGTTCCTCACGGCAATCGGCATCCAGAACATGGCCGCCGCGCAGACGCGTCTCGATCGCCTGGTGAACGAGTACATGGCCAAGGTGCACATCGTTCGGGAGATGCGCACGCATGCGCGCGAACGCACGGTGAACATGCAGAAAATGATTCTGCTCAAGGATGAGTTCGACATCTTGGATCAGACCGTCCAGTTTGATCTGCACGCGGGATCGTTTATCGATCTGCGTCGGCGGCTGCTGGCGATGCCACTCGCGCCGGAAGAGCGCGAGATCCTGGATCGACAGGGTCGCCTCACCAATGTTGCGGTGCCGCTACAGCGCCGAGTAGTGCAGCTGGTCAAGGCCAATCGCCGGGCGGACGCGCACGCTCTCTTGCTGGAAAAGGCCATCCCGGCGCAGGATCGGGTGTTTGAGACGCTCCTCGAGTTGGAAGCCCTTCAAGAAGATCGCGCCGATGAGGCCGTGGAAGAGGCGACGCGTGCCTATGCGCGGGCCCGCATATGGGTGATGGGCCTGTCCGTGCTAACGCTGGCACTGGGTATCTGGATCGCGCTGGTGGTACTGCGCCTGACCCGGCGTTCGGAGCGCGCACTGCGCGACGAGAAAGAGCGCGCGCAGGTGACCTTGCATTCGATTGGCGAAGCGGTGATTCGTACCGACGCGCACGGCGCGGTGGAGTACCTTAATCCGGTTGCCGAGCGCCTGACGGGCTGGAACCAGCGCGATGCGCGCGGGCGTCACCTGCTTGAGGTCATGCACATCGTGCACGACACCACCCGCGAGCCGCTGCAAGACCCGGTCGCGTTGGCCCTGGCCGTGGGTACGGTCGTGACCGATGCCGGCGATACCGTTCTACTCACGCGCAGCGATGAGGAGCACGCGATTGAACACACGGTCACCCCAATCCGTGATAGCAGTGGTGGTGCGGCCGGCGCGGTCGTTGTGCTGCGGGATGTCACCGAAATGCGGGCGCTTGGGCGCGAGCTCGTGCATCAGGCCACCCACGATCCGATGACGGGGCTGCTTAACCGGCGCGAGTTCGAGCGCCGCTTGCAGCAGGCGCTGGACCGGGCCCGCGACGGCAGCGCCGGCGCTCTGTGTTATCTCGATCTCGATCTCTTCAAGACGGTCAACGACACCTGCGGGCATCTGGCAGGTGATGAATTGCTCAAGCAGTTGAGCCTGTTGTTACGCAATCGTGTACGCAAGGAAGACGTGATGGCTCGGGTCGGGGGCGACGAATTTGCGGTGCTCCTGTTCGATTGTCCTCTCACCAAGGCGGCGGAAATCGCTGATGGTCTGCGCCGCGCGTTACGCGATTTCCGCTTCGTGTGGGACGACAAGAGCATTGATGTCGGCGCAAGCATCGGCGTTGTGCGCGTGGCTGAAAGCAGCGGAGACATCAATGACGTACTGCGAGCGGCGGACGTGGCGTGCCGCATCGCCAAGGAGGAGGGCCGCAATCGGATCCATCTCTATCAGCTGGACGATCTCACTGTCACGCGCCATCACAGTGAAATCGGATGGGTGCAGCGCATCAATCGCGCGATTCAGCATGATCGTTTTGTGCTCTATGGCCAGTGGATCATGCCGCTCGCCCGAAGCCGCCAGCTTCTTCCGCACTGCGAGGTGCTGGTACATCTCGAGGAGGATGACGGCATTATCGCGCCGATTGCTTTCCTGTCGGCGGCCGAGCGTTACCACCTGATGCCGGCAGTTGATCGCTGGGTAGTCAGTGCAGTGTTCCGCGCTTTGCGTGACTTGCCGCGCGATTCGGGTGTTTCGTTCAACGTCAATCTGTCGGGGCAGACATTGTGCGACGCTGAGTTCCTGCCTTTCGTGCAACGCGAGCTGCGCCAGAGCGGCGTGGCTGCTTCGCGCATCTGTTTCGAGATTACTGAAACCGCGGCTGTCACCCACATGAGCCGAGCGGTGGGCCTGATCGGGGCGCTGCGCGAGGCGGGTTGTTCGTTTGCGCTGGATGATTTCGGAAGCGGATTATCGTCCTTCACATATCTCAAGACCATGCCGGTTGATTTCCTGAAGATCGATGGTGCCTTCGTCCGCAATGCGCCGGTGGACCAAACCGACCTGGCCATGGTGAGCTCGATCAATCAGGTGGCGCATATCATGGGGATTCGCACCATTGCCGAATACGTCGAGACCGATGTCATCCGCACTACACTGGAATCGATCGGGGTCGACTATGGTCAGGGCTATGCGCTGGCGCGTCCGCAGCCGCTGGCCGAAATTCTGGAAGAGGTTGCCAAGGGCTATCCGAACATCGCGCACGGGTGAGCGCCGAGACGCACCCGCGTCTCAGGCGTGCAGGTCGGGGATGATACGGCTCTCGAGCTTCGCGACCATGTCCTTGAGCGCCAGCCTGCGTTTCTTCAGGCGGCGCAGCTCGAGCTGATCCATCGTGGCATCGGCACCGAGGCGCTCGATGGCGCTGTCGAGAGCGCGATGCTCGAGACGCAGTTGTTCCAGCCGCGCACGTAGCTGCGCCCGTTCCGTATCGTCGATCACGGCTTCACAGGTTCCCCGGAAACCCGTGGCGATACCCCGGCACTCATTCGGGCAGTGCCTCGACTTGGGCGCATTGGGTGCGAAACTTGGCCAGCGCTGCCTCGAACTCGCTCACGCGCTGCTTCTCCTGTGCCACGATTTCCGCCGGCGCGCGCGCCACGAAGTCCGCGTTCGCAAGCTTGCCGGTCGCCTTGATGAGCTCCTTTTCCAGACGAACGATTTCCTTCTTTAGCCGCGCCAGCTCGTCGACTTTGTTGATGATGCTGCCCAGCGGGATTAGTACCTTCATCAAGTCGACGAGCCCAATGGCCGATTCGGGCGCTTGCTCGCCTGCTTCGAGCCAGGTGATCGATGACAGTCGCGCGAGGGTCGTCAGGTACCGCCGGTTGCGCTCAAGATAGTTCTTCTCTCGTTCGCTGCCATCCTGAAGCATCATCGGCAGTGGCTTGCCAGGGGGAATATCGCGCTCCCCGCGTATGTTTCGGACCGTTTCAATCATGGCCATGACCCATCTCGCTTCCCGCACGGCATCTGCGTCGAACGCGTAATCGGTCGAGCGTGGAAACGGCTGACGCATAATCGTCGCTCCTGACTTGCCGGCCACCAGTGGGGAAACGCGGTACCACAGTTCCTCGGTAATGAACGGCATAATCGGATGGAGCAGGCGAAGCGTCGCCTCCAGGACCACGACCAGGGTTTGGCGCGTGCCACGCAGCAGCGCGGCGCCGCTCGCCGAATCGTTGAGCACTACCTTGGACAATTCCAGATACCAGTCGCAGTATGAATACCAGATGAGGTTGTAAATCGACTGGCCGGCGAGATCAAACCGATACTCGGCGAACGCGCCATCCACCTCGGCGACGGTTTCTTGGAGACGCGAGAGTATCCAGCGATCGATGACGGTGTATTCGACCGATTCGGTGCCCAGACCACAGTCCTTGCCCTCGGTGTTCATGAGAACGTAGCGGGCTGCGTTCCATAGCTTGTTGCAGAAGTTGCGGTAACCCTCCAGCCGGCCGACATCGAAGCGCACGTCGCGCCCCTGGGTCGCGACACTGGCAAACGTGAAGCGTAGCGTATCGGTGCCAAACGCCGGGATGCCATTGGCAAAGTTCTTGCGCGTCAGGCGTTCGATTCGCTCGCGCAGGTGCGGCTGCATGACCTCGCGCGTACGCTTAGCGACCAGCGACTCCAGATCAATGCCGTCGATGATATCGAGGGGATCGAGCACGTTGCCCTTGGACTTCGACATCTTCTGGCCTTCGGCGTCGCGCACCAGGCCATGGACATATACCTCGCGGAACGGCACCTCGCCAGTGAATTTGAGACCCATCATGATCATGCGTGCGACCCAGAAGAAGATGATGTCAAAGCCCGTGACCAGCACGCTGCTTGGATAAAACGTCTTCAGTTCCGGCGTTTGTTCGGGCCAACCCAGAGTCGAAAACGGCCAAAGAGCAGACGAGAACCAGGTATCGAGCACGTCATCGTCTTGTCGCAATGGCCGGTCAGCGAGGCCATGCTCTTTCCGAACCTCGGTCTCACTGCGACCGACATACACGGCGCCGGCGTCGTCGTACCACGCGGGTATGCGATGGCCCCACCAAATCTGGCGTGAGATGCACCAGTCCTGGATATTGCGCATCCACTCGTAGTAGGTCTTGGCCCAGTTATCGGGCACAAAGCGAATGCGCCCATCCTCCACGGCCTTGGTCGCCTCCGCGGCGAGCGGAGCGACCTTCACGTACCACTGATCGGTCAGGAACGGTTCAATGACCGCATTGGTGCGATCGCCTCGCGGCACCATCAGCTTGTGGTCCTGGATGCGCTCCATGAGCCCCTTGGCCTCCAGGTCGGCGATGATGCGCTTGCGTGCGTCGTAGCGGTCGAGGCCGTGATAGGGAGAGCCCGGCAGGTCGATTTTTGCGTCGACCGTAAAGATGTTGATAAGCGGCAAGTTGTGGCGACGGCCAACCTCGTAGTCATTGAAGTCGTGCGCGGGAGTGATCTTGACGCAGCCGCTGCCGAATTCCTTGTCGACGTATTCATCCGCTATGACCGGAATGCTTCGACCGGTGAGCGGCAGTTCAACTTGCTTGCCAATGAGGTGGCGATAGCGCTCATCATCCGGGTGCACGGCCACCGCAGCATCGCCGAGCATCGTCTCAGGGCGCGTCGTGGCAACCACAAGAGGCTTTTCCGAGCCCTGAATGGGATAGCGGATGTGCCATAGATGGCCGGCTTCTTCTTCTGAGACGACCTCCAGATCCGAGACCGCGGTGTGCAGCACGGGATCCCAGTTGACCAGCCGCTTGCCCCGATAAATGAGACCCTCGTCGTAAAGCCGGACGAATACTTCTGTCACAGCGCGTGACAGGCCTTCGTCCATGGTGAACCGCTCGCGCGACCAGTCGACCGAGGCGCCCATGCGGCGCAGCTGCCGGGTGATCGTGCCGCCGGAATGCGCCTTCCACTCCCAGACGCGAGCGATGAACTGTTCGCGCCCCAGATCGTTGCGTGTTTTGCCCTCGGCATTGAGTTGGCGTTCGACCACCATTTGCGTGGCGATGCCGGCGTGATCGGTGCCCACCTGCCAAAGCGTGTTGTCCCCCCGCATGCGGTGGTAGCGAACAAGCGTGTCCATGAGCGTGTCCTGGAACGCATGGCCCATGTGCAGGCTGCCGGTGACATTGGGCGGGGGGATCATGATGCAGTACGGCTCGCCCGATCCGGCGGGGCTGAAGTAGCCGGCGCGTTCCCAATGTTCGTACAGACGCGTTTCGATCGCGTGCGGTTCGTACGACTTGCTGAGACTCGCTGCGGCGTCGGCCTGGCTGGAGGCGCCAGGTCCTTTTTGAATGTCGCGTTTCATGAGTACCCCGAAAAACTGCGCGCCCGCTAGCGCGGGCGCAGAGACTGGCTACGGCTTCGGCATATTCTCGCGTTTTGCGCCGGCTTTCTCCAGTTCCTCACGCAGCAATTGCTGGAGGCGGTGAATGGTCTTGGTGTCGATCCCGATTTCCCCGCGCTTGCGTCGCTCAATGTTGAGACGCGCTGCGACCCGCACGGCAAGCTCGCGGGCCCGGTCAGCGGCCGGCAAAGGCGGCTCAATGAGATTCAACTGGGCCGCGGCCGGCGGCGGCACCACGACGTCCTGCAATACTGGAAGGTCCCCGGGGTCGATCTCCATATGGTCACCCAGCGTCCCAACAGCCGGCTCCTCTGGGGGTGTGACTGCAGTGGGGGGTTCAGGACGCTCGAATTCGATTGAATATCCAGGAGCCTCCGCCGCCTCTATTTCGAGTGACGGCACCTCCTCGGACTCTGGTTCGCGATCGACCGGTTCCATATCCGTGCTCGCGTCAGATTCCGAAAGGCCCTCGCGCTGTGCATCGGGCTCAGGCAAAGCCTGGGCATCGATTTCGTCCACATGCTCGGGCGCAGCGGATTCTTCAGACGCCTCGGGAGGTTCGAGGTCCGTAAAACCAGGCGACGATGCGATTGCGCCGTTGTCCTGGTCCCCGATGGTCGGCGCTCCCATCGTCTCGGGTGCTGACTCTTTCGCCGAAGGCGGTATTGCCTCAAGCAGAATTTCCTCAGCTTCATCCGTCGCGGTATTCTGCATGCTCACTTGAGCCTCATCCGCCGGTATCGCAGGCGCTTCGTCAATCGCCTCCGGCAAGTCGACTTCGTGCGTTGTCGGCGTGCTCGCTTGATGCAGCCCGCTTCCGCGCTCTGGAGACTCCAACAAGTCGGTTTCATTCTCTGGTGATGCAACGGTTCCTGCGGTTGTCTTCTCGGCAGGGGAGGGTTCAAGGGTCAGTTCCGCGGCGCTGCCTGCGTTGATTATCGGTATGTCGCCGAACGGGAGTTGCTGCTGCGCCTCTTCCGGCGACGGCACTTCGGGGATATTCGCTTCCGGCGTTGTCACGGTTGTCGCAGCAAGGGATGCGGCTGGTGGCACGTCAATAGTCACTTCATCAGACAAGTTGGCGTCCACCGGCGCCTGTGTTGCACTCGGCGACGTCTCGAAAATCTCGGGAACCGGCTCGGCGGCGACCGCCGTGGAGGTATCCGCGAGTTCAGACAACACGCTATCAGCTTGAGCCAGCGCCTCGCTAGCATCGTAGAACTCGGTCGCCTGTGTCGTTTCGCTTCCCGACACTTCGGTTTCCTCCGGCTCGGTGTCAGCCGTTGCGGCGAGCGTTCTGCCTGTTTCCGCGCCATCCTCGGGAGCCAGTTCGTGACTAACGAGCGAGCGCAGCGACGCCAGTACGGCACCAACATCCACCGGATCGCCAGCCTGGTTGGTGGACGGTGCGGCGGGCTGGGGCCTGGGCACCTTGCGCGGACGCCCAACTTTGCCGTAGTGCGGCTTTGGCGGGGGCGGGGGTTTCGGGGCGTCGTGGAGTAGTTCGCCGCGCATGAGGTCCTGGAGCGACTTCAGTACCTCATCAAGAGTGTGCTTCTCTGAGGGTTTGTGGGCGTTGGAAGTCATTGCAATGGCATGCGGCCCCTACAAACGATGGGTGTCGAGCGGATAACCACGGTCGCGGTAGAAGCGAAATCGTGCGCGTGCACGCTCCTTATCATCATCGGCGCCACCGACGATCTCGGCCACGCGCTGAAAGCGACTGAAGCACTCCGGAACTTCGGGCGCGAGCGAGATCAGTACGTCCGTAAACTCGGGCGGTGGTGCCTGCGGTCCGACGACCACGGGTGGAATGGGGTCCATATGTTCGGATTGTAGTCCATGGGGGATGAAACTCCCGGCGCTAAATGTCCACAGAAGGTCATTAAGTGCCTGTGCCTGTTCGTCCGAGGCCGTCAGCAAATAGACGCGATGACCGAGCCGAAAAGCCTTGGCAACTACCTTGCAGGCCGCCAACTGGCGCGTGCGCTCATTCGCATCGGCAAGCACATAGAAATCGACACGCGTCACGCCGGGACGGTTTCCTTCGGGGTTTCGGCGGCGTATTTGCCTGCGCGCTCGATCAGGAACTGGACTAACAGCGGCACCGGTCGGCCGGTCGCGCCCTTTTCCTTTCCGGTCTTCCAGGCTGTTCCGGCGATGTCGAGATGCGCCCATTTGAACTTTTTCGTGAAGCGCGCGAGGAAGCTGCCACCGATGATCGCGCCAGCTTCACGCCCACCGATATTCGCCATGTCGGCAAAGTTGCTGTCGAGCTGCTTTTGATACTCCTCCCACAACGGCAGCTGCCAGGCGCGATCCCAAGCATACTTTCCGGCATTCAGCAGCTCGCGCGCGAGCTGATCGTTGTTGCTCATCAGGCCGCTGGCTTGGCCACCGAGTGCGATCACACAGGCCCCGGTGAGCGTTGCAATGTCTACCACGGCTTGCGGCTCGAACCGCTCGGTGTAGGTGAGGGCGTCACACAGGATCAGTCGACCCTCGGCGTCGGTGTTCAGTACTTCGACGGTTTGGCCTGACATTGAGGTGACGATGTCACCTGGCTTGTTGGCATTGCCGTCCGGAAGGTTTTCGCTCGATGGAATGACGCCGACGATGTTGAGCGACAGTTTCAATTCGGCTGCGGCCTTTATGGCCCCAAGCACTGACGCGGCGCCACACATGTCGTACTTCATTTCGTCCATGTTGGCAGCCGGCTTGATCGAGATGCCGCCGGCATCGAAAGTGAGACCCTTGCCGACAAGTGCGATCGGTGCCTGGTCCTCCGCGCCGCCGCGATACTCGAGCACGATGAGTTTCGGTGGCTGGCGGCTGCCGCGCGAAACCGACAGCAGCGCGCCCATGCCGAGCGACTTCATGTCGGGCTCTTCCAGCACCGTTACCTTGAAGTGGTGGTGCTTGCCGAGATCGCGCGCCTGGTCGGCGAGATATTCCGGCGTGCAAATGTTTCCCGGCAGGTTGCCCAGATCCCGCGCGAGGCGCACGCCCGCCGCCAGCGCCTGACCCTCTCGGATAGCCTGCTCACCGTTGGCAAGATCGCTGCGCCGTGGCACGGCGAGGATCACGCGCTTCAAGGCCCGCTTGGAGGGTTTGGGCTTGCTCTTTAGCTGCTCAAACCGGTACTGCGAGGCCTCAATAATTTCCACGGCCTGGCGGATCTTCCACGCAACGTCGCGGCCCTTAACCTCGGCCTCGGAAAGAAAGAACGCGATCTCGGTTGCGCCGATATGTTTGAGCCCATCCATCGATCGTGCCACTGCTTCGCGATAGCGGGCTTCGTGGAACTCCTTTTCCTTCCCGCATCCGACAAGCAGCACGCGCTCGCTGGGGACGTTGGGCAGGGTGTGCAGCAGCAGGACCTGTCCAACGCGCCCGTCGAGATCGCCGCGGCGCAGGATGCCAGTCAGCGCACCCTGTGAGGCCTCATCGAGCTGTTGGGCCGCAGCCGACAAGCGCCGCCCTTCAAACACGGCAGCGACAACGCAACCCGTGCGTTGTTTGTCAGCGGTCCCGCTTTTTACCGAGAATTCCATGTGCGCGTTCCGTTTCTTGTCATGATCATTGTGCGTCCTGGCCCCGATGCCCTGTGATATAGTCCTTGCCGGACTGGTCCTTCTGATTATCGTTCAAGCTGTTATCGAGGCTGAGTCACTGGATTGGGATGATTCCATGCCGGTGTGTCAATACGGCACCATTCGCGGGACATTCTGGGTCGCGTCGTCGCCCTTGTCAAAGCATCATGCGTAGGTTTCTTGCGGCATGATCATCTATCGCGCGCTGCAGCGCGAATCCATGCGCACCGCGGTAGCGATCGTTATCGTGCTGATCGCGCTGTTTGTGTTCGTGACTTTCAGCACCCTGCTCGGTCGGGCGGCGCGGGGGGCCTACGCCGACGCCGCGGTGCTGACGCTGCTCGGGCTGCAAGTGCTTTTGCGCCTGGACGTGCTGATTCCGCTTTCCCTCTACCTTGGATTGCTGTTGACGCTGGGGCGCTGGTATCGCGACAGCGAGATGGTTGTGCTCGCGGCATGCGGCATTGGGCTGACACAGTTGCTACGTCCCGTGCTGGTGCTTGCCCTCATCTTCTCAACGATATCGGCAGTATTGGCGTTCTATATCAATCCGCTCGCAGATCGGTTGATCGACAAGACGCGCCGTGAAACCGGTACACGCACGGAGGCAAGTATGGTCACGCCAGGCACGTTTATCGACGCGCCAGGCGGGCGGGTGATTTATTCGGAAAATGTTGATCCCGATGGACCGCGTTTCGAATCGCTGTTCGTGACCCGGTTGCAGGCAGACAGGGAAGGCGTGGTGCTCGCGCGGACGGGTCGTCCCGAGGAAAGTCCGGATCGGTCCCACGACCTGCTGGTGCTCGACGATGGTGCGGCGTATGAAGGTCGACCAGGTGAGACGGAGTACCACATTTTGACTTTTAAGCGCGCCACACTACGGATCCGCCCGCGACGCGTCAGCGAGGCGCCGCTGCAAATCAGCGCGACGCCGACGCGTGAATTGTTGCGGATGCCCGGAGCGGAGGCGAATGCCGAATTGCACTGGCGCCTAGCACGGCCAGTTGGTGTTCTGGTGATGGCGCTGTTTGCGCTCGGGCTCGCTTACACTGACGCGCGACGGGGACGAATGACAAACATTTTCGTCGCCATTCTGGTCTACTTCATTTACTCGAATCTGGTGAACTTCGGACAGGCGCTGCTGCGAAAAGACAGAGTGGCGCCGGTGCTCGGGCTGTGGTGGGTGCATGCGCTGATGCTCGCGGCAGCGGCGTACCTGATCTGGTGCCGTATCAACAATCGCGCAGTATTCGCGCCGTTTCGTCGCGGCAGGTCTGCATGATCCTCTCGCGCATCGATCGATATATTGGTCGCAGCGTCATCGTAGGCACGCTGCTGGTCCTTGCAGTGATCGCAGCAGTCACCACGCTGCTTTCGCTGGCAGAAGCGCTGCCGAACTATGGTCGGGGGAGTTTCGGCGTGGCCGCGCTGGTCCGCTATGTGCTGCTCTCGCAGGCGCGCAAGCTCTATGAGATTTTTCCGGTGGCTACTTTGATCGGCACGCTTCTCGGTCTCTCTGCACTCGCGCTTGGTTCAGAGCTCACTGCAATGCGGGCGGCCGGTGTCTCGACGCTACGCATTCTCGGCGCGGCCATGAAGACCGGAATCCTCCTGGTGCTGGCCTCGACCCTATTCGGAGAATTCGTCGTTCCATGGGCGGAAAACACGGCGCAGCTCGGTCGCGCCCGGGCGCTCGAAACCAGCCTCCAGCAGAAGGGGTCGGGGCTATGGCTCCGCGAGGGGTCGCGGTATGTGAACATTGGCGAGGTCCTTCCTGATCTCAGCCTGCTGCGCGTCTCGGTGTTCGAGGTCAATGAGGCGTTTCGGCTGCACGCCCAGACTTACGCGCAGCGCGCAGTCTACGTGCCGACCGAAAAGGCCTGGCGGCTGGAAGGCGTACGCGATACCACCGTGAACGAAGACCGACTAAAGGTGCAGCGTGTTGAGCAGCGTTTGTGGCAGGCGTCGCTGACACCGGAGATGGTAAATGTCTTCTCTGTGCAACCGGAAGGGCTGTCAGCCATACAGCTCGCGCGCTACATCGAGCATCTGCGTAACAATGGGCAGGATACGGCGCGGTATCGACTTGCATTCTGGCAGAAGATCCTGCTGCCACTCGCGACGGCGACCATGATTCTACTCGCCGCCCCGTTCGTCTTTCAGCACTTCCGAAGTGGCGGCATGAGCAAGCGACTCTTCATCGGTGTGCTGCTCGGACTGGTATTCGTGATCTTGAATCGGACTTTTGGCTTTCTCGGACTGCTCTACGGTCTGCCGCCGATTCTCGGGGCCGGTATCCCCTTATTCCTATTCTTTTTGATCGCGCTGTACGCCCTGCGGCGCGTGGCCTGATGTTCAGCGGTGCCCACCGCGTTTTGGGAGCAGCTGCAGGTGGGTACCGGACAGGCGATCGTGCCACGCGCGTCGCTCGTGATCGTGCAAGATCCACAGGAATCCCAGACCGAGGCAGGCAAGTGAAACGAAGGCGGCAAGGAATCGCCGCGACGCCTGCCCCCAACTCACCGGACCGCCGTTCGCAGATACAAGCCGCAGCCGCCAGACGCGCATGCCGAGGGTCTGCCCGCCGTGAGTCCAAAACCAGGCAAAGAATGTGAAGGCGACCGCTAGCAAATACAGGCGGAAGGTCGCGTGAGCGACCCCGGTCGAGGGGGGGCCGCCCATGAGCCAAACGATAGGTAGGCTGGCCACGATCATTACGCCTATCAAGAGCAGCCAGTCGTAGAAGATTGCCGCCAGACGGCGCAGGAGGCCCGGTGTGGCCAAGTTAGGCGATGAATTTGGGGCACTCCCCGTTAGATCGCCATTTTCAGCTGAAAAAGGCCCAGACAAGGCTATCTCGCCAACCGCTTGTGCACAGCAGGCGGAAAAAGGCTTCTTGGACAAAGGGTAACGACGCTCGCCACAAGCTAGAGAATACGTAAGTTATTGAAATGTCGAAATATTTGTCTGCTGTTCAAAAAATATTCAAAACGTTGTCACGAGCCCAATGCGGGCAAATTTGGCTAGGAATTGCCCTCTTACGCACACAGCTATCCACAGAACCTGTTGATAGTCGGCTGGGGGCAAGGTACGAAACCCCGCCATCTTGCGGACAGGATTGACTACCCCAATTCACGCAATAACGGCGCCAGCTTGGTTTCCCAGACTTCCACCGTTATTGGTCCGATCTGCTTGTAACGAATCACCCCGGCTTTATCGACCACGAAGGTCTCCGGAACGCCGTAGACGCCCAGCTCGATTCCGACACGGCCGTCGAGGTCCGATAGGCTCAACTCATAGGGGTTGCCCAGCGCTGCGAGCCATTTCAACGCGTCCGCACGCTGATCCTTGTAGTTGAGTCCGATGATCGGGATCGCGCGATTCTGTGCAAGTTTGACGAGCAGCGGGTGCTCCTCGCGGCAGGCCACACACCATGATGCCCAGACATTGAGCAGATACACGCGCCCACGCAGGTCGTCGCTGCGCACCGTGCGCTTGGAGTCGGCAACCGATGGTAACGCAAACGCCGGGAGCGGTTTGCCAACCAGCGGCGAGGGAATCTTGCGCGGGTCCAGCTTGAGCCCGTAGGCGAGCAGCAGCCCGAGCAATACGAAGGCCGCGACTGGAATGAGAAAGCGCTTCATTGTGTGCTACTTGCCAGACTGAAAGGCGCCGCCCTTCATGGCGGCGGCGGCCTCGGGCGGCATGTAGTTTTCGTCATGCTTCGCGAGCACCTCGCGCGCTGCGAAAGTGCCGTCGGTGCCCATGCGTCCGAGTGTGACTACGCCCTGGCCGTCACGGAACAGATCCGGAAGAATTCCCTCGTAGCGCACCGGAATGGACTTGTTCATGTCGGTAACCACGAATTGGACCACCAGGCTGTCGCCAGCGCGTTTGACGCTGCCTTTCTCCACCATGCCGCCAATGCGAATGGTTTGGTCACGAGGCGCCTTGCCTTCCAGTACTTCGGTGGGCGAATAGAAATACACCAGGTTGCTGCGAAAGGCGTTCAGCACGAACATTCCGCCGATAGTCAGCCCCAGCACGCCAACAACAATCAGGATCAGGCGCTTGTGACGAGTCTTCATGAATCGCTTCCCTTGAAACGGTAAAAGTCACGCAGTCGTTCGATGACACTGCGATGGCGGCGCACGGCGACGATGATGTTCACCACGAGGATCACGGCCGCTGCTGCATAGACACCCCAAACATAGGGGGCGTAGCCGCCCATCTCGATGAATTTCGTCCAGTTCACTTGTTCTGCTCGACAATCGGTGCGACCCAGCTCGTGTACTTCTCACGTTCGAGAATCTCGGGGCGCATGCGCATCAGCACCACCGTGAGGAAATACAAATGGAATGCAACTGCCATGATGAGTAGCGGCGCAAGAATGCTGGCATGGATAGTTGGTTTCCCGAGCCGTCCCACCGAGGCCGGCTGGTGTAGCGTGTTCCACCACTCCACGGAGAAATGGATGACCGGCAAATTAACGACACCGACCAGGGCCAGGATGGCGGCCGCGCGGGCGGCGCGTTTCGGGTCATCGATGCTTGCCTGCAAAGCCATGACGCCGACATACAAAAAGAATAGGATCAGCTCGGACGTAAGGCGCGCGTCCCAAGCCCACCATGTGCCCCACATCGGTTTTCCCCAGAGCGACCCGGAGATCAACGCCAGAAGGGTAAAGGACGCGCCGACCGGCGCGCAGGCCGATGCGAATACTTCGGCAAGCTTGACGTTCCAGATCAGCACCACAGCGCCGGCGCCAGCCATCAGCATATAGATGAGCATCGACATCCATGCGGCCGGGACATGCACGAACATGATCCGCACCGTCTCGCCCTGCTGGTAGTCCGGCGGCGCGACGAACAGCCCCAGATACAAACCGGCGGCGAGCACCACCACCGTGGCGGCTGCCAGCCACGGGATCAGGCGCCCGGCGAGGGGGTAAAAGTACTTCGGTGAAGCGTACTCGTGCATCAATCGAGCGAAGTCCTGAGTGCTGCGGCCGTTGCCCAAGGCGCCATTACCAGCGCCACGGCAAGGAACGCTGCGAGGAGCGAGAGTTGCGCCTCGCTCGGCATCCCGGTGGCGGCGCCGTTTACGGCGCTCGCCCCAAAAATGAGCACCGGAGTATACAACGGCAGCACGAGCGCCGACACCAGCACCCCACCCCCGCGAAGTCCGAGCGTCAGGGCGGCCCCGACGCTCCCGAGCAGGCTCAGGACCGGAGTCCCAAGCAATAGAGACACGAGAAGTGTGCCCATAGCGGTATCGGGCAACTGCATCTGAATAGCGAGCAGCGGCGCCATCAGGATGAGCGGCAGGCCGCTCAGAACCCAGTGGGCAGCGGTCTTGGCCAGGACCAGTATTGAAAGCGGGTGGGGGGCAAGCAGCATCTGCTCCAGTGTCCCCTCCGCGTAGTCGTTCGCAAACAGCCGGTTCAGAGACAACATCGTTGAAAGCAGCGCGCCGACCCATAACACGCCCGGCGCTAGCGTTCGCAGGACTGACGGTTCCGGGCCGACACCGAGCGGAAAAAGGCTGGTAACAATCGCGAAGAAGATCAGGGGCGTAAGCACATCGTGCACGCGGCGCCAGGCGACGGTGAGCTCACGGCGAAACACTGAGACAGCAGCGGTGGGAAGGCCGACGGTGCTCATGGCCCAAGACGGATCGACAGGAATTCCAGAGTGCCGATTTCAAACTCCTGGTGCGAGGTCAGCGCGACGAGCCCATCCCGCGCAAGGTGGCCGGCGAGCAGTTCGGTCACCAGCGCGATCGAATGCGTATCCAGCGCGGCGAAAGGTTCGTCCAGGATCCACAGTCTTCGCCCTAGGAGTGCGAGGCGGGCGAGCCCGAGGCGCCGTTTCTGGCCTTGTGACAACACCTTCGCCGGAAATGAACGTAGGGCGCTCAGGTTGAACCGTTCCAACGCCCGTTCAATGTCGTGCTCGCTCGCAGCCGCACCAAGGCCCGCTGCCGCGCGCAGATTCTCTGCTGGCGTGAGCTCGCCCTGAAGCGCATTGGTGTGTCCCACATACGCAAGTTCAGCCCGGTAGTCATCTCCCAGTTCGCGAATCGTCGAACCCTGCCAGCGGATCACGCCATCCGCCGGCCGCGTCAGGCCGCACAACGTACGGAGCAGGGTGGTCTTGCCACTACCGTTGGCACCCAGAATATGCAACAGCTCGCCCGGGCGCAGGGCGAAGTTCAGCCCTTCAAACAGGTTGCGGTCGCCGCGGGCGCAGGCGAGGTTGATGACTTCCAGCAAGGATACGATTCCGGGGCTAGTGGTTATGTAAATTGTGACCGCAAGCTTGACGTGGCGCCAACGGGCATATCATCTGGTGCCCCGAACACGAATCGAACGTGCGACCTGCCGCTTAGGAGGCGGCTGCTCTATCCACTGAGCTACCGGGGCGTGGGGGCAATTCTAGCATCGGTGCTCCGGACTGCCGGCAGAGTTGTCAGGGCGGGCTTGTTCAAAAGGGGACGTGTAAGCCGCGATTGCCGGCTCTTGTCATGGGCCGAGTGGCCCGGCCCACCGTTGATGCCCGCCGAACGACAAGTCCGGTGTCGCCGGTCCTATCTTCTCTGAGTGTTTGGTGGAGCGGAGGAGGATCGAACTCCCGACCTCTGCATTGCGAACGCAGCGCTCTCCCAGCTGAGCTACCGCCCCATTTCTCTCCCCATTTCATTTGGGTGCCGCTTTCTGACCGCCTGCAAAGAAAAATAAACTTGCCGGTGCTCAACGGTGTCCCTTAATGCACCATGAGGCCGACGTCAGGACGTCCACAAAGGGTCGGCAATTGTAGATGACTCCACAGTTACTGGGAAGTCGGGCAATCCCGCGCCTCGAGGCGCTCGCTAGCCCTCGAGCAGTGGCTGGGCCGACTATAGTCGGGTGGTTGGCCGGGCAAATACCGGAAAGCAACTCTCCATGCGCAATTTTTTGAAGTCTGCCGCCGCCCGGCAGGTGCAGGGCAATGGCAGCTGGGAAGGGATCTTCCGACCTTCCGCGGCGGTGACTGGCGCCCTGGTCGCCGCGATCCTGCTCGCCACCTATTTCTTCTTGCTCACCTGGCGCGCCGATCCCCCTCTGCTTGATGGTGACGACGCCGTCTATGTGCTGATGGCTGACTTCTTTTCGCCATTCTCAGAACGTGACCGAGAGATTCTGGGATTGGTGATGCGGCGCAGCTATTTTCCGCCCCTGTATCCAATGTTGCTCGGCATGGTTGGCGGGATCGCGAGCAACACCCTTCTCGCCCACACAGTTAGTGTCACGATACTGTTCCTCGCGTTCATGGCATTGCTCGTGTGGGCGAACTCAATCAGCGAGCGCCCGATCGCCGCGACTTTACTCGTGATACTGGTTGCGATGTTGCCTGCGACCGTCTTTCAGTTGTTCGGCCTGTTGAGCGAGGGTCTCTACTTGGTCCTGACTCTCTTGGCGCTCTATGTTGCCAGTGGAGCTCCGCACGCCAAGCACTGGCAATATCTCGCTGCGGCCGCCATCGGCCTGGCTATCCTGTCGCGGACGGTCGGATTTGCGCTTTGGCTGGCATATGCCATTTGGCTTATATCAGGACGCCGTGACGGATGGAGAACTCTGCCGCTACTCGCGCTCATCCCATGGTTCGCATGGAATATCTGGAAGTGGAGTCATGGGTATGCAGCGAGCTACACAGGCAATGTGTCGGATCTTCTTTCGCATCAGACATTGTGGAGTGTCGTCATAGAACAGCTATCCGTCGCCCCAATGAACATTTGGCGTGGCTGGGTTAGCAGTATCGATCATTTTGAAATACCGTTAGCCACGATAGGGGGGACAATCCTTGGCGCGATATGCATTGCCGGTTTAGCCAGAAGGCTTTTCCTGGGTAGTCTTGACGGTCTCTATGTCGCCATCTATCTCGCCATGCTTTTGGTCTGGCCGTACTCCTATGAAGCGCGTCGACTGTTGTTTGTGGTGCTGCCAATTCTGCTGGTTCAAGGACTCGCGTTAGTAGAATGGGTTGGATTTCGAGCAGCGAAGTGGCCGATCCTGGGGAGGCAGGCTGGCACGGTCTATCTCGCCGTCGTTGGCATTGCGGCTCTGCCGGCGGTCGTCTCTATTCAGGGACGCTTCATTGCCGGTTTGCAGGACCCAAATCGACCCTACGCCGTTGCGGCGAGCTGGTATACCTACACCGACGTCAAGCGCGCCAAGGAACGTCTTGCGGAGCAGTCTGCGTTGGCGCGAGCTTGGCGCGAGCTGCATTCACACTTGAGTGCCGACGATTGTGTCTATCATCTCAAGCCCGTCGCTTTCATGCTGTACGCAGATCGACGAGCCTATGCGACACCGCATGCCCGGAACGCATCCGAATTCTGGGAGAAGGCCACACTTTGTCGCAATTTCTATCTTGGCGCATTTGTCTACCCGCCCTATCGCGAACCATTCTACCCCAAGCGTTTCCTGGGGTCGGGCGCTCGCGTGCTTTCCATCGACTATGTTGAAGAAGGCGGGCGGCGACGCCCACTCGGAATGCTCGTGCGTGCCGATTACCCATCAGATATCAATTGAGGAGCGATTGTGCAGCCTACCCGCTTGGAGGTGTCGTGAACGATCCGGTGCTTTCTGTAGTGATCCCATGCTTCAACGAGCTTGGAACCGTCAGCGGCATTCTCGATGCGGTGCACGCCTCACCGTCTGGTCGCAAACAAGTCATCGTCGTTGATGACGCTTCCCGTGATGGAACCCGCCAGTTGCTGGAAGGGCCACTCCGTTCACGCATCGACCTGCTCATCTGCCACGAGCGCAACCAGGGGAAAGGGGCTGCCCTTCGAAGCGGGATCGCCGCTGCAACTGGAGATATCGTGATCATTCAGGACGCCGATCTTGAATATGATCCCAAGGAGTACGCCCGCCTTGTCAATCCTATTGTTGAAGGCAAGGCGGATGTTGTGTTTGGCAGCCGGTTCCATGGGCATGATCCCCATCGCGTATTGTACTTCTGGCACTACGTGGGAAATCGTGCGCTGACGCTGCTGTCAAATATGTTTACCAACCTGAATCTTTCCGATATGGAGACATGCTACAAGGTGTTCCGGCGCGAAATGATTCAGGGCATCAAAATTGAGGAAGACCGGTTCGGATTCGAACCCGAGGTAACTGCGAAAATTGCGCGACTGCCGGGAGTCAGGATATTTGAGGTCGGAATTTCTTATTACGGTCGCACCTATGCCGAGGGCAAGAAGATCGGTTGGAAGGACGGGGTGCGGGCCATTTATTGCATCATCAAGTACGGGTTGTTCCGACGGTGACAGAAGCAGCGCGCCTCGGCCCGCGGAGGTTAGTCGATTCATTTTCCTGGTATCACCTGCTGCTTTTCAGCGGGCTAACGGTGCTCTATGGGGTGTGGTGCTGGAGCACTGAGCTTGGCGACTTCGGCGGTGACAATGCGTACTACTTGCTGACGGCCAGACATTTCTCGCCCTGGCTGGGCCCGTCCGACGTCGCTTCTCATTTCGCCGTTCACAGTCCTTATCCGCCGCTCTTTCCCCTCGTCCTCGCGCTGACGGGTGGGGGTGCCAGCGTATTGGCGGCGCATCTCGTCGTGGCGGCAGGCTGGGTGGTCGCCATCGTAGTGTTCTACCTCTGGCTTGACGCCCTCGAGTTCACTCGCGTACCGGCGACAGTCGCCGCGGTGCTGTTTGGGTTGTTGCCGGCGGTGCTGCTCGAAGCGCTATCCGTGCATAGCGAGGCGCTCTATCTGCCGCTGACATTGGTCGCGCTATGGTCAATCGCGCGATATGAGCACGACGGAGCGCCAAGCCGTCTCTATGTGGCGGTGGTGGCGATCGGATTGGCAAGTATTACGCGGAGCGCCGGTGTTTCCCTCGCCGTGGCCTTTGGTGCGTACCTGCTGGTGCATCGCCCCATACGATTTGGCTGGCTACTGGGCGCCGCCGCCGCGCCGATGGTTGTGTGGAGCCTGATCAGCCCAAATCGCGGCCACGGGTACGTCGCACAATTGATGGACCGGTATGGCAGCGATCCGCTGGGGTCTTTGGTTTCCCAAGTTTCAGTTGGACTGCGCGCGCTTTGGCGCGGCTGGATTCTGGCTTTTGGCACTGGCTACACGGCCATGGTCGTACTTTCTCTGGTTGGGTTGATCTGTATCGTGGGGATGCTTTATCGAGTTTGGCGGTGGAAGTTCGATGGACTGTATGCAGGCGCGTACTTGCTGTTAATAGTGCTCTGGCCATTTCCCGCCGAAGCGCAGCGGCTTGTTTTGGTGATCGTGCCGGTGCTGGTGGCGCAAGCATTGTTGTTGCTCGGTGCGTTGCCCGGTTTGAAGTCCGGGCGGTGGGTTCTGCGCCATCTCCAGGTGCTGGCTTTGGCCCCGCTGGTAATTGTTGTTGCGCCGGAGCTTGCGCTTGGCATGCAGCGCTTTGTGCGGCCACTGCCGGATGATCTGATGCCTTACCGGCAGGCGTCGAGCTGGTATGGTGCGCCGCCGCGCGAGGCCATTGACGACCTCGTATCTCGAGCGGCAGTGGCGCAGCATCTGCGCACCCTCGACAATTGGGTGGGGCCGGATGAGTGTGTCTACGGAATGAAGCCATCAATCATTGGATTCTACGGCGCGCGCATCAGCTATCCTCCGCCGGGCGCTCGTTTGAGCGACGAGGAATTTCTGACAGCCGTGCGAACCGGTCCATGCAGCTATTTCTATGTGATGGGCTACATCAGCCCGTCGTTTCCAACGCCGTATTACCCGGTCATGCGATTGGGAGAGTCCCTGCGGACACTGACCGTTTCGACTTCGCGCCATGACGAAGGCAGAAGGCCGATCGCCCGGCTGGAGGTTCTGGTTGACCGGCATCCCGGAGCTGTGCCCGATCGCAAGGCAGGGAGGGGGAAGTGAAGAGCACGCGACTCTCCGCGAAGCAGTTGCTCGGTAGGCTCGATTTTTCCGCTGTGTTGCTCGGAGTAAGTATCTTAATCGCCCTCGCGTTGCGTCTTCATGGAATTCACTGGGGCCTGCCAAACGCTGATCACCCGCTCTACTCCTATCATCCGGACGAGGTCCTTCATCTCACCGCGGCGCGTGTGCTCGTCGAAGGCGTGATGATTCCCAAGCACTTCCAATACGGGGGAACATTTTACTACACGATTCTGAACGCGATTTTCTTCTTTGCCGGACTTTTTGGTGATGCGCTCGGGCAGGTCAATCGTATTGCGGCGACGCTGCTGCTTGGAAGGTATTTTCTCGTCGGCATTGCAGTATTGACGATCGTGTTGGCCTATGCCGTCGGTACCCAACTGTTTAGCCGGCCGACGGGCGCGGTTGCAGCAATGCTCTTGGCGGTGATGCCGGCACACATCGCGAGCGCCCAGCATCTGCGGCCGGACGAAATATCAGCATTCCTGGCCTTGCTGGTTGTCTATACCGCCGTTCGGATACTTCGGGCCGACGAGCCCTTGGGCGTACGTCCGCTCGTCTATTCGGGACTTGTTGTAGGCGTCGCAAGCGCGCTTCGACTTCCGCTCGCGGTGTTCGGTATTGTGCCACTTGTCGCCTATCTCTTGCGCGACGGGTGGAGCGAGCCACGGTGGATCTTCTCAGCAGCGACGTGGCGCGTGTGCCTGGTCCTTGCGCTTTGCGCAGCAGGGGGCTATGCGTTGACGAGTCCACATAGCCTCGTACATCCACGAATGTTTCTGGCCGGTCTCCAAGTTACATGGCGTTACGAGACCAACCCTTTTCCTGATGCGGTTGAAATGGGGCCTGGCCTCTACCAGTACGGTTGGACGATGCTCAGGCAGGCGCTTGGGACTCCCCTGTATGCGCTGGCGCTTGCCGGCATCGTGGTTGCTGTCTGGCGGCGCACGCGGGAGCAACAACTGCTGCTGGCGGGGATTATCCCGTATTTCGTAATCGCGACCTTTGCATCTTGGGTTGTGGTTCGCTACCTCTTGCCGCTCCTGCCCTTGTTGGCGTTGCTTTCTGCCAAGGTGGTCACTGATGCCTTTGAGTATGCGGGCACGCGACGTTGGGTGGTCAGCGCACTGGTTGCATCAGCGCTGGCGTGGACCGTGATGGGTGACCTCGCTTTTGTGCAACTCGAATTTCGACGCAACAACCAGGATGTCGCGAAAGATTGGATCGCAGCAGAGATTCCGCCTGGCGCCACCATTGGTACCTTTCGGCAGTACCGCGAGGACGTGTACTTCAACCCGGTAATTCCACCCGGGTTCACGCATGTCGTGCTTCCACTCGTTGCCGGCGCTGATCCCGCAGAGTGGCTCGATCAGGAGCGACCACAATACCTCGTGCTGCATGAGTTCATCTACAAGAACATGGAGCGTCTCGGCGAGCGACATCCGCAGCAACACGTGTACGCTTTGCTTCAGGCCTTACAGACCGGAAAGTACGAGTTGGTGAAGGAGTTCAAGCAGCCTGTTGCGATTCTTGGCGTGGATTTCTCGTCGAACTTCAGTTCACATGACTACTCGGTCGTGAATCCCGGAATACGGATATATCGGCTGCGGTAGGCTGTTTCCCTCAGGACGCAGCGGCGGGCTACGCGTCAGCGCGACAAAGGACGTTCAGACTGCCACCGTCCGGAATCATGCCCTGCAGCAGTGACGTCGTGTTGGGTAGTGCCGTCAAATCAGGAACACGGAAGAACGAGTAGTGAAGATCTGTCAGAATTTCCACCAATTCGTCCAGCGATGAGCCGGCCTCCTCCAGACCGTAGGGCATGAATTCAATCAGCAGGCTCGGTCGGAACTTGCTTAATGTCTTCACCGCGCCGCGCAGAATGCGGCACTCGTGTCCGTCGACGTCAATTTTCATGAAGTCGATTCGGGAGATGTCGTGTCGTGCGATCCAGTCATCAAGTGCGACGACCTCAGCACCGTCGGTGCTGGCCGCAATACCCAGGTGTGTCGAGTGTCGCGCTTCTGGCGCATGACGGAGCGGCCAGCGTGCGTACAGGTCCAGGTCCGGTAGGTCGCCGCTCTGTGCCGCGAGCATTGCCTGGCAGGCGGAGACTCGCAGGGCGAGGGGAGGATTGAGCGCGAGATTTCGCTGCAGTCTATTGAACGCGTAGGTCGTTGGCTCAAAGGCAAGGACATGCCCGGCGGGGCCGACGAGATGCGCAAAGGGAAGCGTATGGGCCCCGATGTTGGCGCCCACGTCGATGACTACGGCACCGGGTTTGATCAGTCGCGAGTAGGCGCGTATTGACGAGCGCTCGAAGGCGCCAAGTAGATAGATGGCGAAATCGATGCCCTCGCCCAAATCCAGGTCCCAGACAATATCGCCACGAACAACAATGGTGTGGTCGTCGCGCGTGAACAAAGCTCTCGCGGCATGCACGCATTGATAGGCCCACCGCGCGAGGGTGATCTTGCGTCGCGTACTCAGCATCGTGGCATGTCGCTGGTTCCCGGGACTAAACGCTCTTGAGCTTGCGGTACGCGTACATCACCATCGCCAGGAGCTGCAGGCCATGCCTGAATCGACGAATCTTGGTTTCCCCGTATACGCGAGCCCGGTAGCGAATTGGAATTTCCACAATGCGCAGATTGAGCTTGCTCGCGCCGAACAGGAGATCAAAATCACCGAATGGATCGAATTCGCCAAAATACGCACGACCGGCAACGATCTGACGATATGCCTCGCGGCGAACGACCTTCGTTCCGCATAGCGTATCCTTGAGTCGCTGCCCGAGGAGCCAGCTGAATGCCATGGCGAACAGTTTGTTCGCAAACAGATTGAGCAATCGCATCGCCTCGTCTTCCATCGGGTACACGAGGCGCGACCCGTTTAGAAACTCTGCCTTGCCGGTCGCGATCGCGTCGTAGAACTTCCTCAGTTCTTCCGGAGGTACCGTCAGGTCCGCGTCCAGTATCATCAGTACGTCGCCAATGGCCGCCGCGAAACCTGTGCGCACGGCATCTGCCTTGCCGGTTCCCTCTTGAACGAGCAACTTGATATCGCGGTCCGGGTACGCGGCGATTACCCGCCGTATCTCGTCCTGTGTTCCATCCGTCGAGTGGCCGTCGACGAAGATGATCTCCTGGTGACGTCCGAATGGCGGAAGCCGCTTGACCGCTGCTTCGATGTTGCCAAGTTCGTTCCGGCAGGGAACGACAATCGTGGTCGTGAGCGTTTCGCGGGGTGGTTCCGGCAACGGCCTGGCAACGACATAATGGGTCAAGCACGCGTGGTTGATCACCGGAAGGTTACCGATGTGGTTCAGGATCCAGCTCACAAGCGGAACGAACTTGGGAAATAGCAGGCGACGGTCAATACGAACCACCTCGAAGTGGGCGAGCGCAAATAGATTGGCGACGTCGTCTGGCGACAACCAGCTCCGGGGCGGTGCCGGCATTTTCAGTCGAAGATGCTCGGCAAGCGTCAGTATCGGCTCCCACAGAAAATTGTAGTAGGACACGATCACGCGCGTCTCGGATGAGCAAAATCGTCGCACCTGATCAAGGCAGCGCTGGATATCGTCCAGGTAGCCGACAAGGTCCGACAGAATCACGAAGTCAAACTGCTGGTCCGCGAGCTTAAGCAGACTCGTGGCATCGTCCTCCTCAAAGTGAAGCGACGGATGCTTCGCGCGTGCACGCGCGATCATCGCCGGACTAATGTCAATTCCAACGCCGTATTCGGGCGCTAGCGCCGCCAGCAGATCCCCGGTTCCGCAGCCCAATTGCAGGACGCGCTTCTTCTTGCCAACCAGATGCTGCAGATGGCGCGCCTGGTCGACGTGGTAGTAGCGATTGCGACGGCGCCATGACGCCAGCTCCGGCGCCAAGTGGTCGAAGTGTTCCTGTATTGTGCGCGTGCGGTCATTCATGTGGTGTGAGCGCCGGTGGTGGGTGCTTCGCTAGGCCGAGGAGAACGAGCGCGCCGGGCAACGACGAAAGCCAAAGTACCGCGAGATAGAGTAGCGAGAGCGAAAGCGCGGCGGCTTTGTCGACACCCGCCGCAACGAGCAAGGTGACGAACACGCCCTCCCGCACGCCGAGACCACCGATTGAAATGGGCAGCGTCGCCGCCAGAAATACGACCGGAATGACGAAGAAGTAAAGCAACAGCGGCTGCCATATGTCGATACTGATGGCCAGAATGTAGTAGGCACTGATGATGCAGGACTGAACAATCAGCGAAAGTGCGGCCGCCGCAAGTACCAGGCCCGTTCGCTGCGGGATGCGATGGAGCAACTGAAGCGTTTGCAGTCCCGCCTTGCGCCACTTGGTTGACTTGAACCGGACTACGAGGTGGTCGAGGTATGCGCCGACCGTGGGTCGGGTGGCGAGCCAGAACAGGCAGATGCCCACTAGCACGGCGGTAATCAGGAGCACGCGCGTGCTGCGTGTCAGAGCGATACCGGGGAAGAACGAGAGCGCAGTGACGCCAGTGCAGAGCACAACGGCCAATCCAATGATACGGTCGCCTACAGATGATGCCACGAGTTTTCGAAGACTGACCTGGCGATGTTTGAGGTGGGCGATACGCACGACGTCGCCGCCGATGCCCGTTGGCAGGAAGTTGTTGAGGAATACGCCGAGGTAGTAACTCGGAAAGAGCGCCCCAAATGGACGATCAATTCCGGCGTCTCGCGCGACTAGCCACCAACGGAATCCGCCCAACACAAATCCCAGCACATGCAGCGCGACCGCAGCGGTGATCGCCCCCGCGTTCGTCGAGGAGATCGAGCGCTCCAGGTTTTGGAAATCTGTGCCTGCGAGCAGCCAATAGAGCAGTGCACCGGTAGCGAGGATCTTCGCTGTGACGATCAGCCAGAGTTTCATGGAGCGCATTGCGCGGGTACCAAGGGCGCCATCTCGGGGGTTGAATCGGGTTGTTGTTCTGCGCTTGCCGCAGGCTGCCAGGTCTGTCGCAGCGGACATCAATTGCCGCTGGCCATGGCAAGTATAGTTCAGATCTGGGGACGCAAGACTCGTGTGTCTGCTTCGAAGTCAGCGGGTTCGCGCCTCAACGAGCTTGGCGCAAGTGGCGTTATGGGGTGCGTATCCGGTGCTCGGGCGGGCGGACCCGATCGCCGTCGCACAAGACAGCTGCAGGGGGGTAGGCGTCAATGAATCAGCTGCGCGTGGATGCGCTTACAACAAGCCGTGCAAACGGGGGTCCGAGTCATCCGTCGACGGCAGATCGGTATCGCGGGAGTGCGGCGCCGATAGCATTGACTGAATTAGGGCCGATCTTTTTCTTGCGCAGTCGTTGGCCCGTTGCGAAGGCAAAGCTGTTGTAAGGTTTCCGTAAGCAGGGTCACCCCCACTCGCGACGCCAGAGCCCGCTCATAGTAATTCCGTCCCGCGCGTCCCATTCGAAGGCGCCGGTCAGGCTCGCGCGCCAGCGCGTCAATTGCGGATGCAAGCGCGGCCGGGTCACCGGGAGTGACCATGACAAACGGAGGCTCATCGGTTTGTTGGGCCAGCGCGCGGGCGTAGCGCGTGTCGCCTGTAATCAGAGCTCGGCCGACAGCCAGATAGGCATAGTTCTTCAGCGGCCAAACACGTCCGGCCTTTTCGCTCGAGCCAAAGATTCCGAGACAAATACTCGCATCGGCGATGTGCTTGGCGATCGCACGTGGGTCCTGCCAGCCGCGGATCCAGGTCAGGTTGGGGCATGGTGTCTCGCTCAGCAGCGCGGCGACCAATGGCGATCGCTGGCCGTCACCAATCAGGACAAACTCGATGTTCGGACGATCACGTAACAGGATTGCCGCGCGTGCAATCGTTTCGACGCCTTGCAGAGGAACGAAGGTCCCTACGAAGAGCACTCGCGTTCGACCATTCACCAAGGCAGGCACGGCCGGTTGATAGGCATTCTCGTCGATGCTCAGCGGTATCGCCCGCAAGCGGCCGCGTGGTACCTCAAGCGTCGTTGCGAAATAGTCTGCGCTGGCCTCGGTATCGACGATGATGCAGTCGGCGGTTCGGTAGGCGCGCGATTCAATGCGCCGCAGCAGGTGGGAGATTGGGTTGCGCGGCGTGAGCAACCGTCGGTCACCCGTGACCGTATCGTATATGGAAATGAACGCGTCAGCGGCAATGCGTTTCGGGCGAAGAGCGCGCGGCAAAAGAGAAAACGCGAACAACAGCCCCACGGCTGGATATGGCATGTACACGCATTCGAGCGGCCGCCTGGTGATCGCGGCGGCCACCACATAGATATGTGCGACGATGGCGCGGATGAGCGCAACTGCCAATGCCAGGTACTTGCGCAGGCCGGTCCGGGCCGCCCGTGGAACGGGTCGGCGGAACGGGTAGTTGATCTCCTGGTAGCCTTGGCGGTAGCGGTCGCGAATGCCCTGCACCTTGAATCTGACATTCGGGTATCCATCCGAAAAGACATGAACGCCGACCACCGCTATCTGGGGGCTCGGCATCCCGCTTTTGGAATTCATGGTGAGGTGGCGGGCGCTGCCGAGGTGGCGTGCGCCAGGACGATGAACCCGTCGCCCGCATCCGAATTGCGCGCGAGGTTCTGCACAAAGAAGAAGGGCCGCAATAGCGTTGCCCAGGGCAGGTGACGAAAGCTTCGGGCGAGCGATCGATCGACCCCGCTGCGCCGGGTTGCCGCCAGCGCGTCAAGGTGTTCGGCGCGGTTTCGCCGGAGATAATACAGCTGCCGCAGAGGAAAGGAGAGCGCGGTGATCGGGAATCCGTAACAATGCAGCTGGTCGATGCGAAATGATCCACTCGTGAACTTCTCGAGTAGCTCGCGACGTTCGTATCGACGCACGTGACCGGCGTATTCGTCGACGCGTTGCCACTTTCGCATGAATGCCGGCGCCGAGAACAGAAAGTGGCCTCCCGACCGAAGCAGCCGGTGGACCGCGGCAAATGCCGGACGGTCATCGTTCAGGTGCTCGAACACCTCGCACGCGACGATCAAGTCGTAACCGCCGGAATCCGGCAGTTCCTGGAAATCGCCGTCCAATACCCGCAGGCGAGGTGTTTGACCCAGGCGCTTGCGTAGCAGGGCGGTAGAATCGGGTGAGAAGTCGATCAAGTCGCCGATGGAATCCGGAAACCGCCGCGAGAGGTAAAGACTGACATCGCCCAACCCTGGACCGATTTCCAGAAATCGAGCGGGGGGTTCGCGCAGCGTGCCGAGCATCTGTTCCAGCACGGCCAGCCGCATCAGGTAGCGCGGCGCAGGCGCGACAACATCATCAAATATCGAAGGGTGACCCGGGCTCATCGAGCAACTATTGGTCAGTGTCGCGGTAATGCAGTGCCGTAATCTGTTCTGACACGAGACCGATCAGAAAGACAAGCACTGCCGTGACCAGCAACAGTGCGCTCATGTTCGTGAATCGCTGTGAGGTGAGGTAGGTATAAGCATAGTAGCCGGCCCCGGTCAGAAAAAAGCTCAGGCTGATGGGCAAAAAGATTTTTAATGGCGAATAGAGCGTTCCGATCTTGAAGATGATGAGAAGAAAGCGGATGCCGTCGCGCAGTATTCGAACATGGCTTCGGCCAATCCGGCGCGGACTGACAATAGGGACATACGCCACACTGTAGCCGGCCCGGAAGAAACTCATTGTGATCGTGGTCGGATAGGAAAAGCCGTTCGGAAGCAGGTGCAGGAACTTGCGGAACTTCGCGGCCGACACGGCGCGGAAGCCGGAGGTCAGATCCGGGATCGGTTGTCCAACCATCCAGCTCGCGAGTCTGTTGTATAGGCGGTTCGCAATAGCACGGTGCATCCCTGCCTGTGAGCCCGAGGTGCGCGCCCCGACGACCATGTCGTATCCGGAGGACAACTGCTGCAGAAGTTGTGAGACGTGTTCCGGAGAGTGCTGGGTATCGGCATCCATGAACACAATCACTTGGCCTTTTGCTGCACGGGCTCCGGTCTTGATTGCCGCGCCGTTGCCCTTTCCGTAGGCATGTTTGATAACCCGCGCACCGTGCTCGGTCGCGACTGATACGGTTTCGTCGACCGAACCATCATCGACAACGACAATCTCGGCATCGGGGTGTTGTTGCTGCAGGGCCGGCAAGACACGGCGAAGACCGTCGGCCTCATTTCGGGCCGGCAAGACGATTGACAGTGCTGGGTGTTTGTCGGGGTTGCTCATGGTTGCGAGGATTATTGATGGTCGCCATCGGGACAAGCGGCTGGAATCATTGTAGCCCGGAATCCGAGGGGTTCGCAGAGTGCGAGACACCTTCGGGTGCCCCGGATCTGCGCAGTTGATCGACCGATTCAAGGCTGGCGCGATTCGCCGCCAGCATGGCGCGTGGCCAGGCGCGCTGGTCGATTTCAGTTCGACGCTGGATTGCTTCCCTCAACCGACCGAGACGGGTGAGGTACTCGACTTCGCCGATGTGATAAGAAAGCTCATTCGGGGCCAGCGAGGCGGCGCGCTGTATATAGGAAAGCGCGACATCATAGTTCCCGCGGCTTGCGGCAAGCCGGGCCGCCCCGGCCGCAATCACCGCACGATAGGTGCGCGAGGTCCGTGGGTTCTCAGCCGCCAGCTTGTGCCACGCAAGCACGTAATCAAGCATCGATGCACACTTGGATGCCGGATTCGACACGCACTGGCGCATGGATTCGAGCGATACCACCGCGTGCACGGACAATGTTTCGCTGGCGAGCAGATTCTGGAGGACGCGATCACGGGAATGGGGGTGCTCAAGGATCCAGCGGCGATGCTGGTAGGTGGCCGAGAGAGGATAGTCCAGGCCCGCGGACTTGACCACGACGGACTGCTCGTCGGGTGCATCGCGTCGGTGCTGATTGAGAACGGGCTCCATTTCGTCGGCGAGGATCGCCAGCAACAAGTGGAGGTCGAGATGGAAGCCGGTCTCCTTGGGTCTTAGCAGCAGCCCACGCTCGGTGTAGCGCAAAGCGTTTACCAGATCATGTTGCTGATTGAGGCTCACGCGCGCCGCAAAATCATTGGCACGTGGAGAGTCCGGATGATATCGGACCGTGGTCAAGGCCAGCGTGACTACGTCGGACCAGGTTCCAGATCGGATCCAGGTACCAAGTCCCAGTGCCAGACAAAGCAGTAAGGGAGCGAGCAGCTTGATTGTGGAGCGCACGCCCTGGCCGAATCGGGCGAACCCCAAGGCGCTGGCGGCCGCCAGGACGGGCCCCATGCTCGGTAAGTAGTTGCGATGTTCGTGAGCGAGCTCGAGACCGATAAAGCCCGATTCAAGACTGTGGCCGACGAGGAACCACAAGATCCCGAGACTTACCAATGGGTGACGATTCGCACGGAGGAGCGCCCAAATCGCGCCCGCGGCCAATCCCACGACTGCCGGCAACGTGGTAAGCGGGCTGAAGAGTCCCGTACTGGGGGTGATGGCATCGTGGAACAGGCCGAACTGCGAGGGAAGCGGATAGACCATCATCCCGAGGTAGTGCCACAAGACCCGTGCTTCAGTCAGGATCCGCTGGTAAGGCGTGAATGTACGCGCCGCATAACTATCCGTCATGAATGCGGGATTGAGGAAAACGTAGATAGCCAAGATGGCGACGGGCACTGCAAGACCCGCCACAAGGATGGAAATCAGCCGTCGCCGCAACGGCGCGGGCAGGTTCGTGCGTGAAAACACGCTGACCTCGACTGCGATTGCATAACCGGGCAGTAACACCGCAGTCTCTTTTGCCGTGATCCCGAGCAATGTGCCGCCGACCAGGCCCGCAGTCATCCACCATGTGGCGCGACCCGGATCGTCAGTCAGGCGTGATCGCCCGTAGACGAACGCCAACAGGCCCGCGAGCACGAATGTGCCGGCGAGGCTCGTCATTCGCTGTACGACGTAGAGCACGCTTGTGAGCTGAATCGGATGTAGCGCCCAGGCTGCGGCACACAGCCACGCGAAGATCGCGCGATCTCGCCTGCTCCATTCCGACGTGTTGCGCGCCACTCCCAGCAGGGCGAGAACGAGGGCATAGACGAGCCAGCTATTGACGATGTGAATCGCGACGTTGGTGACCTTGAACGGAAAGGCGCTCTCGAAATCACCAGCGAAGAAGTGATTCAGCGCAAAAGTCAGAGAGGCAAGCGGCCGTTTCAGCGGTCCAGCGTCATTGGCAAGTAGCGCGTCGGAAAGCGTGGTCGCGTTGAGGACGCTTAGCGCCACCGGAGGGTTAGCGGTGATGTTTTCGGCGTCGTCGAAGACAAATGGACCGTGAAGGCCGGGCCAGTAACTGAGCACGATGGCGATACACAGCGCCCCGGCGATTAAGCACGTTGCGAGCACTTGGCGGAGTCTCACGTCGCCGCGATTTGCCAGCAGCCTCATAAGCTATTTCGCGGAGCCGCGCCGATGCGGCGCTGATTGGTTGCGGCGCCGGTCGATTTTGGTCTGTAACGCAGAGATCGAGTTGGCCTGGTCTGCCGAGATCGCATCGTGCTTAACCTGTGCGAGCAGTTGCCGGGCTTCATCATTGCGATCGAGCGCGATGAGCGCATCGGCACGCATCAACCCGTAGTCCACGGAGTCGGGCTCATGTTGGAGTCCGGCATCCGCTGCAGCCAGTGCGCCAGCGTAATCAGCGGTGTCGAAAGTCACATCAAACAGGCTAAATACAGCGGTGCGGCGCCAGCGCGCCTTCGCGCGAACGTTTAGTATGACGGCGTGATGCCATTTGACGACCTCCGGCAAAACTGCGCGGCAGGCGCCGGTGCCTTGAAGGGAACATTGTGCGGTCGCCACGAGAGAGCGGATGGTATGGGCAGTGATGGGTCCGGAGTGAAGTTGAGTCGCAATTCGGTCTGACAGCCTGGCCAGCGACTCGGCGTTGTTCGGGTTGTCCAACTGGGCATGCGTCATGGTAGTACGGGCCGGATCGCCGCCGCTCGCCGGATCGATCTGCGGAGCGTTCTGATTCTTGCCGGGAAAAGCAGCGCCGGCCGGCGGCAAACGGGTCGATTCTGCGTTCGAGTAGGCGACCCTGACAAGATCGATCAGGTAGCCCGGCTCCGTTGGCGAAAGTTTTGACGCAGCGCGATATCGTTCAAGCGCGAGATCAGGCCTGTGGTATCGAGCGGCCAGCAGTTCGCCGAGCATCGCCTGAGATTTGGCGGAATCGGGATGGTGACGCGCGGTCGCCACGATCAGCTGCGCATCGTTCGACCATATGCCGGCACGCAGCCAGGTGATGAATCCAATAGATGCGATCCACAGCGCGACCCCGGCGTATGTCCACGTGCGCCACAGTGGATTTCCCGCAGGTCCGCGCAGGGCAGTAACGACACCAAACACCGCGCCGAACGATGGCAGGTAGTTCCGGTGTTCGTGCGCCAGCTCTAGCCCGACGATGCTCGACTCCATTGCATGTCCGGCGAGGAACCAGAGGCCGGCAAATGCGAGCGCCGGGTAGCGCCTGCGTCCGATCCATGACAGTGTCGCGATCGCTACGATGCCGGCCAGCGCGGGAAGCGTTTGCCAGGGGAGGATGACGCTTGTGCTCACCGAAATATCGTCGTGGTGGAGTCCGAGCTCACCCAGACGAGGGATGGCCAGCTGCCCGAGATACCACCAGAGTACCCGACTTTCCGTCAGTAGCCGCTGGGCTAGCGTGAAGTTGCGTCCTTCATATTCGGCCGTCACCAGTGTCGGTTCGAGCGCGATCGCCACGATGCCTACCAGTATGGGAACAAGCACCGTGACGCCGTAGAAACCGCCAAGGTGAACCTTCGCTCGCTTTCCAAGCGTCGCGCGATCAAACATGGTCAGCTCGATGATGCCAGCGTAGAGCACGATAAGGATGGCGTTTTCCTTGGCTGCGCAACCCAATATCAGTCCCAACGCAAGGCCGCTTGCCATGAGGAACAGGCCGCGCGATGGGGTTTCCGCAAATCGGATGCGGGCTCTTGTGAAGACGATGAGCCCAATGAGCACGAACATGGCCGAAAGACTCGTCATGCGCTGGACGGTATACAGCACAGACGTAAGTTGGATGGGATGGAGTGCCCACGCGGCGGTAACGGCGATGGGGATCCAGCTTTCTTCCTGTCGGGAGGGTGCCGGCAGCCGACCGACAAGAAGGCGGCAGAGTTCATACACGAGCCCTGCATTCAGCAGGTGAATCGCCAGGTTTGTTACCTTGAACGCGAGAGCGCTTTGGAGGCCTTGGGAGAAAAAGGCATTCAGCGCAAAGCTCAGCATGGCGAGCGGTCGACCGAGCGGTCCGCTTATTCCGGACAGTGCCGCCTGTTGGATGGTTTCGAAGGTGAGCGTGGTTGGAACGAGGGCAAGGTTCTGGACGAGGTTCGGGATGTCGTCCAGCACGAAGGGTCCGGCCAATCCGGGCAGGTAGGCCAGCGAGACGACGGTTCCCAGTACTACGGCGAGGGCCGGGTATTGGAACTGCGGCGACCTGAATGCGTTCCTAATACGAAGGAGCACTGGGGAGATGATTTCCGTTGGCGCGCTTGAGGCGCTCTTCAAGTTGCTGGATTTCGGTAGAACGTTTGTGCGTGGTCCTTGCATTCAGCCGATGCAATTCGTCAACGATCGGTCGGGCAAGATCGGGGCGACCCATGTCCATGAAGAGATACGCCAAGTCAAACAGCGGGTGATAGTAGTTCGTGTCAATCTCATACGATCGGCGGTAGGCGTTGATGGCCGGGTTGATCTTTCCCTGAGCCAGAAGTGCGCGCGCATGAAAGTAGTAGAAGTAGGAAAGCAGATTCCTGTTCTTCAGCACGTCGGCTCGACCTATCAGGATGCCGGTCCACGCTTCCATTGGAACCTGCAGCGTCTTGCAACTATCGGTGATGCAGTCGCTGGCTTTGCTGAGCGCCCATTGCGTGACGGCTGTCACGGGGCCGGACGCGAGTCTGCGCGAAATTTCTTCACTGTCTTCGGCCACGAGCGACTTGCCGCGCATTGAGGCGACCGTTTGGAGACTGATCAGGTAGCCGGCCTCGGCCGGCGCGAGGGCCGAGGCCCGTCGCATGGCTTCCATGGATTCGTCTACACGATCTTGCGCAAGCAGCACGTTCGCGAACCCGGCTTGGGCACCCGCGGAATCCGGATGGTGCAAGACCTCGTATACGTAGAGTCTCTGGGTGCTAGACCACTGATTTGCGCGCGTGACGGTAATGGTGCCCAAGACGATCAACACCGACGCGAGGCCAATCCAGACGACGCGTTGCCGTGTGAAGGCAAGCAGTCTTTGCGCCGGATCGACAGCGGCCAGCAATATCCCCAGGCTGGCGAGATAGTTCCGGTGTTCGTGAGCGATCTCAAGCGGAAAGATGGTGGACTCCAGCAGGTGGCCTCCGAAGAACCAGAGGATGCCGAGACTCAGCAACGGGAGTGATGAGCGCGTTCGAATGGCGAACGCCAGCAGAACCGCGATTCCGACGATCGAGGGAAGCGTGGTCCACGGTGACAGCAGCGAAGTCGATACCGCGATGTCGTCATGCAGGAGACCGAACGCGTCCAGCCGCGGCACGACGACCAGTCCGATGTAGAAGAAAAGCACACGCGCTTGGGTTAGCAGGCGCTCCGACATTGTGAAGGTTCGAACATCGTAGCCGGTCTGCGCATAGAGATACGCCAATACTGCAACGAGCGTGAGCATGAGGCCGGCAATCATAAGCAGCGTGCGCCGCGTTCGCGGCATTGCCGCGAGGCGACGCCAGGGGTCCTCATTGTGGAAGAGTGTCCACTCGAGGATCGCGATGAACACGGGGAGAAGGATCGCGTTCTCCTTGCTGAACAGCGCAAGCGGCCACAGGATGGCGGCGCCAACAACAAGGAGCAGCAGAGCCGGGCGACGTCGTCCTTGACGCGCCAGTTCGCGCGCGTGCAGATAGGCGATGATCGCCGCCAGCGTGAACAGGGCCGAGAGCTCCGTCATACGCTGAACGATATACAGCACGCTCGTCAGCTGTATGGGGTGCATAACCCAGGCGAGCGCCACGAAGCCCGCGAGCATCAGCCGAGTCCGTGCCGACGCAAGTTGCGATGAATTTGACGTAGCCAGCCCGGCAATGCGCTCGAGGATGAGCTTTGCGAGCCACAACACCAGGATGCCGTTGCATCCATGGATCGCGATATTCGTCAGCTTGAGCGGAGTGGTGCTGCTGAAGTTGCCAGCAAAGTAGTGATTGAGAGCGAAACTGACCATTGCGACCGGGCGGCGCAGCGGTCCGGCGTTCAGCGAGAACGCCGCCTGCCACAGCGAGGACGGACTTAATGCCTGGATCTTGACATAAATGTTTTCCAGCAGATTGGTGTAGTCATCGAATACGTAGGGGCCACTTGCGCCCGGGAGGAAGGCGAGCGCACCAAGAAATGACAAGATGCAGAGCGTCGGGAACAGCAGTCTTGAGGCCAAGGCGCCTGGTACAAGCGAGCCTTTCCTGTAATCGTCCCGGGAATGCCGCTCTGGATTTGCCGGTCGGGGTGGTGATTTCGCGCGGCGGGAGGGTTCGTTTGTCATACGCTACTTATAGCGCAGACCCGCAGTACTTTTAGGCGCGCTGGCTTCCCGCAACCACCTGGATGATCACAAAAAAACAAGGGCGGCCTAGGCCGCCCTTGTTCTGTAGCAACAACTCGAGAACTAGTTCTTCGGGCGGTACTTGGTCGGAACCGTGCTAGCCGTCGAAACCACCCACTGCAGGTTCGCGCCCTTGTTCGTCGGCACATAGACGAGGAGCTTGCCCGTAACTTTCGGGCTCAGGGTCTTCTCATTCGTGTAGCCGATCGCAATTATGCCATTCGCGCGAATTGACACATAGGACACGTACTTGCTCTTGTAGCTCGCGCTTGCCGCGATGCCGAGGCTGTCATGGGTTTGGTACATCGACCCAAGCGTGACGCCCTCAGCGAATGCCACGTCGACCGCAGTACGCGCGGCAGAGACCAGCGACGTGCCTTCCGATACGCGCGACTTGATGGTGTAGTCCTGGTAGGCCGGAACCGCGATGGCCGCCAGAATGCCGATGATCGCTACCACGATCATCAGTTCGATCAGTGTAAAACCACGTTGCAACGTCTTCATTTCAAAAACCTCCAGTCATGTTTTGTTGCGACGAGGGCGTCCCGGAAAAAACCGGCCCAGTTCCAATCTGGGACCGTGTTCGCATTTGCCCCGACTTCCCTGCCGGGCCGATGCTTTCCGGGACTACCTCTATCCGTTAACGAATTAGCAGAGCTCTGGGACCAGTCAAATCACGCCATGCGCCCGTCGAGCCCGGCTTTTTACCACAAGCACCCCTACATGTATGCACTTCCCGTGCCATCCGTCGGGTGCGTCTGTCGGACCAGAAAATCCCATTTAGATCCGGCAGCTTGAACGAATAGCATTCCACTCAGCACCACTCACCTTATCGATTGCAGCAAGAGATTCTTGGCGGAACACCGATTGGAACAGTCAGAATCTGGCACGAGATAGAGATATCCACAGGCTTATCCACATTTTGTAGATTACTCAATGCCAAGCTTTTCAAGTTTGTAGCGCAATGCCCGAAAGCTGATTCCCAGCAGTTTGGCTGCGGCTGTCTTGTTCTGGTTGGTCTTGCCAAGCGCTGCTTCGATCGCCTGGCGCTCCACTTGTTCAAGATAATCATCGAGTGAGCGCTCGCCGCCGGACTGGTATGTCCCGTTCGCCTCGGACTCGTCCTGTCCGTTCCCGGAAGCGGGCAGGTGCAGGTCCGGCGCCGAAATCTCGTCACCATTGCAGAGGGTGAGTGCCCGTTCCAGGATGTTTTCCAGTTCGCGGACATTGCCCGGAAAGCCGTAGTGCTTCAGAACTGTCAGCGCATCGTCAGTAAGATGTGGAACCTTCATTCCGAGGCTTGCTGCGAGTCGCGCCAACACGTGGTTGGCTAGCAGCGGGATGTCGTCCGAGCGCTCGCGCAGCGGCGGGATATGCAACTCGATGACATTGAGCCGGTAGTACAGATCCTGACGGAAGCGCCCTTGTTGGACCAGGCTGTGCAAGTCCTTGTGGGTAGCTGAGAGGATACGGACATCGACTTTGATCTCGGTTTGCGCGCCGACCGGCCGAACAGACCGCTCCTGGATGGCGCGCAAGAGCTTCACCTGCATGGGCAACGGCAGATCGCCCACTTCGTCCAGAAAGAGTGTGCCGCCGTCCGCGGCCTTGAAGAGCCCGTCCTTGTCTTGAACCGCTCCGGTGAAACTTCCCTTTTTGTGCCCGAAAAACTCGCTTTCCATCAGGGCTTCCGGGATGGCACCGCAATTTACGGGCACAAACGGGCGGTCGCCTCGCGGCCCAAGCTCGTGGATAAGGCGCGCCACCAGTTCCTTGCCTGTGCCTGAGTCGCCGCTGATATAGACAGGCGCCTGGCCACGGGCGAGACGCTCGATCATGGCGCGGACCTTCTTTATTGGTTCCGATTCCCCCAACAGTCGGCGGGCACCAGACGCGGGCGTGACCGGCTCGGAGGCGCTCGCCACTGGCGCAGCCGGCACGGGTGCGCCGCCGCCGTGGCCGACGCGCAGGGCCGAGCGAACGATGTTGCGTAGGTCATTCAGGTCGAGGGGTTTCGATACAAAGTCAAAAGCGCCGGCTTTGAGGGCCGCAACCGCGGTTTCCATGTTTCCGAACGCCGTGATAACGGCGACCGGCAGATAGGGGTAGTTCTCCTGAATGAATCGCACAAGGTCGATGCCGTTGCCGTCCGGCAACCGCATATCGGTCAGGCACAGGTCGAACTTGAACTCGGCGAGCAGGTGTTTGGCATCGCCGACATTCGCGGCCGAACGGGTCTCGAGATTCATGCGCCCGAGCGTAAGTTCCAGCACCTCGCGGATGTCCGGTTCGTCGTCGACAATCAGGATCTGGTTCTTGACCTTGCTCATATCGCGATGCTTTCAGAGCATTCCTCTGCACGGGCAAAGGTCACGCGGAAACGGCTCCCGACCCCCCCGTCACCAGGGAAGTAATCAAGAGAGCCGCCGTTTCCTTCACACAATTCCCTAGCAATATACAGGCCAAGCCCGGTTCCCTTCGGGCTGGTCGTGAAGAAGGGGTCAAAGATGCTGTCCGCCACCTCCGGCGGCACGCCCGAACCCCAGTCGATCACGTCCAAACAGGGGCGGCCATCCTTATCGGTGCTGCCCTGTAGTTTGAGTAGCGGCGTGCCCGTAAACGGTGGGCTATGGCGCAGCGCGTTCTGGCAGAGATTGGTAACCACCTGGTGGATTTGGTCGCTATCCGCGCACAGGGAGAGCCCATCCGGGCAGACCACAGCAAAGGTACCTTGGGGCACGAACAAGGTCTCGCAGTACTGGCGGACAAAGTCCTTGAGCCAATGATCGAGCACCATGCGAGTGGCATTCACCCGGTCGCGGCGACTGAGCTGTGTGACGTTCTGCACGATGACATTCATGCGCCGCGTCTGCTCATCGATGATCTTCAGCAGGCGCTTTTGTTCGGCCTCGCTGCCGCTGGATTCCGACAGCAGTTGGGCGGCGTTGCTCAAAGCCCCCAATGGATTGCGGATTTCGTGCGCGATGCTCGCGGTAAGTCGCGCGAGGGCCGACATCTTGAGTTCCTGGGCCTGCTTCTTGAGGACCACCATGTCGTCCAGAAACACCACCACCCCGGCCACCGGGCTGCGGCGCCCCAGCGACCCGCTCTTACGTGCGTCGGAATCGCCGACCGGCATGAAACGAGGCAGGAGCGTGTAGCCAGCCTGCGAACGGAAGATCTTCGGCGCGCGCTGCTCCCCGGCGGCGCTGCCAAGCCATTGCACTAACTGGGTTGCGAGGTCAGGGGAGATCTCGTTGATATTGGTCTTTCCGGCCGCGCCAGCCGGGATTCCCAGGTACTTCACCGCTGCTTCGTTGGCCTTGCGAACCTGGCCGCTTGCCTCGCACACCATGACACCGGACTGCATGCGCTGGATGATCAGCTCGCTCATTTGGGCCAGGTTGGCCGCGTCGACGCCGCGGCGCTCGGCCAGTGCTTCGGTCGCCCGCAGCCGCGTTGCGAGCGACTGTCCAACAAAGGCCGTGGCAAAAAGACCGACACCGAAGAGACCGGCAATCGGGAAATCCTGCAGCGAATCGGTTCCCACGATACTCACACCCGCGACGGCGTCGTGAATCAGCTCCCAGCCCTGCTCGAGCAGGGCGGCAATCGCCGCGAGCGAAGCATAGAAGAGCGTGAGCTTTCGCCCGAGCATAAGGCTCGCACCGCCGATCGCAGCGATCAAAAGTAATCCGACGCCGCTCGCGAGACCGCCGCTCGAGTGCATCAGCATGGTAAGCAGGGTGATATCGGCGAACGACAGCAGAACCGCGTGCGTATCGAAGTCCGGCTTGCGGGCGCGAATGGTAAACGCGGCGATTAGGCCGAGCACCGTGTAGGTCAGGCTGGTGCTGAGGAAGAGGGCGGGCCTTGCCTGGCCGAGCGGCGGCAGGGTGCCCCAAGTGAGCGCCACGGACGAGGCAGCCACGCCGGCGGCCAGGCGGAAATAGTTAAAGTATTGGAGAAGCTTCCAGTTCTCGGTTTCGACCGCGGCGCGACTCTCTGCCCGCGTTGCCCCGGCCGCTAGGGGGGTCGGGGTGCTCTCCTTTGCTGTCATAGGGATGAAGTAGCACAACCTGGCGCAAGCGCCACAACTAACACCGTGTATCAGCCGTTCTCGGCCGCCCGGCGATGGGCCTCACTGCAGTAGGCACGCTTGTCTACCCGGATCGCCTGCGATTCGGGAATATGCGTCCCACAGTGATCGCAAGCCACCATCTGTGCAAAACGCTTGGTTTCGGACTCTCGGTCGCGCCGCTCGCGAAACCGCCGCACTTCACGCAGCACAAACCAGGCGCCAAGTGCCACGACGATGAGGAGGACGAGATTGCGGATCATTTCACCCCGACAGCGACGTTGGTCGGGGTGAGAGGATTTGAACCTCCGGCCCCTTGCTCCCGAAGCAAGTGCTCTACCAGGCTGAGCTACACCCCGAACGGAACGACCGCAAACTGCTAGTGACTGCGATGGGCGGAAAAGTAGGCGAGATCGCGCAGGGCTTGCGCGTACGGCGACTCGGGTAGTGCGCCGAGGGCCTTGAGGGCCAGCGCGGCCTCCTTCTCGGCCCGGCGCGCAGTGTACGCGATGGACCCAGCCGATTCAACGGCGTCAATGACAGCATCAATGTGCTCATTCCCGCCTTCTTCAATCGCGCGCCGGATGAGCAAGCGCTGCGCGTCGGTGCCATGTTGCATGGCATGGATAAGTGGCAGGGTTGGTTTGCCCTCTGCCAGGTCGTCACCAACACTCTTGCCAAGTTCCGGGTTATTGCGGCCGTAATCGAGGGCATCGTCGATCAGCTGGAACGCGGTTCCCAGATGCATTCCATAGGCAGCCATGGCACTTTCAACTTCGCCGTTCTGGTGAGTAATTACGGCGGGGAGTCGAGTGGCCGCTTCGAACAGCTTGGCGGTCTTGCCGCGGATCACCTCGAGATAGCGCGTTTCGGTGGTTTCCGGGTCGTGGCAGTTAAGGAGCTGGAGTACTTCGCCGCGCGCGATAGTGTTGGTTGTATGGGCCAAAATCTCCATGACGCGCATGTCACCCACGTCTACCATCATCTCGAAGGCCCGGGAATAGAGAAAGTCCCCCACCAACACACTCGCCTCATTGCCCCAAATGGTGTTCGCGGTGGATTGCCCACGCCGCAATTCCGAGGCGTCCACGACATCATCGTGCAGGAGCGTGGCGGTGTGGATGAACTCAATAGTCGCAGCCAGCGTGATATGAGCCTGGCCGGCGTAGCCGAAGGCTTTGGCCCCGATGACCACCAGAAGCGGGCGCAAACGTTTGCCGCCACTCTGGATGAGGTAGGCGCTGAGTTCGTTAATGAGCGCTACGTCCGACGTGAGCCGGGCCTGGATCTCCCGGTCCACGGCCTGCATGTCATCGTGGGCGAGCGCCCTGATTGCCTGAAAATCCATGGGGAGCGGGGTCCGTTGGCGGGCGGGATGCTAGGGAGGGTGCCCGGGGCTGTCAAGGAAGTTTGACCGGCCCGGCGCCGGCCGCTAGAATCCGCGCTTTTTCCGGGGCTTGCGTGTCCGCGCGGGTCCCCAAGGAGACGGCGATGTACGCGGTTATCAAGACCGGTGGCAAACAGTACCGAGTGGCGCCGGGAGATGTGATCCGGATCGAGAAGCTCGAAACCCCGGCCGGCGACTCGGTGGATCTTACCGAGGTGCTGATGGTATGTGATGGCGACAATGTTCGGGTCGGCTCCCCGCTGCTCGCGGGCGCGGCGGTTACGGCCAAGGTGCGCGCGCACGGGCGCGGCGACAAGATCCGCATATTCAAGATGCGCCGGCGCAAGCACTACCGCAAGACTCAGGGGCACCGCCAGGACTACACGGAAGTCGAGATCACCGGCATCAAGTAACGAATTCGTCCGCGCGTCTTGGCTTCATTATTGGCGTGCTTCGTGCGGACAGCAAATTGAGGTAGACGCAATGGCACATAAAAAGGCAGGCGGCAGTTCTCGCAACGGTCGCGACTCACAGGCGCAGCGCCTTGGCGTGAAGCGCTTCGCGGGCCAGCAGGTGCTGGCGGGCAACATTTTGGTGCGTCAGCGCGGAACGCAGTTTCATGCGGGCAACAACGTTGCCAAGGGCAAGGATGATACGCTGTACGCGACTTCTGATGGTAAGGTGGTGTTTGAAACCAAGGGCCCGAGCAACCGCAAAACGGTAAGCATCGTCTCGGGCTGAGCAGGCTTTCACGCCGCAACACGAAACCCCGCCCTGGCGACAGCGCGGGGTTTTTCTTTTTTTCGGGACAACTGCACTCTGGCACATGAAGTTTGTTGATGAGGTAACTATTCGCGTCGAAGCCGGCCACGGCGGGGCAGGCGCGCTCAGTTTTCGCCGCGAGAAATTTGTGCCGCTTGGCGGGCCCGATGGCGGAGACGGCGGACATGGTGGCGGCGTATATCTGGTCGGACGCGGTGGTCTCAATACACTTTCGGACTTCCGGCACACGCGTGTCTTTCGCGCACGCGCTGGCGAGCGCGGGGGTGGAAGCAACCGGACCGGCGCTTCCGCGGACGATCTGGAAATCGCGGTTCCGCTTGGCACGCTCGTGCGGGACGTCGATACCGAGGAACTCATCGGCGAGATCACGCGCGACGGCGAGAAGCTGCTAGTGGCGCGCGGCGGCAAGGGCGGATTCGGCAACACGCGCTTCAAGTCGAGCGTTAACCGCGCGCCGCGCAAGACCACGCCGGGCTTGCCTGGGGAAAGCCGCGAACTCGCGCTCGAGTTGCAGGTGCTGGCTGATGTCGGGCTGCTAGGGTTGCCGAACGCCGGCAAGTCCACGTTTCTGCGCGCCGTGTCGGACGCGCGACCCAAAGTCGCCGACTATCCATTTACTACACTGCACCCACACCTCGGCGTCGTTCGGGTTGGGCCGGAGCGCAGCTTCGTGGTCGCGGATATACCGGGGCTGATCGAGGGTGCCGCGGACGGCGCCGGACTCGGTAGCCAGTTCCTGCGGCATCTATCCCGCACCCGCATCCTGCTGCATCTCGTCGATATCGCGCCGCTCGATCCGGGCGAGGATCCGGTGAAGGCGGCTCGCGCAATCGCTGCCGAGTTGCGCAAGTTCTCGCCAGCCCTTGCCAAGCGTGAACGCTGGCTCGTGCTGAACAAGGTCGATTTGCTCGCTCCGCCTGAGCGTTCCCGTCGGGTCACGGAGATTGTGCGCCGATTGCGCTGGACGAAGCCTGTCTACCAAATCTCGGCGGCCACCGGGGAGGGTTGTCAGAAGCTCTCGGCCGACCTCATGATGCGCCTGCAGGCGCTCGCCAAGAACAAGAGATCCGACCATGAGTGAATCCCGAGCCCGGCTCGCTGGCGCGCGCCGTATGGTGGTAAAGATCGGCAGTGCGGTGCTCACCAATGCAGGCCAGGGCCTCGATAGCGGGGCCATCACACGTTGGGTCGAGGAACTCGCCGGCGCGCGTCGTCGGGGCATCGAGGTGCTGCTCGTCACTTCCGGCGCGGTGGCCGCCGGCATGCAACGCCTTGGCCGGACGACACGGCCGAGTGCACTGCATGAGCTGCAGGCCATGGCAGCCATCGGCCAGATGGGCCTGGTGCAAATCTATGAGTCAGCCTTCCAGCGCCACGGATTGCACACCGCCCAGGTGCTGCTGACGCACGACGATCTGGCGGATCGTGGACGCTATCTTAATGCGCGCAGTACCCTGCGAACCCTCCTCAAGTTTGGTGTCGTTCCGGTCATCAACGAGAACGATACCGTCGCGACTGAAGAGATTCGATTCAGCGACAATGACACGCTCGCGGCGTTGGTTGCGAATCTGGTCGAGGCGGACTTGTTACTCATCCTGACCGACCAGCAAGGGTTGTTCGAGCAGGACCCGCGTGCCTATCCGCAGGCCACTTTGATTGGCGAGGGAGCTGCCGATGACCCGGCCTTGCTGGCCATGGCCGGTAGTTCGGGGGCGCTGGGTCGCGGGGGAATGCGCACCAAGTTGATTGCCGCCGCCAAGGCGGCCCGATCGGGAGCCACCACCGTCATTGCCTGGGGACGAATTGAAAATGTCATCACGCGGGTGTTGGGCGGAGAGGAGATTGGCACGTTACTCAAGCCAGGAGCCAGCCGGCTTGCCGCGCGCAAGCGTTGGCTCGCCGGGCACATGCATGCATCCGGCCGGCTTGTACTCGATGCCGGCGCGGTCCGCGTATTGCGTGAGGGCGGTAAGAGCCTGTTGCCTGTCGGCGTAAAGGCAGTAGAAGGGCAATTTGCACGCGGCGAGTTGGTGGTCTGTGTCGATAGCGATGGCCGCGAGGTAGGCCGGGGCCTGGTGAACTACGGCAGCGAGGACGCTGCCCGGATTGCAGGCCAGGCGTCCGGCCGAATAGAGGCGATTCTGGGGTATGTGGATGAGCCGGAGCTTATCCACCGCGATAACCTCGTCGTAACCTGATCCCAGAAACACAAAAGCCGGCGCGAGCCGGCTATTGTGTTCTTGTCACCTAATGGCGGCGGTCTAGGGGAGCGCCTTGATTCCCTGATTGAGTTCGCGCTTGTAGCGGGCAGCAGCGTTCTTATGAATGATGCCGCGGCCAGCCATGCGGTCGATGGCGGACGCCGCCTCACGGAATGCCGTCTGTGCCCCAGCCTTGTCCTTGGCTGCAATCGAGCCACGGACCTTCTTGATCTTTGAGCGCAGCCAGGTGCGCTGCGCGGCATTGCGCTCGCGATGCGCCTCGGCCTGACGAGCGCGCTTCTTCGCCTGTGCAGTGTTAGCCAAATCGTGTCTCCTGTCGTGCGGATTACTGCAAGAAAGCCGCGCACTATCCGGATTTTCAGGCCCTTTGTCAATGTAACTCACCTCCCGCGGACGGGTTCAGGTAGCCCGGCACGCAGCATCGCTGGGAGACGGTGCGCGCCACCGGCGCCCCGCGGGCCGTCATGTCCATCGTTTATACTGCCGGCCGAACCATGTCCCGCAAGCTGCTCACTTCCACGGCCATCACTGGCGGTATGACGCTGGTGTCGCGCATCTCCGGTCTGATCCGGGATATGGCTTTCGCGAGCCTGATTGGGGCCGGCACCGGCGTGGCGGCGGACGCCTTCTATGTCGCCTTTCGAATTCCCAACTTTCTGCGCCGGATCTTCGGCGAGGGCGCCTTCTCCCAGGCCTTCGTTCCGGTCTTTTCCGAGTATCGAGCCCGCGCTCAGGTGCAAGAGACGCGCGATTTCCTTGGCCACGTGATCGGGGCACTCGGCACAATCCTGTTGGCGATTACTGTCATCGGGGTGCTCGCCGCTCCGATACTGGTGTTTCTCCTCGCGCCGGGCTTCCTGGACGAGCCAGAGAAATTCGATCTCACCGTGGGCATGCTGCGGATCATTTTCCCATACATATTCTTTATTTCACTGGTCGCGATGGCAGCCGGTGTGCTGAACAGCTACGGGCGCTTTGCGGCGGCGGCCTTCACGCCGGTCCTGCTCAATCTGAGCTTGATCGCAGCCGCACTGTTGCTTGCGCCGATGCTCGATACGCCCGTCATGGCCCTTGCCTGGGGCGTTTTTGTCGCCGGGCTGATGCAAGTTCTGTTTCAGCTGCCGTTCCTGCAAAGCCTGGGCCTTCTGCCCCGCCCGCGAATTCGAATTCGTCCTCCGCACGAAGGGGTCAGCCGGGTATTTCGCCTCATGCTCCCTGCAATCTTTGGCGTTTCGATCGCCCAGGTGAACCTGCTGGTGAACACACTGCTCGCCTCCTTTCTAATTACCGGCAGCGTTTCATGGCTCTACTACTCTGATCGTTTGATGGAGTTTCCGCTCGGTGTGTTCGGCATCGCGCTTGCGACCGTGATCCTCCCGAGCCTTTCGCGTCGGCACGCAGCCAACGCGCATGACGATTTCTCGCACCTTCTCGACTGGGGCCTGCGCTGGGTGTGCCTGATTGGAATTCCCTCCTCGGTAGCGCTGGTAGTACTCGCGGGGCCAATGCTCGCGACGCTGTTTCACTTTGGCGCCTTCGGCGAGCACGATGTGCGTATGAGCGCACAGGCCCTCATGGCGTTTTCTGGCGGTCTGCTTGCCTTCATCCTGGTGAAGGTGTTGGCGCCCGGATTCTATGCGCGCCAGGACACGCGCACGCCAATGCGGATTGGCGTCGTCGCAATGCTCACCAATATCGTGCTGAGTCTGGCGTTGGTGTGGCCCTTCGCGCATGTGGGGCTCGCCGCCGCCGTGTCGGTCGCGGCGTTCGTGAATGCCGGCCTGCTGTTCCATCGCCTCTATCGCGATGGCATTTATCGCCCGCTGCCGGGTTGGACGCTTTTTCTCGCCCGGGTCGGAATTGCGACCGCGGCGATGGGAACGCTGCTCTACTGGGGCGCGGGCGATCTTGGTCGTTGGCTGCAGGCGTCCGCCTGGACACGCGCCGGCTGGCTGCTTTTCTGGGTGGCGGCCGGCCTGCTGGTTTATCTAGCAGCGACGATCGCCCTGGGCTTGCGGCCCTCGCAACTCCTGCTTCGTCGTGGCAGCGATAGGCAGCACGATGACTGATATTCCCGAGATCCCGCAGATTGGCCGACGCGGCGTAGCGCGCGCCTTCACGCTTGCAGAGGCGCAGGCGCTGTTTCCGCTGGTGCGGCGACTGACCGCGCAAGCGTACAAGGAGCTCGAGCCCGTCAGACAGCTGCTCGAGCGCACGGTGCCGACGCATCCCGAAATCCCGGACATCGAGCGGCAGTACGAGACGATCGTGCGTCGCTGGGTAGGCAAGATGGAGCGACTCGGTCTGGTCGTGAAGGGGTTGTGGCTTGTGGATTTCGACACCGGCGACGGTTACCTGTGCTGGAAGTTTCCCGAACTCAGGATCGCGTACTATCACGGCTACCACGAAGGCTTCGACGGGAGACGCCCACTGCACGAGGTCGTCGAGGAGCTCGATCCCGACTGGGCGCACGGCTGATACCTAAGCCGCTGTCCGAAAAGGCGGTTTTTCTCCCGGCGCCGGTCAGTTCTCGGTTAGAATCTGGCCATGGAACTGATTCGCGGACTGCATAATCTCCGACCGCGTCATCGCGGCTGTGTCGCGACCATCGGCAATTTCGATGGCGTGCATCTCGGCCATCAGGCGGTGATCGGTCAGCTCGCGGAGAAGGGCGAAAAACTTGGTCTTCCCACGACCGTAATCCTGTTCGAGCCGCAGCCGCTGGAATACTTCGGGCCGGAGCGTGCGGTGGCGCGCCTCACGCGGCTGCGCGAGAAGCTCACTGCCCTGCGGCGGTATTCGGTCGATCGCGTGCTGTGCGTGCGCTTCGATGCCGCGTTCGCCGCGCTCGAGCCCGAAACCTTCATCGAGCGCGTCTTGGTCGAGGGGCTCGGCGTGCGTTACCTCGTGGTCGGCGACGATTTCCGCTTCGGCGCGCGACGGCGGGGCAATTTCGCCATGCTCGCGCAGGCCGGGGCCCGCAAGGGGTTCCAGGTGGTCAATATGCATACCGTTGAAATCGATGGCGAGCGCGTTTCGAGCACGCGCGTGCGCGCCGCGCTGGCGGCGGCGGATCTTGCTGCCGCCGAAAAGATGCTCGGTCGGCCGTACCGTATGTGCGGGCGCGTTGCTCACGGCAACAAACTTGGACGCAAGCTCGGTTTCCCGACAGCGAATATCCATCTGCACCGCGACATGACGCCGCTCAAGGGTGTCTTCGTGGTCGAGCTGTTCGGGCTCGATCGTGAGCCGTTGCCGGGGGTGGCGAGCATCGGCACCCGCCCGACGATCGGAGGCACGCGAACGCTGCTTGAGGTACACCTGTTCGATTTCGATCAGGACATCTATGGCGCCTACATTAACGTTAACTTTCTGTTGAAGCTGCGTGATGAAAAACACTTTGCCACGCTCGATGAGCTGCGCGACTGGATCCAGCGCGATGTGGATGCGGCGCGCGCGTTCTTCCGTCAGTATCATCCGCAATCCGCCGCCGGACGGGCCGGGCGGCGCGCGAGCTGAAAGCCTCCCCGAATTCAGATAACAAGCAGCATTCATGTCCGAGCCAATCGATTACAAGAAGACGCTTAATCTTCCGCGCACCGATTTCCCGATGAAGGCCAATCTCGCAGCGCGCGAGCCGGAGCAACTGAAGCGCTGGGACGAGAAGGGTCTCTACCAGCAGTTGCGCCGCGCGGGGGCAGGGCGTCCGAAATTTGTGCTGCATGATGGCCCGCCATATGCCAATGGCGATATCCATATCGGACATGCCGTCAACAAGATCCTGAAGGACATGATCGTCAAGTCGCGCACACTGTCCGGCTTCGACTCGCCGTTTGTGCCGGGCTGGGACTGTCATGGTCTGCCGATCGAGCTCGCAGTCGAGAAGAAGATTGGCAAGGCCGGGCTCCAGGTGGATGCCGCGAAGTTCCGCGAGGCCTGCCGCGCCTACGCGCGTGAACAGATCGCGCGCCAGCGCGACGATTTTATTCGGCTCGGTGTTATCGGTGACTGGCAGCAGCCGTATCTCACGATGGATTTCCGGTTTGAGGCCGACATCATTCGGGCCCTCGGGCGCATCATTGCGCAGGGCCACGTCTATCGCGGCTACAAGCCGGTGCACTGGTGTGCGGATTGCGGCTCGGCGCTTGCCGAGGCCGAGGTCGAATACCAGGACAAACAGTCACCGGCCATCGACGTGCGTTTCGGCGCGGCGGACGAGGCTGATTTTCTCGCGCGTTGCGAGCACGTCTCGGGCCACTCCGGTGAAGGGCCGATCAGTATCGTGATCTGGACCACCACACCATGGACGCTGCCCGCCAATCAGGCGGTCGCCCTGCATCCGGAGCTCGACTACGTGCTAGTCGAGTGCAATAGCGGCAAGGGCCGCGAACGCTTGCTGATGGCTGAACCGATGATGAAGGGCGCCATGGACCGCTTTGGCGTCGAGTCCTGCCGGGTGGTGGCGAACTGTCGTGGCAAGGACCTCGAAGGCGTCAAGCTCCGCCATCCGTTTTACGCACGCGAGGTGCCCGTTATTCTCGGTGAGCATGTCACGACCGAAGCCGGCACCGGCGCCGTTCACACAGCGCCCGGCCACGGCGTAGAGGACTATGTGGTCGGCGCCCGTTACGGACTTGCGGTAGAGAATCCCGTTGGCGGCGACGGCAAGTTTTTGCCGGGAACCGAGCTCTTTGCTGGCGAGCACGTCTTGAAGGCCAATGATCACGTGCTTGAAGTACTGAAGGCGCGCGGCGCGCTGGTCCATGCCGAGGCGCTGGTGCACAGCTACCCGCATTGCTGGCGGCACAAGACCCCGATCATCTTCCGGGCGACGACGCAGTGGTTCATCGGGATGGAGCGCCTGCGCGAGCTTGCGCTGCGTGCGATCGCCAACACCCGTTGGGTGCCGGAATGGGGTGAGGCCCGTATCGAGGGAATGGTGGAAAACCGGCCGGACTGGTGCATCTCGCGCCAGCGCAGCTGGGGTGTGCCGATTGCGTTGTTCGTCGAAAAACAGACCGGTGAGGCGCATCCCGACACCGAGCGACTGATCGAGGAGGTCGCGCGTCGGGTCGAAACCGGGGGCATCGATGCCTGGTTCGATCTGAAGCCCGAGGAGCTGCTCGGAACTACCGCACCGAAGTACGAAAAGGTTACGGATACGCTCGATGTCTGGTTTGACTCGGGTGTCACCCACGCTTGCGTGCTCGTCCGCCGCTCCGATCTCAAGTATCCGGCGGATCTGTACCTCGAAGGTTCTGACCAGCACCGCGGCTGGTTTCAGTCCTCGCTCCTCACGTCGGTCGCCATGAATGGCATTGCTCCGTATGGCGCCTGCCTGACGCACGGCTTCACGGTGGACGCCAAGGGCATGAAGATGTCGAAGTCCAAGGGCAACGTGGTCGCGCCACAAAAGGTCATCAAGACACTCGGCGCGGATATTCTGCGGCTGTGGGTGGCGGCTACCGATTACCGCGCCGAGATGAGTATCTCGGACGAAATCCTCACGCGCATGGCGGATTCCTACCGCAGGCTGCGCAACACGGCGCGCTACCTGCTGGCGAATCTGGATGGTTTCGATCCGGCCGACTGCCTTCCGGCGGATGAGATGCTTGCACTTGATCGCTGGCTGGTGGAGGAGGGCATGCGCCTGCAGCGCGAAGTAATCGCCGCCTACGATTCGTACAACTTCCATGTGATCTACCAGAAGCTTCACCAGTTCTGCGTCGTGGAGTTGTCGAGTTTCTACCTCGACATCCTCAAGGACCGCATGTACACGATGCCGCGCGAAAGCCGCGGGCGGCGTTCGGCGCAGACCGCCATGTATCACATCCTCGAAGCGCTGGTGCGCTGGCTGGCGCCGATCCTGTCCTTCAGCGCGGAAGAAATCTGGTCGTTCATGCCCGGCAAGCGTTCGACTTCGGTGTTTCTCGAAACCTGGTATGAGCGCTGGCCGGCATTCACGGTCAAGACCGGATTCGATCAGGCGTATTGGGAGGAGGTCATGGCCGTGCGCGCCGCGGTGGCCCCGTTGCTCGAGAAGCTGCGCGTCGCTGGTGGCATCGGCGGATCGCTCGATGCCGAGATCGATCTCTATTGCGATGATCCGTTGCGTTCCCGGCTCGCCAAGCTCGATGACGAGCTGCGCTTCGTCTTTATTACTTCGTATGCGCGGCTGCAACCGCTCGCGGCGCGCAGCGCCGAGGCGAAGGATACGGACATAAAGGGGCTAGCGGTCGCCGTCGCACCTTCCGGTCACGACAAGTGCGTGCGCTGTTGGCATCACCGGGAAGACGTGGGCCGGAACAGCGCGCACCCGCAGCTCTGCGGACGCTGTGTCGACAATGTCGCGGGCGGCGGCGAGGCGCGGAAGTTCGCCTGATGCTGCGCTGGCTGTGGGTCTCCGGCGTGGTGGTCGTTCTTGATCAGGTCACCAAGTTCCTGGCGCTGGCCTGGCTTGCGCCGCATGTGCCGGTGCCAGTCATTCCGATGCTGAATCTCACTCTGACTTTCAATCGTGGTGCGGCGTTTGGTTTTCTGAGCGGCGCACCTGGTTGGCAGAATGCCATTTTCATTCTGATCGCACTCGCCGCGGCAGGTGTGATCCTGCATATGTTGCGTGGGTTATCGCGCGCAGAGATTTGGCTTGCGGTCGCTCTTACACTCATATTGGGCGGAGCGATCGGCAATCTCATCGATCGGTTGATACATGGACAGGTGGTTGATTTTGCTGACGTTTATTTCGGATCCTGGCACTTCTGGACTTTCAATGTTGCCGATTCCGCGATCACAATCGGTGCCGCCGTGCTGATTGCCGATGCGCTGTTTCGCCGGCGCACGTCATGACAGTTCTGGCGCTCGCGGCGTAGAGTAGCTATCCCGTGAAAGTCTATCTCTCCAATCCGCGCGGTTTCTGCGCCGGCGTCGATCGTGCCATTGAGATCGTCGAGCGCGCCATCGAACTGTACGGAGCACCGATCTATGTGCGCCACGAAGTGGTGCATAACCGTTTCGTCGTCGACAACCTGCGCGCCAAGGGCGCCGTGTTCATCGAGGATCTCGGCGAGGTGCCCGACAACGCCACGCTCATCTTCAGCGCGCATGGTGTTTCAAAGGCGGTGGAGGAGGAGGCGGCCCGGCGCGGCTTTCGGGTATTCGATGCGACCTGTCCGTTGGTTACCAAGGTGCACATGGAGGTCGCGCGACTGCGCAAGCAGGGGACCGAGGTGATTCTTATCGGTCACGCGGGTCATCCGGAAGTCGAAGGCACCATGGGTCAGGCGAACGATGGCATCTATCTGGTGGAGACGGCCGCAGACATCGCAGGGCTCCGCGTCCAGGATCCAGGCAATCTCGCTTACGTTACCCAGACCACGTTATCCGTCGACGACACCGCGAAGATCATCGAGGCCCTTCGTTCGCGCTTTCCGGCCGTTCGCGCGCCCAAGAAGGACGATATTTGCTACGCGACCCAGAACCGCCAGGACGCAGTCAAGAAGCTCGCGTCCGAGTGCGATGTCGTGTTGGTTATTGGTTCGCGCAACAGCTCGAACTCCAACCGGTTGCGAGAAGTCGCGGAAGTGCAGGGCGCGCGCGCCTACATGATCGACGGTGCAGACGATATTCGTCGCGAATGGCTGGAAGGGGTTCAGCGCGTCGGCATTACTGCGGGCGCGTCAGCACCGGAGGTGCTGGTGCAGCAGGTGCTCGGGCTACTGCAGGACTGGGGTGCCACACAGGTCGATTGGACATCGGATGTTTCCGAGAACGTGGTATTTCCCGTCCCCAAGCCGCTGCGTCGCACCGGCTAGCGCCCCGGACAAGAGCACGGCTCGCGCCGGCCTGGCAATCACGCGAAGGCCTATTTTCGCCAGCTGTCTTCGCCGGCATCGGTGTAGTTGTTGTTGTTGTTCCGGTCCCAGAACCGGTCGCCACGCGCGTTGATCATCATCTTTCCATCGTTGGCCTGAATGCCCTTGGGCGTAAAGGTCAGACTGTAGCCGCACGCGTAAGTCGAGCAATTGGCCGAGGTTGCGCCGTTGCGCTCCACGATTCCCGGCGCGAGCGCGGCGTTATAGTAGTCAAACGCGGGCATCGAGGTGCTGAATGCCAGCACTGTATCGGCGTTTCCAGCCGCAGTGCCGCAGCTGCGTGTGGCGCCAGTCAGGGTTGCCGCATAGCGGTTGCACTCGGTGAAATATTTCTCCTGCTGCGCCGCAATCTGCAGCATCGCGCCGCGCGCGTCGGTGCGCCGGTTTTGCATTGTGTAGTTGCGATAGCTTGGATAGGCGATGCCCGCCAAAACGCCGATGATGATTACCACGATCATCAGTTCGATCAGCGTGAATCCGTTTTCCCGTGCTGGTGCTGGCTGACTGCAGCAATGACGCGGACGACTGGCGGTGCCTTGCATTGAATTCTCCGTTCGCCGGGTGAGGTGTCGTCAATCGCGGGCGGGGATGCCCGCCGGCGATTGAGTTTTGCGGAACGCCGAGCCGCCGATTATGTCACGCTCGTGCGCCTACTTGAGCTGGCGCCAGGACTGGCGGCCCTTCTTGCCGCCGGCGCTTGTGCCGGTCGATCCGAGGCCGCCGCCAGCGAGCGAGCCGCTGACCACCTCGATCCCGCGTTCGACATCGTTTTGCACCGTCGGTGACGACATGGCCGACAGGGTGCGCGTTGCGCTCGCAGCCCTGCGCGTTCCGTCGCTCAGCACGAAGAAGTCGCTTGAATCAAACCGGCCGTCATTATTGGTGTCGAACGCCGTGTAAGCGAGCGGTCCGCCGTTGTCGGTATTCAGCGCCCACAACCATCCCGGCTCGCCTCCTTCGCAGCGATCACCACCGGGGACCATGGAGGTGAAAAGGATGCGTTTGTTGCGCAGCACCGAGTCGCTGATCTGCTTCTCCCCCAGGGTTGGCAGCTCGGTTTTCCAGCCAAGGTACTGGCCAAGGCCCGTACCCCAGGTCAACGTGTTGTTGCTGATGAGGCGATAGGGATTGCCATTGGCGCCATTTTGCGTCTCGACCACGGTCTGGGTCAGTATGGTCGAGGCGTTGTTCGCTACTGTCGCCCCGTTGTCCCAGATTCCGTAGAAGTAGTTGGTCGGCGGGGCCGGCGTGTTATCAATGTGCTCAAGCAGCTTGCCGGTTCCGAAGTAGACCATATATCCACTGCCGCTCGGGTGTGGGCCAACCTCGGGACGTGTGGTGATAGCCCGAGGATTTCCTGTGGTGCTCGCGTTGAATAGCGCCGCACCACCGAGCGCGACGGTAAAGGTGCTGGCCGGCACGCTGGCGTCGGTCAGATCGAATTTCCACATTCTTCCCTTCACATCGCCTGCGTAGACGTAGTCGATCTGATTGTCGGCGGTCACGTCCACGGCGGCCGGCGTGGCGAGCCCATTCGGATCGGCCTGGGTGCCACCGTCCGACGAAAGCGTGAGTTTCGCGCGCTTGGCCCCCGTGGCGATGTTGAGCACGAAGAGTGCTCCATGTCCGCTGCCCCGGTGAGCATCCGGCTCGCTGTTGTTGTAGCCATTGCTGACGATCACGGCCCAACTGCCGTCGCGCAGCTTGACGATTGATGGTGCACCGAACGTGTACCCCATGTCGGCATCATGCACGTCAGTGAACTCCCAAAGGAATATCTTGTCGGCATTGGCCTCGGTGAAATCCGCCGGGTTCGTTACGTCGAGGGCATAGTAGCCCTGGCCGCCCTTGCCGAGCGCGCCTACGAGTATCGTGCGCCAACACGGCGTTGC
>DKBM01000104.1:0-40079 GCA_002451215.1 Proteobacteria bacterium UBA6900
GCATCATGACCCCGAAGGAAAAGCTAGTAACGGTCAAGGAAGGCGCGACAAGGGACGAAATCCAGAAGCTGCTGCACCAACACCGCATTGAGAAGGTGCTTGTGGTAGACGAAGGGTTCGGTCTCAAGGGTCTGATCACTGTTAAAGACATCCAGAAGTCCCAGGAATATCCGCGTGCCGCCAAGGATGCCAAAGGGCGGTTGCGGGTGGGCGCCGCGGTCGGTGTCGGCAAGGGCACCGAGGAGCGTGTCGAGCTGCTGGTGGCCGCCGACGTGGACGTCATTGTCGTGGATACCGCGCACGGGCATTCCGAGGGCGTGATGGATCGGGTTCGATGGATCAAGAAGCATTTCCCCGAGATGCAGGTGATCGGCGGAAACATTGCGACCGCCGATGCGGCCCGGGCGCTGCGCGACGCGGGTGCCGATGCGGTCAAGGTAGGCATCGGTCCGGGTTCGATTTGTACAACCCGCATGGTAGCGGGTGTCGGCGTTCCGCAGGTCACGGCTGTGTCGAATGTGGCGGACGCGCTGCTCGATTCCGGGGTTGGCGTGATTGCCGATGGCGGCATTCGTTACTCCGGCGATATCGCCAAGGCGATCGCAGCTGGCGCGCATTGCGTCATGGTAGGAAGTCTGCTCGCGGGGACCGATGAGGCGCCCGGCGAGATCGAGATCTTCCAGGGCCGCTCCTACAAGAGTTATCGCGGCATGGGGTCGCTCGGTGCCATGGGAGAGGGTTCGAGCGATCGCTATTTCCAGGAAGGCGCAACTGCTGACAAGCTCGTGCCGGAAGGAGTCGAGGGGAGAGTACCTTACAAGGGCCCCATGCCTAACATCATCCACCAACTGATGGGTGGTTTGCGTTCCGGGATGGGCTATACCGGGTCGTCCGATATCGAGTCTCTTCGCACCAGGTCGCAGTTCGTGCGCATCACCAATGCCGGCATCCGCGAATCGCACGTGCATGATGTGATGGTCACGAAGGAAGCGCCCAACTACCAACGCAGCTGACACGCCAGGCTCGTGTGATCGTCCCGTGACCGATCCGCACGCACAACGCATCCTCATTCTCGACTTCGGTTCGCAGACCACGCAGCTCATTGCGCGACGCGTGCGCGAGGCCGGGGTCTACTGTGAGCTCTACTCTTGGGATACACCGATCGAGGAAATACGCGCGTTTGCCCCGCGCGGCATCATCCTCTCCGGTGGACCAGAAACCGTCACCGCGGCAGGCACGCCCAGGGCGCCCCAAGAAATATTCGAGATGGGCGTGCCGGTTCTGGGTATCTGCTATGGACAGCAGACCATGGCCGCCCAGCTTGGGGGCACGGTCCAGGGTTCCGACAAGCGTGAATTCGGTTATGCGCGTGTGCGCATGCGGGCACACTCGCGCCTGTTTCGGGACATGCGCGACGAGTCTGAAGCCGACGGTTCGGAGTGGTTGCATGTATGGATGAGTCACGGTGACCGTGTGATCGAGTTGCCGCCCGGCTTCCACGTGATCGCCGAGACCGATCATGCGCCATTTGCTGGCATTGCGGACGAGACGCGCGGATTCTACGGCGTGCAATTCCATCCCGAGGTGACGCACACCACGCAGGGGCGCGTCATCCTGCAGCGCTTCGTATACGACATTTGCGGCTGCCAGACACTCTGGACGCCCGGCAGCATCATCGACAACATGATCGAGTCGGTGCGCCAGCAAGTAGGCAGCGACGAGGTGGTGCTTGGTCTGTCGGGCGGTGTTGATTCCTCTGTTGTTGCGGCGTTACTGCATCGCGCCATTGAGAAGCAGCTCACCTGCATTTTTGTCGACAATGGCCTGCTTCGCCTAAACGAAGGCGATCAGGTAATGGAAACGTTTGCCCGACACATGGGGGTAAAGGTCATTCGGGTGGATGCCGAGGAGCGCTTTCTCTCCGCGCTCAAGGGCGTTGCTGATCCCGAGCAGAAGCGAAAGATCATCGGGCGTCTGTTCATCGAGGTATTCGAAGAAGAAGCGAAGAAGATTCGCAACGCCAGGTGGCTCGCACAGGGGACGATTTACCCGGACGTAATCGAGTCCGCCGCCGCCAAGACCAAGAAGGCCCACGTCATCAAGTCGCACCACAATGTCGGCGGCTTGCCCGAACTGATGAACCTGAAGCTCCTCGAACCGCTGCGCGAGCTGTTTAAGGATGAGGTGCGTCGAATCGGCACCGAGCTCGGGCTTCCGCACCAGATGATCCATCGTCACCCGTTCCCGGGGCCCGGTCTCGGGGTAAGAATTCTCGGTGAAGTGAAGAAGGAATACGCCGATCTGCTTCGGCGCGCGGATGCTATCTATCTCGAGGAATTGTATCGCGCTGAGTTCTACGACAAGGTCAGTCAGGCGTTCGCCGTATTCTTGCCGGTGAAGTCGGTTGCGGTGCTCGGCGACGCCCGTGCCTACGACTACGTGGTTGCTTTACGCGCCGTCGAGACGGTGGATTTCATGACCGCCAATTGGGCACCACTGCCTTACGAGGTGTTGGGGCGGATCTCCAACCGCATCATCAACGAAGTGAAGGGTGTCTCGCGCGTGGTCTATGACATTTCCGGCAAGCCGCCGGCGACGATCGAATGGGAGTAGAACCGGACGAAGCTACGGGTGCGCGTGACGTTGCCGAAGGCCGATTGGGCGCAGCGAGCAGGGACTCCGGAGCCACGCGCATTCCCGATTTCGATCCTTTGGCTGACGAGCGCTTCATGCGCCGCGCCTTGGATCTGGCACGCAGCGCCGAGGAGAAGGGTGAGGTGCCTGTCGGTGCTGTGGTGGTGCGCGACGGCGAAATCCTGGGTGAGGGATGGAACCAGCCCATCGCAACCCACGATCCGAGTGCCCATGCGGAAATGGTCGCGGTGCGCGCAGCGGCTGAATTCGCGCAGGACTATCGGCTTCCCGGTACGACGCTGTATGTAACGCTCGAACCCTGTGCAATGTGTGCCGGCGCCATCGTGCATGCGCGAATCGCGCGGGTGGTTTACGGTGCGGCGGACCCGAAGGCGGGGGCCGGTGGCAGTGTGTTCAATCTGTTGGCCGACGACCGCCTGAACCACCGCGCGCTGGTTGTGGGAGGAGTGCTGGCTGAGGAGTGCGGCGGGCTCTTGAAGAAGTTTTTCGCGAGGCGACGCGACGAATCCGAGGGCGAGCGCGCCTAGAGTGCGGGCGCATTGAGTTTGAGGGCTTCCGTGCCGCGGCGCGCACGCTCCTCTTCATCGAGCTTCACCAGCACGTCGTAGTAGGCGCGCACGCGGTTCACAAAGATCACTGCTTCGGAACCACGTGCGTAGCCATATGGCACTGCTTTGGCCCACTTCGCCCTTGAGAGCAACGGGAGCCGATCCTTCACATCTAGCCACTTGTTCGGATCGGCCTTCTGGCGTTGGGTAATGGTGCGCGCGTCTTCGAGGTGGTAGGGACCGACATTGTAGGCGGCAAGTGCCATCCATAGCCGGTCGGGTCCGGAAACCGTGGCGGGTATGCGCTCAATCAATTGCGCCATGTATTGCGCGCCACCGATGATGCTTTGTCTTGCATCGAGGCGGTTCACAACGTCAAGTTGCTTGGCCGTTTCTTCCGTCAGCATCATCATGCCACGCACCCCGGTAGGGGAAATCGCCTTCGGGTTCCAAAATGACTCCTGGTAGCCAATGGCGGCAAGCAGCCGCCAATCGAGCCCGGTTTGCTTGCCAGCTGCCTCAAAGAGCGATTGATACTCCGGCAGGCGCGTCTGGACGCGGAGTTGATAGACCGTCATGTTAACGTAGCCGGAACGGCTAGCGGCCCCGTAGTAGCGCTCGATCAGATTGGCGAGTTCGCCGGATGTGCGGGCAGATTCAAGAAATCTAACTGCCTCATCGTACAGGCTGTTGTCCGGACCTGGTGGAAAGGCCCAACCCAGACCCTCGGAGTCGTTCAGATCGAAAGCAACTTGCAGTTCGGGAAAGTATTGTTGATTGACGGCGACGATATTCGAATCGGCGACGGTGATATCGAGCAGCCCTTCCCAGACGGCCTGTAGAAGATCTTCCGTTTCGCGATCGTCGACTTCAGTCCATGTGAGATCAGGATATTCCTGCTTCAATTCGGTGAGCCGGTCGACATAGCTGGTGCCGGCGCGGACTTCGATTTCCCGGTCTGCGAGCGCGGCCACGTCGGCCGGCCGGGTTGCCCCGCGACGATAGACGACCTGCTGCCGCACATGCTGATAGGGCGGCGTGAATCTGACCATCGCACGGCGTGCTTCGGTAATTGTAATGCCGGAGGCAGCGAAGTCGGCCTCGCCATTCAGAAGGCGCGGCAGCACCTCCGAGAAGCGACGCACCGCAGCGACACGCAGGCGCACGCCAAGGTGATCAGCGAATGCCTTGGCGAGGTCGTACTCGAAACCGGCCGGACCCTCCGGATTTTCGAAATAGGTGGTGGGTCCGAAGCTCGTCAGGACCACGAGCTCACGGGCAGATTTTACGGCACGCAGCTTGTTGTCTTCAAAAAGAAAGCAACCGGTAAGCAGCAACAGAAAAATGCAAAGGAGGCACCGGGCGACGGCCATGCCTTGTAGATGCTTAGGCGACACAGGTTCGGCGGGTGCCGGGCCGGTCATATCAACAAGCGTAGCGGCGAGTGAGACGGTTGTCACCAAAGGGTGCGGCGGTGCGGCCAATGCAGGGTTGAGGGCGGCAGTGAGTCCACGTATCCTATGCGGCCCCCGGAGAGGTGGCAGAGCGGTTGAATGTACCTGACTCGAAATCAGGCGTGGGCGCAAGTCCACCGTGGGTTCAAATCCCACCCTCTCCGCCAAGTCGACAAAGAAAGGGGCCCCGGCGGGGCCCCTTTGCTCTTGGTGCATCACAGTCAGCGAACTCGGGTGTCGGCTGCCGATCCGCGTTGCTAGAATGGCGACACTGATCTGACTCGCGATGCCGTGACTTCTATCGACCTGTTCCGACATCTCATTCCGCTGAACGCGCTGTCCGAGGAAAGCCTCGGCGAGGTCGTGCGTCGCGCCGCGATCGACTCGGTGCGTGCGGGACAGACGGTTTTTCGGGAGGGCGATACCGACCACGACTCAATATATCTGTTGTCTGGCAGCATGCTGCTGAAATCCAGGGAGCTAGGCAGCGAGCGGCTGGTCGATGCCGGTAGTGACGCAGCACGCTACGCATTGGCGCAGCTTAAGCCGCGGCAGTCTTCGGGGGTGGTGAAACGCGATGCAACAATTGCACGTATCGACAGCAGCCTGCTCGACCGTCTGATTACTCTGGAGCAAAGTGCCCAAGCCGGTGGCATCGAGGTGGTCGAATTTGATCAGTCCGCCGACTCGGACTGGATGATGACGCTCTTGCGGCAAGAGACGTTTCAGCAGTTGCCCGCGGCCAATATCAGCGCTCTGTTTGCCCGGTTTGAGCCAGTCGACGTAAAAGCCGGGCAGGTGATCATCAAGCAGGGTGACCGAGGCGACCATTACTACGTCATCCGCGAGGGGCGGGCCAATGTGTCGCGCAAGGCCGACTCGGGAAAGGTAGCGATGCTTGGAGAGCTTAACGCGGGGCAGGGGTTTGGCGAAGAGGCGTTGCTCGCCGGTGCACCACGCAATGCGACGGTAATGATGCTGACATCAGGTGTGCTGATGCGCCTCGGTGCCGACGACTTCAATGCGCTGCTCAAGGCGCCGCTGGTCCGGACCGTAACGCTTGCGCAGGCGCGCGAGCTTGCAAAGGCCGGCGCGGGACTTCTCGATGTACGCACCGAAGACGAATTTCGCCAACGCTCAATAAAGGGGAGCGTAAATCTGCCGCTCTATTTGTTGCGAATGAAGGCGCCACAGCTCGATGCCTCGCGAAAGTTTGTCGCGCTTTGCGAGACCGGCAGTCGTAGCACGGCAGCGGCATTTCTGTTGGCGGAACGGGGCCTGGACGTCTACGTGGTCGCCGGCGGATTGAGCACATTGCCGCGGGGGGCAGTTGAGTAGTCCTGGAGAGGGTGCTCAGGAAAATTGCTCGATGCGTATGGAGGCCTGGTATTCTTCACGAGCATAAAAAAATGGAGCCTATTGGCTCCATTTTCTTTGGACTGGCGGAGAGGGAGGGATTTGAACCCTCGATACGGTTTTGCCGTATACACGATTTCCAGTCGTGCTCCTTCGACCGCTCGGACACCTCTCCAGAAAACTGTGTCGGCACGGTCGCCATGCAAACCTGCGAGCCCTGCGAACGCCGTTTGCGGCCGCCGACGGACGGCGAAGGTTAAACCAGAGGGCAGGGGTGTGCAACGCGTGCGCGTTGTGCTGAAAGCGGCAGAAGTCAGAAGTGGCGGGCGTTTCGGCCGGCTGACCGGCCAACATGGTAGACTTCTGCCATGAAATGACTACGGCGGCGAGAGCCGGTCCCCTCGGTGACGACAGGTTGTGAACCCGGTCAGGTCCGGAAGGAAGCAGCCGCAGCAGCCGGTTCGGGTATCGGGGTGTGGCCGGTTTGAGCCGCCACCCATTCCTCGCTCCAGCGAGGCGATGGGACTGACCAAAGTCGAGGTCCATAGGTTTCCGTGAGCTATCAGGTTCTCGCCCGAAAGTGGCGCCCGCGCACCTTCACCGAGCTCGTCGGGCAGGAACACGTCGTGCGCCCGCTGGTGCATGCGCTCGATCACGGTCGGCTGCACCATGCCTTCTTGTTCACGGGCACGCGCGGCGTCGGCAAGACCACCATCGCGCGTATCCTCGCCAAGTCCCTTAACTGCGAACGCGGTGTGACTTCTACTCCATGCGGCGAGTGCACCGCCTGTCGTGAGGTAGACGAAGGGCGTTTCGTGGACTTGATTGAGGTCGACGCGGCTTCGCGCACCAAAGTCGACGACACGCGTGAGCTTCTCGACAATGTGCAATATGCGCCAACGCGGGGGCGCTACAAAGTGTACCTGATCGACGAGGTGCACATGCTTTCCGGGCACAGCTTCAACGCACTGCTCAAGACACTCGAAGAGCCGCCGCCGCACGTCAAGTTTCTTCTCGCCACCACCGATCCACAGAAACTGCCGGTCACTGTGCTGTCGCGCTGCCTGCAGTTCTCGCTAAAGCGACTTAGCCCCGAACAAATCGAGACGCAACTGCGCAAGATTCTCGACGCGGAGCGCGTCGAATACGATGGGTCATCGCTCGCGTTGCTGGCGCAGGCCGCCGACGGCAGCATGCGCGACGGGCTGAGCTTGCTTGATCAGGCCATTGCCTATGGCGGCGGAGTTCTTCGCGATGCCGATGTGCGCGCCATGCTCGGAACCATCAACCAGGACTCTGTGGAACGTTTGATCGCGGCGCTTGCGAACGGGGATGCGGCGGGGACGCTCGCGGTGGTGGAAGAGGTCACCGAGCATCAGTCGGATTACGGCGCGCTGCTGGATGAACTAATGAGGACATTGCATCGAATCGCGTTGGCCCAAGCCGATGATGCACTGGCGCAAGGACCAGAGCGCGAGAGGGTGCTGGCACACGCGCAGCGCCTGGCGCCGGAAGACACGCAACTCTTTTATCAGATTGCCCTGATGGGCCGGCGCGATATGTTCTCGGCACCCGATCCGCGAACCGCGCTGGAGATGACGCTGTTGCGCATGCTCGTGTTCCGGCCGGCGGCGGTGGGCGAAACTCGTCCCGCGCCGTTGCCCGGCACGAAGCCCTCGAAGACTTCAAGCCGCGGCGCCGCGCCCGCTGTTGTGCCCGCGGCGCCGTCAGCAGCGTCGCTAAGCGAGTCCAGCTGGAGCACGGTGGTCGCGCAGCTCAAGCTCGGGGGGTTGGTGCGCGAGTTGGCGAATAATTCGGTCATCGAGGAGGCGGCTGATGATGGGCTCAAGCTGGTGCTGAATGCGGCGCACGCGTCGCTCCTCAATCGCGAGCGCGAGACTGCGCTGCGCGAGGCCTTGGAGCAGCATTTCGGCCGTGCGTTGCGCATCGCTATTCGCGTGGGCGAGGCCGCCGGCGAGACGCCGGCGCAGGAGCGGCGTCGTCAACAGGATCAGCGCCAGCAGGCAGCCGTGGCCGCAATCGAGCAGGACCCGAATGTCGAAGCACTCAAACAGGCCTTCGGTGCCCGGGTAAACCCGGCATCGATTCGGCCCAAGTAACCGGAGGTAACATGCGCGGTGGAATTGGCAACATTCTCAAGCAGGCGCAGGCCATGCAAGAGAACCTGAAGAAGGCGCAAGAAGAGCTTACCAAGGTCGAGGTGACCGGTGCCGCGGGCGGCGGATTGGTGGCCGTCACCATGAGCGGTCGCCATGACGTGCGCAAGGTGCAGATTGATCCCTCTTTACTGCAGGAAGACAAGGAGGTACTGGAGGATCTGATCGCGGCTGCGATCAACGATGCGGTGCGCAAGGTCGAACAGACGGCTCAGGAGCGCATGTCGGGCCTGACGGCCGGCCTCAACGTGCCGGGGCTCAAACTTCCGTTCTAAATGGGTGCCGGAACGATCACCACGGCGCGTTCGAGGAGCCCGACCAGGTCGAGTGCGAACGGTGTTCGCGCATGAGTCAGGAAACCATCCTGGAGGCACTCAAGGAGGCGTTACGCCGTTTGCCCGGTGTGGGACCGAAGAGCGCCCAGCGCATGGCGCTGCACTTGCTGGAGCGTGATCGTGAGGGCATGCGTATCCTTGCCCAGGCACTCGCCAGTGCTGCCCAGCAGATTCGCCACTGCACCCGCTGCAACAACTTCGCCGAGGAAGAGCTGTGCGCGATCTGCGCATCGTCGCGTCGCGATCACTCGCTGTTGTGCGTGGTCGAGACACCCTCGGATCTCGTGTCACTCGAACAGTCCGGCGCCTACAACGGTGTTTACTACGTTCTGATGGGAAGGCTTTCGCCGCTCGATGGAATCGGGCCGGAGGAGCTGGGAATTGCCCGTCTGGAGGCTCTGCTCGCCACCGGGCGCGTCAAGGAAGTAGTGCTTGCCACCAATCCCACCGTCGAGGGCGAGGCCACTGCTCACTACCTGTCGGAGCTGGTTCGTGCGCACGGCATTCGCGCCACGCGCATCGCTTACGGCGTGCCGGTAGGCGGCGAGCTGGAGTATACGGACCGCGGTACGCTGGCGCGCGCGCTGACCGGGCGGCGCGAGGCTTGATCGCTGCACGGTGACCCGAAAACGCCGCCCATGCGTTCCTAACTGATGGATGGAGAAAGTTCGGATGAGGCGCTCATGCTTGCCTATCGCGATGGCGATTCCCGGGCGTTCGAGTCACTGTACACACGTCACAAGGCACCGCTCTATCGTTACCTCGTGCGGCAATGCCGCGAGCCGGCGGTCGCCGAGGAACTCTTTCAGGACGTGTGGATGAATCTTATCCGGGCGCGGACCCGCTACGAGGTGCAGGCACGCTTCACGACCTATCTGTACCGGATGGCACACAATCGCCTGATCGATCACTATCGACGCGGGCGAAGTGGCGTTCCATTATCGTACGATGATGACCCGGACGACCCGCTGATGGAGCGCATCGCCGGTCCTGATGCAATGCAGCCGGATGTGCAGACAGATCGCGCGCGGGACGTACAACGACTGTTCGCATTGCTCGCCGAACTGCCCGAGGCCCAACGCGAGGCGTTCCTGCTTCGCGAGGAGGCAGGCCTCACGCTTGAGCAGATTGCGGAGGCAACCGGTGTGCCGCCCGAGACCACCAAGAGCCGTTTGCGCTATGCGGTGGCGAAACTCCGTCAAGGAATGGAAACGGGGGCTTGAAGCCATGACTACGTCCGATCCAAACCGCTTGTTCGAAGAATACCTGAGTGGTCAATCGAAGCTTTCGCGCATTTATCGACGGGCGCCAGCCGATGAGCCTCCGCCGCATCTGGATCACGCGCTGCTCGATGCCGCACGCACCGCCAGCCGCCCTCGCTTTGCGGGAAGCCCATTTGCGTCCCACTGGTATGTACCGGCATCGCTGGCGGCGGTGCTGGTACTGATCGTGGGTATCTACATGTTTTCGGGTGAGCGCGGAGCGGGACCTGGTCCGGTGCCTGAGGCGGTGCCCCAGGCGGGGAAGATTGCAGCGTTGCCACGCGCGGAGCGTGCCGGTCGCGCCATAGCGGAAAAGAAGGAAGAAGTAGCGCCCGGCGGACTAGCCGACGCACCGGCTGCGCCCCCCGTCGGGGCGGCGTTCAGTGAGGAGCGTAAGGCGAGGCGCACCGCATCAGCCGAGCAGTCAAAAGCGGTCGCGCCGTCGGCCGCCGCGCGCGATGCGGGCGTGGCGGAGGCCGCCAAGCGCAAGGAGTCGCACGCGCTCGCCGCCGCCGGCATTGCTGTTGCCGATGTTATTTCAGTCAAGGCAAGTGGCGCGTCGGGTGCGTATTATTTCGACGTCGGCGTGCGCAGCACCGAGACCGGCTGTCGACAATATGCCGACTGGTGGGAGGTCGTAAGCGAAGAGGGTCGGCTACTCTATCGGCGCGTACTGCTGCACAGCCATGTCGATGAGCAACCCTTCGTGCGTGGCGGCGGGCCAGTTGCTATCCAGCCGTCCACGGTTGTCTGGGTGCGTGCGCACATGAACGCCGGCGGCTACGGCGGCGTGGCTTTCAAGGGCTCGCCTCAGTCCGGCTTTCAAGCCGCGCCGTTGCCGCGCGATTTTGCAGCTGGCCTCGCGACGGCACCGCCGCTCCCTGATGGTTGCGCGTTCTGAGAGGGAGCTGCGGGCCTAGGAGCCTTGCAGGGCGTCGATCTGTGCGGCGCAGATGAAGTCGTTCTCGGACAGCCCCTTCACGGAGTGCGTGCTAAAGCGCACGGTGCACCGGTTGTACCCGACTTCGAGATCCGGATGGTGATCCTCGCGATGCGCAATGAAGGCGAGGGCGTTCACGAAGGCCAGTGTCCGATAGTAATCGTCGAACCGAAAGGTCCGTTCAATTCCCGACGCCGCGTGATTCAGCTTCCAGTCCGGGATGGTCGCGAGCCAGCGCTCAGCCTGCGCGCGATCGAACGCGATCTTGCCCTCCTGCGGGCGGCAATGACGCAGCAGGAGTTCCTCGCGCGTCATTGGAAGCGGTAAAAACGCTCGTTCAAATACTTCACCACGTCACTGCGCTCCGCGTCCGACAGATTTCGCTTAAGTTGCGTATTGCACATGTCGACGCGTTGCTGCAGTCCGCCAATCGAGCGAATGCCACGGTTGGTCCGTGTGTAGACGCCCGTATCGTGGCAACCGGTACAGTTTGCCTGATGCAGTTTTTCGCCACGGCCGGCATCGCCGGGTAGTAGCAAATCCGCCTGCGCGCTGGTCGCGGCAAGCATGAGCAGCACGAACGGTACAAGAATTTTCATTCGTCGGTCCTCGGAGGGTCAGGCGTGTCGAAGCAGGCGCGCAACGCGTAGCGGTGCCGGCGGGTGGGAATCATAGAAGGCCGAGTGCAGGGGGTCTGGTGTCAGGGTACTGGCGTTGTCGCGATAGAGCTTGATTAGCGCACTCACGAGCGATCGCGCGCTGGTTTGCTCAGCGGCAAATTCGTCGGCCTCGAATTCATGAGCTCGGGAGGCGCGCGCATAGAGCGGCTGCACAAAGAAGGTGAACACCGGCGTGACCAACATGAACAGCATGAGCGCTGCGTGCGTCGACGGCTCGCGCATCCCGAGGGCCGCATAGAACCAAGGCTGTTCCAGCAGCCAACCAAGCAGGGCAAGCCCCACGAGACTCGTCACGGCGAGAACTGCGAGACGTTTGGCGATGTGGTGACGTTTGAAGTGACCGAGCTCATGCGCCAGGACGGCTTCCACCTCGCCGGCGCGTAGCGTTGCGAGCAGCGAGTCGAAGAACACAATTCGCTTGGCGCGCCCAAAACCGGTGAAATAGGCGTTGCCATGGGTGGTGCGGCGTGAGCTGTCGACCACAAAAATGCCCCGACTCTTGAACCCGGTGCGTTTCAGCAAGCGCTGGATGCGGGTGCGCATCGGACCGGCCTTTAGGGGACGGAAGCGATTGAATAGAGGCGCGATAAGTGTGGGATAGGCCCACACCATGAACAGAGTGAATCCCATCCACAGCAGCCAAACATATATCCACCAATAGGTGCCCATACGTCCCATCAGCCAGAGTGCCGTGAGCGCGAGCGGCACGCCGAAGGCCAGCGCGATCAGGGCATTGCGCAGCAGGTCCGCGACAAACAAACCCGGCGTCGTCTTGTTGAAGCCGAAGCGCTGTTCAATGACAAATGTCTCGTAAATTGATCCTGGCAGTTCCAGGATACCCATCAGCAGGATTCCGCCGACCAGAAACAGTGTGCCGGTCGCGAGCGGCCCGAAGCCCGCGGAGCGAACCAGGTGGTCGAGCAAATCGAGACCGCCGCCGACCGTCCACCCCACCAACAGTACGGCCCCGATGACCGCGTCGACGCGGCGGAAGCGCGTGCGCGCCGCCGTATAGTCCGCTGCCCGGCGATGCGCCTTGAGTGGAATCTTGCCGCGAAACGCACCGGGCACGCGCGCGCGATGCGCCACCACCCAGTGCAGTTGTCGCGAAGCCAACCAAAGTTGGGTAGCGAGCATTAGTCCCAGCACTACAAAGAACAGCAGTCGGAAAGTCTCTGTATCCATGATGCTATGATGTGGGCCCAACCGATTTGAAATCAAGCATGGAGAATACGCATGGCGCAGTCGCCGAACGGTGTCGCCACCGGCACCGGGTTAATCTGGATAGACCTTGAAATGACAGGGTTAAATCCGGACAGCGATCGAATCATCGAGATTGCCACAATCATCACCGACAGCGACCTGAACGTAGTGGCAGAAGGCCCGGTGCTCGCGGTGCACCAGTCGGATGCGGCGCTGGCGGCGATGGATGAGTGGAACACGCGCACGCATGGCGGCACCGGGCTGACCGAGCGCGTGCGGGCATCGACCCTCGATGAGACCGCCGCCGAGCGCGCCACGCTGGAGTTTATCCGGCAATACGTGCCCAAGAACAAGTCGCCGATGTGCGGCAACAGCATTTGCCAGGATCGCCGCTTTCTTGCGCGGCATATGCCATCCCTTGAGGGTTGGTTCCACTACCGCAATCTCGATGTCAGTTCCGTTAAGGAGCTGGTGGCACGATGGAAGCCACAGCTGATGCCGGGCTTTCAGAAGAAGGCGACCCATAAGGCGCTCGACGACATTCGCGAGTCAATCGACGAACTGAAGTACTACCGCGAGCACTTCATTGTGAAGTGAGCGTCGGCTCAGGCGCCGCCGGCCTGGCGTGCCAGTGCCCAGGCGACGTGTTCACGCACCAGCGGGGAGGGGTGGTCGGCGCGTGAGTGGAGCGCGGCATGCGCCGCCGGCGTGCGCGGGCCGTTGCCGATCGCAATCGCCAGGTTGCGCAACCAGCACTGGTAACCGATGCGTCGGATCGCCGAGCCTTCGGTTCGCGCCAGGAACTCGCTTTCATCCCAGGCAAATAGCGCCAGTAGTTGCGGGGCATCGAGTTCGTGCCGTGGCGCAAAATCCCCTTCCGCAGTTGACCGGGCGAAGCGGTTCCAAGGGCAGACGAGCTGGCAGTCGTCGCATCCATAGATGCGATTGCCGATCATTGGCCGCAGCCCGACCGGGATGGCGCCGCGCAACTCGATCGTGAGATAGGAAATACAGCGGCGCGCATCCAGTTGGTAAGGTGCGACGATGGCGCGCGTCGGGCAAATGTCGATGCAAGCCTGGCAGGTGCCGCAATGGTTCGTGGCCGGCGCATCCACCGGCAGTGGCAGGTCGGTGTAGAGTTCGCCAAGGAAGAACCACGACCCGGTGCGCTGTTCGAGCAGATTGGTGTGTTTCCCGATCCAGCCGATGCCAGCCTTCTCGGCGAGCGCCTTCTCGAGCACTGGGGCGCTATCGGCAAAGACTCGATAGCGGAACGGTCCGGCGGCTGCCTCGATGTGCGCGGCGAGTCGTTGCAGGCGCTGGCGCAGCACTTTGTGGTAGTCGCGCCCGAGCGCATAGCGCGAGATGTAGCCGAGTGCATCATCGGCCAGCACCGCTTCCGCGTCGCGCGCCGCACCCGCCCAATAGTCCATGCGGGCCGAAATCACACGTAGCGTTCCCGGAATCAGCTCGGCCGGGCGGCTGCGGCGGGTTCCGTGCCGCTCCATGTAGTCCATTTCACCGTGCCGGCCCGCATGCAGCCATTCAATCAAATGTTGTTCGGCTGCGGAGAGATCGGTATCGGCGATGCCAACCGCCTGGAATCCGAGCGCCACGCCCCAGCCCCGGATGTCGTCCGCGAGTGCCGCAAGTTGCGCATCGCTTAAGGCGTGTCGGCCGGTCGCCATGCCGCCTATCATATACTGAGTACAGGAAGGCCTACGGATGCTACCCGAATACCTCTATCGTGCGGCGACGGTACGCGATCTCGACCGGTTGGCGAGCGAGCACTACGGCGTTCCCGGTGCGACGCTCATGCAGCGTGCCGGCGAGGCGACATTTCGTCTGCTTTGCCTGCGTTGGCCGCGGGCGCGCGCGATTGCAATCGTCTGCGGGCCGGGGAACAACGGCGGCGACGGATACGTGCTCGCGCGACTGGCGCGCGACGCCGGCCTGTTTCCCTGGGTCCTGACACTAGGCGAACCCGACGCTGTCAAGGGCGATGCTGCCCTGATGCGCGATGCTGCCCGGGCAAGCGGGGTGATGGATGAACCCTTTGTCGCGGACATGCTCGCTGACTGTGACGTGATTGTTGATGCACTGCTTGGAACCGGGCTTGAACGTCCGGTGACCGGCGTTTGGCGCGAGGCGATCGAGGCGATCAACGGGAGCGGCCGACCCGTGCTCGCGATTGATACCCCTTCCGGTCTCAGCGCCGATACCGGCGCGGTGCTGGGAGCGGCGGTACGGGCCGAAACCACACTGACCTTTGTCGCGCTCAAGGCCGGGTTGTTCACCGCTCGCGGCCGGGAACACGCCGGCGAAATCCATTTCGACGACCTTTCGGTGCCAGCCGAGGTATACGCTGAGGTTGCCCCGGTGGCGCAGCGTATTACGCGAGCCTCGTTGCGCGGTCTGCTTCGGCGGCGCGCCCGCGACGCGCATAAGGGTAGTTTCGGACGCGTACTCGCGATCGGTGGCGCTCCCGGCATGCCTGGGGCGGTGCGGTTGTGCGGCGAGGCAGCGTATCGCTGTGGTGCCGGCATGGTGACATTGGCCACTCACCCGGGACACGCGGCCGTGGTGAATGCCACGCGGCCCGAGCTGATGGCCTATCCCGTTCCTTCGGTCGCGGCACTGAAGCCGCTGCTTGCGCGAGCCACGGTCGTGGCCTTGGGCCCCGGGTTGGGGCGAGGCGCGTGGGGTAAGCGCCTCTTCGGCGCAGCGCTCGCCGCCAAACGTCCGCTGGTGATTGACGCAGACGGACTGTTCTTCTTCCTGGCACCATCGCGCCGGCATCGTTCTGATTGGGTTCTTACCCCGCACGCGGGCGAAGCGGCGCGCCTGCTTGGCTGCTCGGTGGAGGAGATCGAGCGCGACCGGTTTGCCGCCGTGCGCGCCATCAGCGACAAGTACGGCGGGGTTTGTGTGCTGAAGGGCGCGGGCACGCTGGTCGCCGCGCACGGCGACCCAAGGGTTTATCTTTGCGACGGCGGAAATCCGGGTATGGCAAGTGGCGGCATGGGCGATGTCCTCACCGGCGTGATCGCCGCTCTGCGCGCACAGGGGCTCTCTCCCGTCGATGCCGCGCGACTTGGCGTGTGGGTTCATGCCGGTGCCGGTGATCTTGCCGCGACGACCGGCGGTGAAATCGGTTTGCTCGCGTCTGATCTCCTGGGGCGGTTGCGGGAAGTGCTGAATGGGGTTGTCGCGTGACGGTCCTTACGCGGAAAGTCGCGAGCGAACAGGCGATGGAGCAGTTGGGTGGTGAACTCGCGCGGCGGTTGGGCGCTGGCACGCGGGTCTATCTAAACGGTCCGTTGGGCGCCGGAAAGACGACGTTGGTTCGAGGTATGTTGCACGCCCTGGGGCACCGTGGCGCGGTAAAGAGCCCGACGTTCACCTTGGTGGAACCGTACCAGTTTGGCGATCGCACGGTCTATCACTTCGATCTTTACCGATTGCAGGATGCCGAGGAGCTCGAGTTTCTCGGCATTCGCGACTATCTGGCAGGAGAGGCGATTTGCATTGTTGAGTGGGCCGAAAAGGCCAGTGGTTTTTTGCCAGGTCCGGACGTGGACGTTAGAATCCTGCGCAGTGATTCGGAACGCACGGTCGAGCTCGCTGCCGGCAGCGATCGCGGTGCCGCGGTGCTGAAGGAGCTGGGATGAAACGTCGCTTGCGCTGGCTAGCGATGCTTTTTGTTTCTGTCGCTCTTGCCGCGCCGGCGGCCTCGCGCGTGACGGTACAGAACCTTCGCCAGTGGAGCGCTCCGGATCAGACCCGCCTGGTATTTGATCTCAGTGCGCCTTTGCAGCACCGCGTCAGCACGCTCACTAATCCGCCACGACTGGTCATCGACCTTCAGCGCGCGGCGTTGGGAGGGAAGCTTCCCCCGCCGGACACCAAGGGCCCACTGCTCGCCGGGATGCGTGTAACGAAGGAAAGGAACGATGTACGCATCGTTCTGGATCTTAAGGCCGCAGTTCGACCGAAGAGCTTTTTGCTCAGGCCGGCCGGACCGTATGGCCACCGACTGGTGGTTGACCTGTTTGATTCGCGCGCGGCTGATGAGGAAGCAACCGAGGACGCAGCGCCGGCCGTCACTGCAATGGCGCGTCCGATCGAACGCGAGTTGATTGTCGCCGTCGATGCCGGACACGGTGGCGAGGATCCTGGTGCGATGGGGCGGCGTTATCGCACGCGCGAGAAGGATGTCACGCTGGCGATTGCGCGCGAATTGGCGCGGCAGGTGAATGCGTCGGCCGGAATGCGTGCCGTTCTGATTCGTGACGGCGACTACTATGTCGCACTCGACCGACGATTCAAGCGAGCTCGTGCACATCAGGCCGACTTATTTATTTCCATTCACGCCGATGCAGTGCCCGGACGCAACGCCTATGGCTCGTCGGTGTATGCACTTTCCGATCGCGGAGCAACGCATGGCTTGGCGCGCTTTCTGGCCGACAAGGAGAATGCCTCGGATCTGATTGGTGGAGTGAGCTTGAACGACAAGGAGCCGATGGTTCGTAAGGTGCTGGCGGATCTTTCGCAGAGCAAGTCGATTGAACACAGCCTGGAACTCGGCGAGGACATTCTGCGCGAGCTGCGCCGAGTCGGTCCGGTTCATATCAGCCGCGTTGCGCAGGCGGGCTTCGCCGTACTAAAGGCGCCGGATATCCCCTCAGTGCTGGTGGAGACCGCGTTCATATCCAATCCGTCCGAAGAGAAGAAGCTTCGCACACCCGCCTTTCAACGTGATCTGGCCGCCGGCATCCTGGCCGGTGTCAAGCGCTATCGTGCGCGCCACCAACCTGTTGCACCGATTGCGGTGCCGGTCCAGGCGCAACGGCCGGCGTCGCGCGAGCACGTGGTGCAATCGGGCGAGACGCTTTCGACGATTGCTCGCCACTACAATGTCCACATCGAGGTGCTGAAGCTGTTGAACAATCTGGCTGATGCCGAGCCGCCGATCGGCACGCGCCTGCGGATTCCGTTCGCCGACCGGGAGAGCTGACGGTGGCAAGCCGGGTAGTGGTACGCTAGGCTCCGGCAGTCAATTGTGTTGCCGAGGCTGTCAAATTAACACTCGTGGCTAAGGAGAGACGCTGTGGGATCAACACAACGTAAGTCGCTTCTTTTGGTTGGCATGGTCACAGCGCTTGCCGCAATGTTGGCAGGGTGTGGCAAGGCCGGTGGTCCCTGCGCACAAAAAGGGGTCGTGTGTATCGGACAGGTGTCACCGCTCACCGGGCCGCAGGCGCATCTTGGCAAGGATAATGACAATGGGGCGCGGCTTGCCGTCGAGGAGGCCAATGCGCGTGGCATTACCCTGGGTGGACAGAAGTCGCGCTTCGAGATCGTTAGTGAGGACGATCAAGCCGATCCGAAAACCGCAACGATTGTCGCGCAGAAACTCGTCGACCGCGGCGTAAAGGGCGTGCTGGGGCATCTCAACTCGGGTACGTCGATCCCCGCATCCAAGATTTACCACGATGCGGGCATCCCGCAGATTTCGCCGTCGGCCACCGCGATCAAGTACACCGCGCAGGGCTACAAGACCGCGTTCCGCGTTATGACCAATGATCGGCAACAGGGCAAGGTGCTCGGCGAGTATGCGGTCCGCAAGCTGGGCGGCAAGTCGGTTGCCATTATCGATGACCGCACGGCTTACGGTCAGGGTCTGGCCGATGAAGTGGAGAAGGCGGTGCAGGCAGCCGGAGGGAAGGTAGTGGCTCGAGAGTACACAAGTGATCGCGCCACTGATTTTTCTGCAATCCTCACTTCGATCAAGTCCAAGAACCCGGACGTCGTGTTCTTCGGCGGCATGGATCCGCAGGCGGCACCGATGGTGCGTCAGATGAAGGAATTGGGTCTCAGGGGAAAGTTTCTAGGTGGCGATGGTGTCCAGACTGCCGAATTCCTGAAGCTCGCGGCCGGCAACGCCGACGGCGTCATCGCCTCGTCACCGGGGCTTCCGATCGTCGATATGCCGGGTGGAAAGGTGTTCAAAGAGAAATTCACCGCCAAGTACGGCACGATCCAGACCTATGCCCCTTATGCCTATGACGCGGCGAACGTGTTGATTGCGGCGATGGTGAAGGCCGATTCTGCCGAGCCCGCGAAGTATCTGCCGGCACTCGCGGAAATACAGATGCAAGGCGTCACCGGCAATGTGGCGTTCGATGGTCAGGGGGACGTGCGCGGCGGCGCCATAACCATGTACCGGGTGAAAGACGGCAAGTGGGAAGTCGTAGAAACGGTGCGTAGCGGGGCGGAAGGCGGCAAGTAGTTGCAGGCCTACGGTTTGACTCGCAGTCGATGAAGTCAGGTTGACCGTCATGGCGGCCTGACTTTATTTTTGGCGGCAAGCGCAAGACGGCATCAGGTTCTCTGTTTGGATATCTTCCTCCAGCAACTCATCAATGGACTCGTGTTGGGCAGCATCTATGCCCTGATCGCGCTCGGCTACACCATGGTCTATGGCATCCTGGAGCTCATCAACTTCGCGCATGGCGAGGTGACCATGATGGGCGCCATGATCTGTGTCGCGGTAATGGGCACCTTGCTGGCTGCTGGTGGTCTTCCGGCGGTTGTGGTGCTGGCGTTCGGGCTCGCGGCCGCGATCTCGATATGTATGGTGCTTGGTTACTCCATTGAGCGGGTTGCGTACCGACCACTGCGCGGGGCACCGCGCCTCGCGCCGCTCATCACCGCAATCGGCATGTCGATCGTCCTGCAAAACACTGCCATGCTGATCTGGGGCAAGCAATATCTCACCTTTCCGAAGCTGTTTGAGCCACAGCGTTATGAATGGGCCGGCGCCCATGTAACGAGCCTGCAGATCTTGATTGTCGTACTCGCTATCGCGCTGATGGGTGCGTTGTTGCTGCTGGTACATCGCACGCGTTTGGGGCGCGCGATGCGGGCAACCGCGCAGTCTCCGGAGCTGGCGGGGCTGATGGGCATCAATCCCAATACCGTCATCTCGTTCACGTTTATTATTGGTGCGGCGCTTGGGGCGGTGGCCGGCGTGATGGTGAGCGCCTACTATGGCCTCGCGCATTACTACATGGGTTTCCTGCTGGGGCTAAAGGCTTTCACTGCGGCCGTTCTCGGTGGCATTGGCAACGTTGCTGGTGCCATGCTGGGAGGGATGCTGCTCGGCATCATCGAGAGCCTCGGCGCCGGTTATATCGGACCGCTGACCGGAGGGTTCCTCGGCAGTCACTATCAGGACGTATTCGCGTTCTTCGTTCTGATCGTCATGCTGGTGTTCCGGCCATCGGGTCTGCTGGGTGAACGCGTAGGGGAGCGCGCCTGAGTTTCGAGCAATGAGGGACTGGCAACGGCACTGGCGTCGATGGAAACGTAACCGGCATGTGGTGCTGGGCGCGTGGATCGTCATTGGCATCGTTCTAGCGCTGCTGCCGTTCGTGACAGGAGCGACGCTTGGACGCGGGTGGGTTCGGATTATCGATTTTGCGCTGCTCTACGTGATGCTGGCGCTCGGCCTCAATATTGTTGTGGGCTACGCGGGTCTGCTCGATCTCGGTTATATCGCATTCTACGCTGTGGGTGCCTACGTCTACGCGCTTCTCGCCTCGCCGCACTTCGGTTTGCATTGGCCCGTGTGGATGGCGCTACCGTTGGGTGCGACGGTGGCGGCCGCCTTTGGTGTGCTGTTGGGCTCTCCGACGCTGCGCCTGCGTGGTGACTACCTTGCGATAGTTACCCTCGGATTCGGCGAAATCATTCGGATCTTTCTCAATAATCTGAACGCGCCGTTCAACCTGACCAATGGTCCGCAGGGCATTAACCTCATCGATCCGATTCGGGTGGGTGACCTTGGATTCAACGAGACGTATACCGTGTTCGGCATTACCTTTCCGCCGACGCACAACTACTATTATCTGTTCCTGACACTGACGTTGGGGATCATCTTTGTCTCGATCCGGTTGCAGGATTCACGCATTGGGCGCGCCTGGGTGGCGATCCGCGAGGATGAGATTGCAGCCGCCGCCACCGGCATCAACACGCGCAATGTGAAACTCCTGGCGTTTGCCATGGGCGCCACCTTTGGCGGCGTGAGTGGCGGATTGTTTGCCGGTTTTCAGGGATTCATCAGTCCGGAAAGCTTTAATCTGTTCGAGTCGATCATTGTGCTGTGCATGGTGGTGCTGGGTGGCATGGGCAACATCGCCGGAGTGATCCTGGGTGCCGTGCTGTTGACGACTTTTCCCGAGGCGTTGCGCTATCTCGGTGAGCTGCAGTACATCGTGTTCGGACAGGTGTTCGTGGACGCAGCGGATCTGCGCATGCTGGTGTTCGGCATGGCGCTTGTGCTCATCATGATTTTCCGGCCAGCGGGAATCCTTCCGTCCATGCGTCGGCGCCGCGAACTTGGCGCCGACGCGCCGGTCGCAGCACAGGAGCAGGCGAGCCTGTATGACGCCCAGCGCTAAGGCAGACGCCGACATGCTTCTTGCGCTCGAGGGCGTGAGTAAGCAGTTTGGTGGTCTCGCGGCGCTTTCGGATGTATCGCTTGGTGTGGCGCAGGGCGAGATCTACGGCCTGATTGGTCCGAACGGCGCTGGAAAAACCACGCTCTTCAACGTGGTGACCGGCCTCTATTCTCCGGACCAAGGTGACGTGAGACTTGGCGAGACGCTGCTCAGCGGCTGCAAGCCGCATGAGGTCGTGACACGCGGCTTGGCCAGAACCTTCCAGAATATCCGTCTGTTTGCCAACATGACCGCGCTGGAGAATGTCATGGTCGGGCGGCATGTGCGCACACAGGCAGGAGTGATAGGTGCGATCTTCCGCGGCGCGGCGACGCGCGCCGAGGAAAGTGCGATCGAGCGGCGCGCACACGAGTTGCTGACTTACGTTGGCGTCGGTACGCACGCGCAACGATTGGCGAGACATCTTTCCTATGGAGATCAGCGACGGCTGGAGATTGCGCGTGCTCTTGCTACCGATCCGCAGCTGCTGGCGCTCGACGAACCCGCTGCCGGCATGAATGCTAGCGAGACTGCCGCGCTTCAGGAGTTGCTGCAACGTGTGCGTGCGGATGGTGTGACGATTCTGCTGATCGAACACGATGTGCGTCTGGTTATGGATTTGTGTGACCGGGTGGCAGTGCTCGACTACGGTAAGAAGATCGCGGAGGGAGTGCCTTCCAACATTCGCAACGATCCCGTGGTTATTGAGGCCTACTTGGGCGGGCCGGCATGAGTCGCGCCGTCAGTTCGAGCAAGGAGAGTCTCCTCAGCGTGCGTGATCTGCGAGTCGCCTATGGCGGTGTCGTGGCTGTCAAGGGTATCGACCTGGAAGTCGGTCGAGGGGAACTGGTGTGCCTTATTGGCGCCAACGGTGCCGGCAAGACCACCACCCTCAAGGCGCTCGCCGGGATGCTACGGCCTGCAGGCGGTACGATCCGCTACGATGGACACGCGATCACGCGCCGTCCGTCATACGAGCTGGTTTCGCTTGGTATCGCGCTGGTTCCGGAAGGTCGTGGCATCTTCGGGCGCCTGTCGGTTCTGGAAAACCTCAAGCTCGGAGCCTATGTGCGACGCGACGCGCTAGGCATCAGCCAGGATCTCGATCGTGGGTTCGAGCTGTTTCCCCGGCTTGCCGAGCGTCGCAGCCAGATTGCCGGAACGCTATCCGGCGGCGAGCAACAAATGCTCGCAATCGCTCGCGCGCTGATGTCGCGCCCGCGCCTTTTGCTGCTTGACGAGCCCAGCATGGGGCTTGCACCGATCATGGTGCAGCGCATCTTCGGTACCATTCGTCGGATCGCCGCCGAGGGCGTAACGCTGTTGCTCGTCGAGCAGAATGCGCGCCTCGCGCTCGAGATCAGTCGCCGTGGCTATGTCATGGAAAGTGGTCGGGTGACTTTGGCCGATGAGGCCGCTGCGCTGCTCGCTAATCCCGAGGTCAAGCACGCTTATCTGGGCGGCTAACCGGTACCGGAGAACGCTACGTGGAGAGGCCGGCCCAGCACGATCAGATTGTGACCAGGTTTGTGTTTCCTGCTGCAGCGCCAAGGCGGCGCGTGATTTCATTCGCGAGGCAGCGCTCCTCCACTTCGGTAAGCGGTGTATGCTCGCGCGTGTTGATAAAGAAGATGTCTTCCGCGCGCTCGCCGTAGGTGGCGACCTTCGCGGCCACCAGATTGGCTTCGCATTGTTTGAGCGCCAGCGCCACCTGGTAGAGCAGGCCGGGACGATCCTGGGCCGTGACCTCCATGATGGTGAGCGACTTGTTCGGCGCGCGGGCGAACTGCGCGCGTGTCTCAATCGGAAACTGCTGCAGGGTCCGCGGCAGGCGGGCTTGCAGGAGGTCGTGACCAGGTTTGGGATTGAGCAGCTGCTGGCGCATGGCTTGCGCCAGGTGCTTCAGTACGCGCGGATCGCCGATCGACTCACCGGCGCTGTCGAGCACCATAAAAGTATCCAGTGCAAAGCCGTTTTTCAGCGTATGCACCCGGGCATCTACGATCGAGAGGTTCAGGCGGTCGAACCCGCCAGTAATGACGCTGAACAGGTCGTCCCGATCCGGCGTATAGAACAAGAACTCGCTGCCACCCAACTCGGGTGTGTACCGGGTTGCCACGACCGGCAGGTCCGCCGACGACGTGCGCGCAATGGCGCGCGCATGCCAGGCAAGGCTGTCGGCGTCGTAACGAAGAAAGTAGTCGGGTTCGAGATTCACCCAGAAACGCGCGGCCAACTCCGGCGAGACATGATCGTGTTTGAGCAGCATCAGCGTATCGCGCCGCAGGTCGGTGATGTGCGCGTCGATGTCGAGCGGGGTGGCGATTCCACGACGCAGCAACTGCGCAGTCGCGGTGTAGAGCTGAGCGAGCAGCCGGCCTTTCCAGGCATTCCAGACGGCCGGGCTGGTTCCGCGCATGTCGGCCACCGTGAGGAGGTACAGGTTGTCGAGATGTTCCTGATCGCCGACCCGCTGGGCAAATCGCTGTACCACATCGGAGTCGGAGATGTCCTCGCGCTGGGCGGTCGTCGACATCAGCAGGTGGTAGCGGACCAGCCAGCAGACGAATCGCGTATCGTAGTTGCTCAGGTTGTGAAGCCGGCAAAACGCCTCGGCCTCCTGTTCGCCAAGCGTCGAATGGTCGCCGCCACGGCCCTTGGCGATGTCGTGAAACAGACCCGCCAGGTAGAGCCGTTCGGGCTTGACGATCTTCTGGATTAATTCGCTGGCAAACGGCAACTCGTGTCGATGCTCGGGGATAGTCATGCGTCGCAGGTTTCGCAGGACAAACAGCGAATGCTGGTCGACGGTGTAGACGTGAAACAGGTCGTGCTGCATCTGGCCAACGATGTGCCCAAAGGCAGGCAGGTAGGCACCCAACACTCCGTAGGCGTTCATGCGCCGCAGTTCATGAGTGATACCGCGCGGCTGGCGCATGATCTCCATGAACAGCGTGCGGCAGGCTAGATCTTTGCGGAACTTTGCGTCGATGCGGTGCAGGTTGGCGAGCACGAGGCGAATCGTATCGGCGCGCACCCCCTTTAGCTGGTGTTGCTGCATGATCAGAAAGAGTTCAAGTAGCGCGTAGGGCGCACGCTCGAACACCCGCGGGCTGCGTGCCTCCAGATAACCGTTGTGGTCCTGAAAGCGGCGATTTATCGGCTTGATGCGCGCTCGTCCACGCGACAGCAGGGCTTCCTGGAAATGCTGCAACAGGATCTCGTTCAGCAGCGTGAGTTCCTTGATCGTTCGGTAGTAGCGCTTCATGAAGAGCTCAACCGCGAGAATGCCCGGGCGGTCACGATAGCCAAATTGTCGTGCGAGGGTCCGCTGATGATCGAACAACAGGCGGTCCTCGCGCCGACCCGCCAAATAGTGCAAACCGCTACGCACTTTCCAAAGCAGGTTGCGCCCGCGCAGCAGCTTGCGATACTCCGCTTCGCTCAGGAAATCACGTTTCACCAGATCATGCAGCGACTCGGTACCGAAATGGCGTTGCGCGACCCAGGCGATCATCTGGATGTCGCGCAGACCTCCGGGCCCGTCCTTCACGTTGGGTTCAAGGTTGTAGGCGGTATCGTGGAAGCGCTGGTGGCGCGCGCGCTGTTCCTCGAGCTTGGCCACGAAAAACTTCGGCGACGGCCACAATCGTTTAGACTGAATGGCGGCTCGCATGCGGTTGAAAAGCGTCAAATCGCCTTCCAGCAGACGGGCTTCCATGAGATTCGTAACAACTGTCAGGTCGCGCTTGGCCTCTGTAACGCAGTCCTTGATCGTGCGTACCGAATGGCCCACTTGCAGGCCAATGTCCCAAAGGAAGCGTAGTGTCTCTTCGACGAACTCACGCACTCCCGGGGCACGTGGGCGCTCGACCAACAACAACAGATCAATATCCGAGAAAGGATGCAGCTCGCCGCGGCCATAGCCGCCGACCGCTACCAGCGCCATATCTGTCTCGACCGGCAGGCGACGGCGAAAAAAGCGCCAGGCGCGCGTCAGGATTTGATCGACCAGCCACGCATGCAGCGCGACGAGCTGCGGGGTCTCGTTCGATCGCGTGTTGTAGTGTTCCTCTAGCAGCGCATGCCCGCGCGTGAGCGCCTCGCGAAACACCGGCAGTGCTTGCGGGGCGTCGGCGAGCGTTGCTTCGAATGCATTGGCATCGAACAGCGACTCGCGCGTGAGGGACATTTCAGGCGGCGGCGCCGTTCGGCAGCGTCAGGATCTCGTGCCCGGCTTCCGTCACGAGCACCGTGTGTTCCCATTGCGCGGAGAGAGAATGATCGCGCGTGACTACCGTCCAGTTATCCGGCAGCAGCCGGATGTCGGGCTTGCCCGCGTTGATCATGGGTTCGATCGTAAATGTCATGCCGGGAACAAGTTCCATTCCGGTCCCAGGCTTTCCGTAATGGAGAACCTGCGGGTCTTCGTGGAACTCCCTTCCGATGCCGTGGCCGCAGTACTCGCGCACCACGGAGAAACCATGCGCTTCGGCATGGCGCTGGACGGCATGGCCGATGTCGCCTAGGCGCGCTCCCGGTCGAACCTGTTCTATCCCGTGCAGCATGCACTCGTGAGTGACCTTCACCAGCCGCCTGGCCTGGATGGAAGGCTCGGCGACGAAGAACATACGGCTGGTGTCGCCGTGGAAGCCATCTTTAATGACGGTGATGTCGATGTTGACGATATCGCCCTTCTTTAGGCGTTTGTCGCCCGGGATGCCATGACAAACCTGGTGATTGACCGAGGTACAGATCGACTTCGGGAAGCCGCGGTAGTTGAGCGGAGCGGGAATGGCATGCAGCGTCTCGACAATATAGTCATGACACAGGCGGTCCAGTTCGCCGGTGGCAACGCCCGGCTGAACGTGGGGCGCAATCCAGTCGAGTACCTGCGCGGCGAGCCGTCCGGCCACGCGCATTTTTTCGATTTCCTCGGGTGTTTTGATGGTTACCGGCATGAGTAGGCAACTTCCAGCGTATTTTCAGGGATTAGACGGTATTTAGAAAGGGCCTAAATCAATCAAATTTGCGCCAAACCCCTGAAAACATTGTTCTTATGCAGCCGGCTATGGTATAAAGCGCGCGCTTTATCAACCTAAACCCACACGCGGCTCCGGCACGTACATCCGGGTGCTCCGTCTTCAGCGGTAGCGAAGAAGGAGTTGATGTATGGGGACCGCGGCGGAAAAACCCGAAGGAGCAAGAGATGGCGAACGTTACCATGCGCCAGATGCTGGAGGCCGGCGTGCATTTCGGTCACCAGACGCGATTCTGGCACCCCAAGATGCGTCCCTACATTTTTGGGGACCGCAACAAGATCCATATCATCAATCTCGAGGCGACGCTGCCGCTTTTCAACGAGGCGATGGCGTTTCTGAAGAAGCTGGCGAACAACGGTGGGACCGTGCTGTTCGTCGGCACCAAGCGCCAGGCGCAGGATATCGTGGCGGAAGAGGCCCAGCGCTGCGGTATGCCGTCCGTGAGCCATCGCTGGCTGGGTGGCATGCTGACCAACTATCGCACTGTGCGCCGCTCTATCGAGCGCCTCAAGCTGCTCGAGTCGCTACTGGCGGACGAAACCAGCTCGCAGAAGCTTTCCAAGAAGGAACTGCTCGATCTTGATCGTGAGCGTGAGAAGCTCGAGAAAAGCCTGGGTGGCATCAAGGCAATGCCGGGCGTGCCGGATGCGCTGTTCGTGATCGATGTCGGCCACGAGTACATCGCGGTATCCGAGGCCAATCGGCTCGGGATACCGGTGGTCGGCGTCGTCGACTCGAACTGCAAGCCAGACGGGGTCGACTACGTTATTCCAGGCAATGATGATGCCATACGCGCGATTCGCCTGTACGCGCAGTCCGCGGCCGATGCTGTCATAGAGGGTGCGTCTCAGCGCGAAATCGGTGAGTCCGCAAGCGACGACGAATTTGTCGAGGTGAAGGAAGAATCCGCCAAGGTAAAAGTGGTCGCGAAGAAGCGCACGGCTGCCGGAGAAGTGACGGAAGAATCCGAAGCCGAGGCGGCACCCAAGGCAAAGCGTAAGACGCGTACCGCCACACCGCGAACCAAAAAACCGGAAGCCTAGCGCGCAGCAGCGCCCGCCGCCGGCATCGGCGGCGCAGTGTGCAGGCGCCGTCGGCGGGATGTAGCAGCACCCGACAGTATTGATCCCGCATGCGGCGCCTCGTTGCCCGCGTTGAGGAATTCAGACGGAGAAAGAAATGACAATTTCCGCCCAGATGGTCAAGGAACTGCGCGAGCGTACCGGGCTCGGAATGATGGAGTGCAAGGCTGCGCTCACCGAGACCAATGGCGACATGGAGGCGGCCGCGGACCTGCTGCGTAAGAAGGCGGGTGCCAAGCTCGAAAAGAAGGCGGGGCGCACGGCGGCTGACGGCGCGATTGCAATCCATGTGAGTACCGATGGCACGCTTGCCGCCATGGTCGAAGTCAATTCAGAAACGGACTTTGTTGCCAAGGGCGACGATTTTCTCGCCTTCGCCGCCGATGTGGCGGCCCGCGTGGCCGTATCGAATCCGGCCAACGTGGATTCCCTTCTCAAGCTGCCGCTCAAGGACGGCGCTTCGGCGACGGTTGCGCAAGGTCTTGAGGCGCTGGTGGCGAAGCTCGGCGAGAAGATGGGCGTCCGGCGCTTTGATCGAATCACCAGCGGCCACCGTATCGGCAGCTACCTGCATGGGCGCAAGATTGGAGTGCTCGTGGAGGTGGAGGGTGGAGATTCTGAGCTCGCCAAAGATCTCGCGATGCATATCGCGGCGAGCCGGCCGGAGTGCGTATCGCGCGACCAGGTGCCGGCTGATCGCATTGCCAAGGAGAAGGAAATTTTCACCGAGCAGGCGCAACAGTCTGGCAAGCCGGCGAACATCATCGAGAAGATGGTCGAGGGTCGCGTAAGCAAGTTTCTTGCTGAGATCACGCTGCTGGGACAGCCGTTCGTCAAGGATCCGGATACCTCAGTTGAGAAGCTTCTGAAGGGCAGGAATGCCCGGGTGTTGCGCTTCCTGCGTTACGAGGTGGGTGAGGGGATTGAGAAGAAAGCGGCCGATTTTGCGGCTGAAGTGATGGCCACGGTCAAGGGAGGCTGAACCTTGGCTGCCAAGCCCGTCTACCGCCGGGTGCTGCTTAAGCTTTCCGGCGAGGCTTTGATGGGAACTGATGCCTACGGCATCAATCGCGATGTCGTAATCCGAATCGCGGCGGAACTGAAGTCTGTGGTAGAGGCCGGAGTGCAACTCGGCATCGTCATCGGCGGCGGAAACATCTTTCGCGGTATGGCTCCCAGTGCACAGGGCATGGACCGCGCCAATGCCGACTATATGGGCATGTTGGCAACGGTGATGAACGCGTTGGCGCTTCAGGATGCCTTGGAAAAGGCCGGCTTGCCGGTGCGCGTGTTGTCAGCCTTGCGCATTGAGCAGGTCGTGGAACCTTATGTGCGTCGGCGTGCCATCCGGCACCTGGAGCGCGGCCGCGCGGTGATCTTTGCCGCCGGTACTGGCAACCCCTTTTTTACAACAGACACAGCCGCGAGTCTTCGCGCCATCGAAATTGGTGCTGACGTGGTCCTCAAGGCCACCCAGGTCGATGGTGTTTACGATAAGGATCCCAAGAAGCATACCGATGCCCGGCGCTACGACGTAATTACCTATGGCGAGGTGCTCGCAAAGCGTCTCGGCGTGATGGATATGACCGCGATCGCGCTGTGCCGCGAGCAAGGCATGCCGGTGCAGGTGTTCTCTATTCACAAGCCTGGCAGCCTGATGCGGATTCTCGATGGCGCGGCGGAAGGAACTCTGGTAAGGGCAGGAGACTGACCATGTCGCAAAGCGTAGATGACACCAAGAAGGATGCCGATGAACGGATGAACAAGTCGCTCGAGACGTTGAAGAGCGATCTGGCCAAGGTGCGCACCGGGCGCGCTCATCCCGGCCTGTTGGAAAATATTCGCATTGACTACTACGGAACGAAATCTCCCCTTAACCAGCTAGCCAATATTTCGGTCTCCGATGCGCGCACCCTTACGGTGACGCCGTACGACAAAGGGGCCGCGCAGAGCATTGAGAAGGCGATTCGGGAGTCGGATCTTGGGCTCAACCCGGTGCCGGCCGGGGGCGTCATCCGTGTTCCGTTGCCCTCGCTTACGGAAGAGCGACGCAAGGAACTTGGCAAGCACGTGCGCGCCGAGGGTGAAAACGCCAAGGTCGCCATTCGCAATGTGCGGCGCGATGCCAATCATCAGCTCAAGGAATTGCTCAAAAAGAAACTGATCACCGAGGACGATGACAAACGCGCCGAGGAGGCTGTTCAGAAGTCGACTGACAGGCACATTGCCGAGATCGACAAGCTGGTGGCTGCCAAGGAAAAGGAAATTATGCAGGTCTGATTGACTTGCTGCTTCCCGCACGCATGAGCTCATCCTCCGCCAGCCAGCAGTCTCCGCCGCCGCCCCTTGGCGATACGCCAAGGCACGTCGCGGTCATCATGGATGGAAATGGACGCTGGGCGCGGCGCCGCGGGATGCCTCGCGTTGCCGGGCATCGGAAAGGGGTTGAACGCGTGCGCGACCTTGTCGTTGCCTGCGGCGAACACGGTATTCCCTACGCCACGGTGTTCGCGTTCTCAAGCGAGAACTGGCGCCGGCCGCCGCAGGAAGTATCGCTGCTGAAGGAACTGTTCGTGACCGCGCTCGAACGCGAGGTCGAAAAGTTGCACAAGAACCAAGTACGCTTTCGCGTCATTGGTGCCGTCGAGGCGTTCGGAGAGGAACTGGTCCGCGGCATCCGCGCTGCCGAAGATCTCACGCGCAACAACAACAAGCTGACACTTACGGTTGCAGCGAACTATGGCGGGCGCTGGGACATTGCCCAGGCAGCCGCCGCGCTGGCACGTCGGGCGCAGCGGGGAGAGATCAGTCCGGATGCGATCACACCGGATAGCCTTGAGCCGTTTCTTTCGCTGTACGGAACTCCCGAACCGGATTTGTTCATTCGTACCGGCGGTGAGCAGCGCGTCAGCAACTTCCTGCTGTGGCAGCTGGCCTACACAGAGCTTTATTTTACACCGGTACTGTGGCCGGACTTCGATCGCGCGCAATTCGAAGAGGCGCTCGCGTCCTTTCGCGGCCGCCAGCGCCGCTTCGGCCTGACCGGCGAGCAGATCGAAGCGCGCCATGCTTAGGTATCGAGTTGTCACCGCACTGCTGCTGATCTTCATTTTCGTCGGGGGCATGTTTGTACTACCTGCGTCCGCGCTGGCCGCGTGGTTCGGCATACTGATCGGTCTCGGGGCCTGGGAGTGGGGTGCCTTGGCGGGCCTTGGCCGTGGTGCGCGCGTGGGTTTTGTCCTTGCCGTAATGGGAATTGGTGCCGGATTGATTGCCGCGTTGCTGGTTAATGCATCGCATGCGTGGCTGCGCTGGCCGCTGGGTGTGGTGTTGATCTTTTGGGCAGCCTCGCTGGTGAGCATGGTGACCGACCAGGGGGAAGCGGCCGCCGGGCGCGGTATGTACGGTGCGCGCGCCGGCAAGGTCATGAGCGGTTTCTTTGTACTGGTGCCGCTCTGGCTCTCGGCCATGTATTTGTTTGTGGCAGATATTCATCGGCCCTGGCTGTTGTTGTATGCATTCTCATTGGTATGGGCGGCTGACACGTTTGCATATTTCGCTGGCCATCGTTTCGGCAGGCACAAGCTTGCTCCGAGTGTGAGCCCCGGCAAGACCATCGAGGGCGTGGCGGGAGGGCTGGCCGGCGCCATGCTCTTGGCCGCAATCTCCGGAGTTGCGGGCTGGAAGCTTTCGGGCGTGCCGCTCACGGCGTGGCTCGCGCTGGCGGCAGTGAGTGTGCTGGTATCTGTGTTGGGCGATCTGCTGGAGAGCAAGTTCAAGCGCCTTGCCGGTGTGAAGGATTCGGGCAACCTACTTCCCGGGCATGGTGGCGTCTGTGATCGCGTGGATGCGATGTCCGCGGGCCTGCCCGTCTTTGCCCTCGGTTGGTACTACGTACAGAGGCTGCTGGCGTGAGCGTGCGCAGGGTGGTTGTGCTTGGTTCCACCGGATCGATTGGCGTCAATACGCTTGATGTGTTGGCGCGCCACCCGCAACGTTTTGAAGTCTTGGCGCTCACCGCCAATACCCAGATCGACCGGCTGTTCGAGCAGTGCCGCCAGCATAAGCCCGCGTACGCGGTCGTGCCGGACGTGCAAAGCGCGAAAAAGCTCGCAGAACAATTGCATGGAGCAGCGGCCTCAACAGAGGTGCTGATTGGCACGGAGGGTCTGGAGCACGTCGCGACACTTGCGCGTGCCGACATCGTGGTGGCAGCAATTGTTGGTGCGGCGGGTCTGCTGCCCGCGCTGGCCGCAGTGCGGTCCGGCAAGCGGGTGCTTCTTGCGAACAAGGAACCGCTGGTAATGTGTGGGCACCTGTTCTTGGATGCGGCGCAGCACAGCGGTGCCGAACTGCTGCCCGTGGACAGCGAGCACAACGCCATCTTCCAGTGTCTGCCCACCGGATTCCGGGCCGGAGACTCTGTGCCGGCCATTCGGCGCATCCTGCTCACCTGCTCCGGTGGCCCCTTCCGAACGACAGCCGCATCGGAGCTTGTGCGAGTCACGCCCGAACAGGCCGTTGCCCACCCCAACTGGGTGATGGGCCGCAAGATTTCAGTCGATTCTGCCACGCTCATGAACAAGGGGTTGGAACTTATTGAGGCCTGCTGGCTCTTTGGAGTAGAGCCGGAAAAGGTCGAAGTCGTGATTCATCCGCAAAGCGTTATCCACTCCCTGGTCGAATATGCTGATGGCTCGGTGCTCGCCCAGCTGGGCAATCCCGACATGCGTACCCCGATCGCACACGCGCTTGGTTTTCCTGAACGAATCGAGGCCGGTGTCGCGAGCCTGGACTTGTTCACGATCGGGCGGCTCGATTTCAGCCCGCCCGACACCGAACGTTTCCCGTGTCTGGGACTCGCGCAAGTGGCGGCGGAACGTGGTGGCACGGCACCGGCCATTCTCAACGCCGCGAATGAGGTGGCGGTACAGTCCTTTCTTGATCGCAAGATTGGTTTCACAGACATTCCGCGCGTCATCGAGCATGGGCTCGCTTGCGTGGCGGTGCACGAGGCGGTCACGCTCGAGGTGGTTCTCGGCGATGACGCCGCGGCCCGTGCCGCGGCCCAGTCATGGGTCGACGCCCAGCGCCCGGTGATGACGCAGAGGGCGACGTGAGCGATTTCCTGTTCCATCTCTTGGCGTTCATTGTTGCGATCGGAGCGCTGATCGTGGTGCATGAGTTCGGGCACTTCTGGGTGGCGCGCACGCTCGGTATCAAAGTGCTGCGTTTTTCTGTCGGGTTCGGCAAACCGCTGTGGACGCGGCGCTTCGGTCCTGATCGGACCGAATTCGTCGTCGCAGCGCTGCCGCTTGGTGGTTACGTGAAGATGCTCGATGAGCGCGAAGGCGAAGTGCCGCGCGCTCAGCGTGATCGTGCCTTTAATCGGCAGCCAGTGAGCAAACGCATCGCGGTTGTGGTTGCTGGACCGCTGTTCAACTTTCTGTTCGCGCTGGTCGCGTTCTGGGCTGTTTACCTTGTCGGAGTGGATGGACTTCGTCCGGTGATCGGTCGGGTACTGGATGGCTCGATTGCCCAGCAGGCGGGCCTCAAGGCCGGCGATGAGCTGGTGGCGATCGACGGCATGAGGGTGCAGAGTTGGGATCAGCGACGCATTTATCTCTTTGAGCGCACGCTGGCGCGAAAGGCCGTGACCATCGAGGCTCGAGACGGCACGGGCGCGACGCGCGCGCACCGTCTCGACCTTTCCACCATTCCAGTCGCACAGATCAACAGTTCGCTTGTCGAGCGCGGTATCGGGCTGGTGGGCTATTTTCCGCCGTACCTCCCGATTGTTGGCGCACTGCAGGATGGTCCGGCCAAGCGGGCGGGTATGCAGGTGGGGGACAGATTGCTGCGTATCGAGGGCGAACCCATTGGTTCATGGGAGTCGCTTGCCCGGCGCATCAATGATCATCCCGGCGAGCCGCTGCGATTCACCCTGGAGCGCGATGGCCAACGGCTCGATCTCACCGTCACACCGGACCCGGTGGAGCACAATGGGCGCAAGATCGGACGTATCTTCATCTATCCAAAGTTTGCTGAGATACCGCCCGAGATGCGTGTGACGGTGCGGCTTGGTCCGTTCGAGGCAGCCGGGGAGGGCCTGCGGCATGTCTGGACGTCATCCCGCGTCATTCTTGAGATGTTGTATGAGATGCTGCGTCTCGAGGCATCGACCAGCAACATCAGCGGGCCGATAACGATTGCCCAATATGCTGGTTACTCGGCGCGCATTGGTGTCGACCAGTTCATGTTGTTTCTCGTGGCCATCAGCATCAGTCTCGGTGTACTGAATCTGTTGCCCATTCCTGTGTTGGACGGTGGGCACTTGCTCTACTACGTGCTCGAAGGTGTCAAAGGCAGTCCGCTCTCGGAACGCACCATGGTTATCGGGCAACAGCTCGGTATCGCCTTATTGATGGCATTGATGGTGCTCGCTTTCTACAACGACATCGTGCGACTTCTCGGTTGAGAGCGTCACCACTTGCTGACAACGTCATTGTGACCATTTCCATCCTTCGGCGCGCTGTCGCGGTGTCGCTTGCGTTGTGTCCGTTCGGACAGCTGCATGCGCTGGAGTCATTTGTCGTTCGCGACATTCGCGTCGAGGGACTCCAGCGTATTTCCGCCGGAACGGTTTTCAATTACTTGCCCGTCAAGGTGGGAGACACCGTCACGGAACAGGGGGCCCAGGAGGCCATCCGTGCATTGCACAAGACCGGCTTTTTTCGGGATGTTCGTCTGGAACGCCAGGGCGAGGTGCTGATCGTATCGGTGGTCGAGCGCCCCTCGATTGGGTCGGTCCGCATTGTCGGAACCAAGGAGATTTCCGAGGACGATCTCAAGAAGGGCCTCAAGGAGCTGGGACTGGCAGAAGGGCGCGTTTACAACCGCTCGCTGCTCGATCGCGTCGAGCAGGATCTGCGCCAACAGTACTTCAGTCGAGGCTACTACGCAGTGCTGATCAAGGCGACCGCTACCCCGGTTGAGCGAAACCGCGTGGCGATCACAATCGATGTGTCGGAAGGAAACCCGGCACGCATTCGACAGGTCAAAATTGTCGGCGATAGCGTGTTCGACGAGGATGACCTGCTTGACGAGTTCACCCAGGGACCAGCGCCCTGGTGGGCGTGGTTCAGCTTCCTTTCTAGTCGTGATCAGTATTCCAAGCAGAAACTGGCAGGCGATATCGAGCGCCTGAGAAACTATTACCAGGACCGTGGCTATCTCGAATTCGCCATCGAATCGACCCAGGTAACGATTACGCCCGACAAGGAGCGTCTGTATATCACGCTCAACATTCGCGAAGGCAAGAAGTACTCGATACGCGACTTTAAGCTCGCGGGCACATTTGTTGTGCCGGAAGAGGAGCTGAAGGGGCTGGTAACGATCAAGCCGGGTCAGGTGTTCTCGCGCAAGCAGGTAACGGAGACCACCAAGAAGATCACGGAACGGCTTACCAATGCGGGCTATGCGTTCGCGAATGTCAACGCCATTCCGGAAATCGATCGCGAGAAGTCGCAGGTTTTCTTCACTTTCTATATCGATCCCGGGAAACGCACCTATGTGCGGCGCATCAATTTTTCCGGAAACGTTTCCACGCGAGACTACGTAATGCGGCGCGAGATGCGGCAATTGGAAGGCAGCTGGTATGCGGCCGACAAGATCCAGCGTTCCAAGATTCGCCTGCAACGTCTTGGCTACTTTGAGGACGTCAACATTGCAACGCCTGCCGTGCCGGGCACGCAGGATCAGGTCGACATGAACGTAACGGTCAAGGAGCGCTCAACGGGCAACATTCTGTTCGGTGTTGGCTACTCGGACGCTGATGGCATTCTTCTCAATGCGAGTGTCAACCAGAACAACCTGTTTGGCACCGGCAACGAGTTGTCAGCGGCAATCGACACCAGCAAGAGCACGCGTAATCTCAACATTCGACACACCAACCCTTACCTCACGCAGAGCGGAATCAGCCAGTCGTTCAGTCTGTACTCAACCAAGTTTGACGCCGCTAACGCCGGTACCGCCGCATATAACAGCACGACGCAGGGCGTCGGACTCGTCTACGGCGTGCCTCTCTCGGAGGATAACCGCGTCTTTCTTGGATTTGACATAGAGCGGGTCAAGATCAGTACCACAACGACCTCGTCGCAAATATCGCAGGATTTCGTCGCACAATACGGCGATGACAATTTCATCTATAAAGGGACGCTCGGCTGGACCAAGGACACGCTGGACAGTCGTATATTTCCCACCAGCGGGCTTATTCTTTCGCTTTCAGGCGAGGCGGCGATCCCGAGAAGCGACCTGCAGTACTACAAGGGCACGGCGGCGGCGACCGGTTACCTTCCACTGACCGAGGACTTCACTTTTCGCGCGAAGGCGGAGATGGGCTATGGAGCCGGCTATGGTGACACGACGGAGCTGCCGTTCTACAAGAATTTCTATGCGGGTGGCAGCACGACGGTGCGTGGTTACAAGTCGCGCTCACTCGGTCCGCGAGACAGCAAGGAGCCGTTTGACCCGATCGGCGGTGACCGACGCGTTCTTGCCAACATGGAGCTTCTGTTTCCGCTACCCGGGGCGACGCAGCAGGACGCCAAGTCAATGCGATTGAGCTGGTTTGTTGATGGCGGCCAGGTCTATGGCCCCGGGCAGACCCTTGATCTTGGAGAGTTGCGCTATTCGACGGGTTTGGCGTTTAATTGGCTGTCACCGGTTGGACCGCTGGCTTTCAGTTATGCGTTCCCGCTGAATGAGAAACCGGGCGATCAGGTCGAGCGGTTCCAATTCACACTCGGTGTACCGCTCAGATAATTACATGAGGAAGGAAGTTGTGAGGCTGGATTTGAAGAAGCTGATTCTCGGGCTCGCCATGCTGGCAACATGGCCGGCAGCGTTTGGAGCGGATGTCAAAATTGGCTATGTCAATGCTGTCAAGGTGATCGAAGAGGCACCGCAGGCGGCGGCCGCGCTCAAGAAACTGGAGGCCGAGTTTGGCCCACGGGACAGGAAGCTTGTTGAGCTGCAGGGGCGCATCAAGCACATTGAGGAGGACCTGCAAAAGAACGCGTTGGTCGTCAAGGATACGGAGCGACGAGCGCGTGAGCAGGAATTGAACAGCTTGAAGCGCGATCTGCGGCGAGCGACCCAGGAGTTTCGCGAAGACTACAATCTGAGGCGTAACGAAGAACTCGCTTCGCTTCAGAAGCTCGTGCAGCGCGCCATCGCCGAACTCGCCAAGCAGGAGGCGTATGACCTCGTGCTAAATGAGGGCGTGTTGTACGCCGGTCCGAGGACCGACATCACGGAAAAGGTCCTGCGCAAACTGGGCAAGAAGGCAGCCCCCTAACCCCATGGGCATTCTCCTCGCTGAGCTCGCCACGCAACTGGGCGCTCAACTTCGCGGAGACGGTGCTCTGGAAATCACTGGCGTCGCTGCGCCGGAGCGCGCGGGTCCGGGCGATCTGAGTTTTGTCGCCGAGCGCAAGTATCTGAAACTGCTCGAGAGCGCGCGGCCAGGAGCGCTTCTCATTTCTGTGACCGACGCGGGCCATTTCGACGGAAATGCGCTCATCGTCGACAATCCCCACGTGGCGTTTGCCCGCGCTGCGAACCTGCTGTTCCCGCCGGAAGTCATGCCTCATGGAATTCATGCCAGCGCATCAGTTGATTCCATGGCTACCGTAGCTCCGACGGCGTGGGTTGGACCACTTGCGGTGGTCGAGGCGCATGCGATAGTCGAGGCCGGGGCCTACATCGGTCCAGGTTGTTACGTCGGCGAGAGCACTCGCGTCGGATCTCGAACGCGTTTGGTGGAGCGTGTCAGTGTTCTGCATCATTGCGTGGTAGGGGAGGACTGTATCGTTTGGCCCGGTGTAGTGATCGGTTCGGATGGATTTGGATATGCACGCGATGGTGCGCGATGGGTCAAGGTGCCACAGCTCGGACGAGTTGTGATCGGACGGAACGTTGAAATCGGAGCAAACACCACCGTCGATCGCGGGGCGATCGACGACACCGTCATCGGTGACGGCGTNNGGGGGGCAAGTCGGCGTAGCGGGCCACCTCGAAATCACGGACGACGTCACGGTACTCGGGACCTCACTCGTGGCGAGTTCCATCACGAAACCGGGAGTCTACTCCTCGAGCATCAAGGCGGAGCCGGCGGAACTCTGGCGGCGCAATGCCGCGCGCCTTAGAAAACTGGACGAGATGGCCGATCGCCTGAGGCGTATCGAAAAACAAATTGAAGAGATTTCCGGGAGGATTCACAGTGAGCCAGATTGATATTCATGAGGTGTTGCGTTACCTGCCGCATCGCTATCCATTCTTGCTGGTTGATCGGGTCATCGAGTCAAGCGAAACGTCGCTCACAGCAATCAAGAATGTAACTGTTAACGAGCCCTTTTTTGTCGGGCATTTTCCCAAGCGGCCGGTGATGCCAGGCGTGTTGATTGTGGAGGCGCTGGCTCAGGCGAGCCTCATTCACGCCTTTCAGGTACTTGGAATGGAGCCGAATCCCAACACCCTTTACTATTTTGTTGGAATCGACCGGGCGCGATTCAAGCGACCGGTTGAACCGGGAGACCAGTTATTGCTTAAGACTGCGTTGAAACGCCGCATGAAGGGTATCTGGATGTTTGCTTGCGAGGCCCTGGTGGGCGAGGAGGTGTGTGCCACGGCCGACATCATGTGTGCATCGCGCGAAATACCGTGATCCATCCGACGGCGATCATCGATCAAGAGGCTAGGTTGTGCTCCGGTGTCGCGGTCGGCGCCTATAGTATCATCGGGCCGGAAGTCGAAATCGGTGATGGAACCTGGATTGGGCCGCATGTCGTGCTGTCGGGGCCAACGCGCATCGGCCGCGACAACCAGATATTTCAGTTCGCCTCGATTGGTGAGCGGCCCCAACACAAAGCCTTCCGCGGAGAAATCACCCGCCTCGAGATAGGCGACCGGAACGTTATCCGCGAATATGTCACGCTCAATCGTGGCAGCGGCGCGGGAACCGGCGTTACCCGGATTGGCAATGACAATTTCGTGATGGCGTACGTGCATGTTGCGCACGATTGCGAGGTCGGAAATCATACCATTCTGGCCAATGCCGTGACGCTCGGCGGACACGTAGTGGTGGGTGACCATGCGGTATTGGGAGGCCTGACCGCAGTACATCAGTTCTGCCGATTGGGTGCACACTGTATGACCGCCGGCAAGACGATGGTATTCAAGGATGTCCCGCCGTATGTAATGACGTCCGGGTACGGTGCGCAGCCGCATGGGCTCAATACCCGCGGATTGAAGCGCCGGCAGTTCAGTGATGAATCCATTTTGACGCTTCGGCGTGCCTACAAGATTCTGTACAAGTCCGGATTGTTGCTCGAGGAGGCGATCCAGCGGCTTGAGGAACTCGGCAAGACTTCTCCACCGGTAGTTGACTTGGTTGCCTTTCTCCGGGCATCCGAGCGCGGCATCGTGCGATAGTGTCAAAGGGTTCCCGCACGCGCGTCCGAATCGGAATCGTGGCCGGTGAGGTGTCCGGCGATTTGCTGGGTGCTGCGCTCATTCGCGAGCTAAAGAAGATTGTGCCGGGCGCCCGCTTCGAGGGTGTGGCGGGGCCACACATGCAGGACGAGGGCTGTGTCAGCCTCTACCCAATGGAAATGCTGTCGGTCGTGGGATTCGGTGTCGTGTCGCGCCTGCCCGCGTTGTTGCGGATGCGTCGGAAGCTTGTTCAGCATTTCAGGCGCCACCAGTTCGATCTCTTTATTGGTATCGATGCGCCGGACTTTAATATCGGTCTGGAGGAAAGGCTGAAAGCAGCCGGGATTCGAACCGTTCAATATGTCAGCCCGCAGGTCTGGGCGTGGCGTAGATGGCGTATTCGCACGATTCACCGCGCTGTGGATCATATGCTCACGCTATTTCCATTTGAAGCCAAGTTCTATCGCGGCGAACGTGTGCCAGTGACATTCGTCGGCCATCCGATCACCCAGCGAATCCCGGCCCGCTACAGTGTCGCAACATACCGTCGACAATTGGGAATTCCGATAGGCAAGAAGGTGCTGGCGCTCCTTCCAGGGAGCCGGCACGGTGAGCTGACGCGTCACTCCGGTCTGTTTGTGGAGACGGCACTGTGGCTGCATGCCCGACATCCCGAGCTCAGGTTCGTCGCGGCGTTTACGAACGTTAGAGCGCGTGCGCGCTTCGAAAGGGAGATGCTGAAACAGGGAGCCGAGAAGCTGCCGGTTACACTCCTGGTTGGCAAGGCGCGGGAGGCGATGGCCGCGGCCGACGCAGTGTTGCTGGCTTCCGGAACGGCCACACTTGAGGCAGGCCTACTCTGCAAGCCGATGGTCGTGACCTATCGTGTTGGGTGGTTGTCGTCACAGCTCGTGCGGTTGATGGCGCACATTAGGGATTTTGCCCTGCCGAACATCATATTGGGTCGACGCGTGGTTCCGGAGTTTCTCCAGGAGCAAGCGGTCACTGAGCGAATTGGCCCTGCGCTGGAGGGATACCTGTTTCGTCCAGCGAAGGCACGCCGGGTCGCGCGTGTGCTCTCCGGAATCCGTAGGCAGCTTGGAAGAAATGCGAGCCAGCGTGCGGCGGCAGCTGTTGCGCGCCTCATTCAGGAGCACAAATAGGTGTTGGCGAGAGCGCAATCGGGTGGGGTGATTTGCGCAGGCGTCGATGAAGCGGGGCGGGGCCCCCTCGCCGGGCCGGTGGTGGCAGCCGCCGTTATTTTGGATCCGGAACGCCCAATTCGGGGTCTTGCCGATTCGAAGAAACTGAGTCCATCTCGTCGCGAGGCGCTAGCCGAACAGTTGCA
>DKBM01000056.1:0-6051 GCA_002451215.1 Proteobacteria bacterium UBA6900
GCCCACCGAACCGGGCATCCCGCCGATCGGGGTTTCGGCACCGAGCTTGTCGCGCATCTCGATGACGAGGCGCTCGGCGATCTTTCGCCCGATGCCCGGAACCTTGGTAAGCCGTGCAATGTCCTGCTCCGCCACGCAGCGCACCAATTCCACGTCCGACAGGCCCGAGAGCACGGCCAGTCCGACACGCGGGCCGACGCCGTTGACTTTGAGCAGCTCGCGAAACAGCCAACGCTGCGACTCGCGCACAAACCCATATAACAGATGCGCATCCTCGCGCACAACGAGATGCGTGAAGAGCGTCGCCTTCTCGCCGACCGCCGGCAGTTCGTAGAAGGTGGTCATGGGGGCCTCGACCTCATAGCCGATGCCGTGCACATCGATCAGCAGAGCAGGCGGCTCCTTGCGCAGCAGGACGCCCTCGAGCCGTCCGATCATGCGCCGATCCTCAGGCCGCGACCGCTGCGCCGGGTAACACCACGCGCAAACGACGCAAGTCCCACGCTGTGGTGGGCATGACAGATCGCGCAGGCCAGCGCATCGGCCGCATCGGCCTGCGGCGTGCCGGAGAGCGCGAGTAACGCCTTTACCATGTGCTGCACCTGATTCTTCTCCGCGTGGCCTTTGCCAACCACCGCGCGCTTGATCTGAAGCGCCGTGTACTCGGCGATATTGAGTCCTTCGCGTGCCGCTGCCACCAGTGCCGCGCCGCGCGCCTGGCCGAGCTTCAAAGCCGAATCCGCATTGCGGGCAAGAAACACCCTTTCGATTGCAAGGGCCGTCGGACGGTAGGTTTCCACCACTTCGGCGACACCATCGTGCACGGTGCGCAGCCGCTCGCCCAGCTCGCCCTTGCCGGTGCGCACGCATCCACTTGCGACATATTGCAGACGGCCGTTTCGCAACACCTCGATGACACCGAAGCCGGTAATGCGGGAGCCGGGGTCGATGCCAAGCACGCGCATCAGCTCGCCGCCTTTAGCAGAGCTTCGGGACAATTTTGCCGGGAGCAAAATTGGACGCGCTTTAGCGCGCTCCGCAGGAGCGTGCGCCATGGACGGCGCACGTCAAAATCCGCATCTCCGAGGCGCTCAAAGCCGAAAACCATCAGCTCGCCGCCTTTAGCAGAGCTTCGGGAAAATCCGCGTTCGAATAAACGTGCTGCACGTCATCCAGGTCCTCGAGCGCCTCAAGAAGCCTCAGCGTGCGCTCGGCGTCCTCACCGCTCACGGGCGCGGCAGTCTGGGCACGCTGCTGTACCTCGGCGTGCTCGGGTTTGAGGCCCTTTTGCAGCATGGCGGCGTGTACGGCATCAAAATTTTCGGGGGCCGTGAGCACCTCAACCGTGCCATCGGTGTCGGTGGCGACATCCTCCGCGCCTGCCTCGAGCGCGGCCTCCATAATAGTGTCCTCGCTGGTACCCGGCGCGTAGGTGAGCACGCCGGTCCTCTTGAACAGGAACGCGACGGAACCGTCGGTACCGAGATTGCCGCCAAATTTGGTAAATGCGTGGCGCACATCCCCGACCGTGCGGGTTCGGTTGTCGGTCTGGCACTCAACCATCACCGCCACGCCGCCGGGACCGTATCCCTCGTAGCGCACTTCCTCGTAACTCGCACCCTCGAGCTCCCCGGTGCCCCGCTGAATGGCGCGTTCGATGGTCTCCTTGGTCATGTTGGCCGTAAGGGCCTTATCCAAGACGGCACGCAGCCGCGGATTGTGCGCGGCGTCACCCCCGCCCGTGCGGGCGGCGATGGTGATCTCGCGAATCAGCTTGGTGAAGAGTTTTCCACGCCTGGCGTCAGCCGCACCCTTGCGGTGGCGAATATTCGCCCATTTCGAGTGACCGGCCATGAATTTCCCTTGAAATGAGACCGCTAAACGAATGATTTTTAAGGAGCTTCAGGCATAAGAACCGGAGCCCACTTGGCGGGCCAGTTTAACACAATGCCTGCCGGGCCCACCCCATGCCGGCCGATCGACGACGATCGTGGCACAGATGATGCAACACCACAGTCAACACCTCAAATTAAGGCATGTCCGGCGCCGTGTGGAATGCTGTTTGGCTGCTGCATCGGGCCACAAGGGACGACGGTGGCATGCCCCAGACCTGCGGAGGTACAAACAATGAAGAAGAAATACGCGTTGACCGACAGTGAGGGCGTGAGTCCCTGCCGCCATCGCCTCGCCCCCGGCAAGTTCCTTCACGACCCCAAGACCGCACGGGCCATGCACAAGTTCGTGAACGACTGCTGCTACGAAGCGCCTGTACTGGCGGCCATGGTGAGCCCCTTCCCGGCGGACGGCTGCAAACTCTACGAGATCACCTGCTGGAACTTCACCGTCGATCCGAACGCCAGCGGACAGGCCTACACCGTGGTCAAGGAAGAGACGTCGGTGCCGCAAGCATCGGTCGAGCAGAAATTGCAGTTCGCGATGCTGGTGATGCGCGATCTCTTCCAGGACCGTGCTTTCCAGAAGTGGATCGACCTCTGGATGACAGGTATGAACCGTTCCGCAGAGGCGTCCGCTGCGGCGCGAGAGATACTCGAGAAGGAAACCAGGGCAAGCGATGATCTCGAAATGCTGGCCGCCTGGGGCGAGGCCGGCGGTAATGACATCAGTTTGATGGCCAAGCGCACCGATCTGGTGGTACGCGCTCTACATCTGACACGCGCTGCCGAGAGGGCCGCTACCGACGCCAACGACCCCTCCATCGCCGTTGAGACCGCGCTGGCGCTGAACGGCATCGCGCGCTGGGGCAAGCTCGACAACCTCGCGGCACTCGCCGAGAAAGTGGCTGCTGTGACGGAAGTGCCCGAAGCCGCGAACGCTGCCTGAGCGTCAGGATGGATGGGCCGCGAAGCTGCCGTGACGGAGAAATGCCGTGACGGCATCCGCCACGCGCGCAGACAGCAGCATTCCCGTATGTGACACCGGCAGCGCGATCGCATCACGCGCACCCGGCCATTGCGTCTCGGCCACGGTAAGCAGGCCGTCATTCGGTCTCGGCAGGCTACGGTAGACGAGTCGCGCCGCGCCGAACGAGTGCGTACCGCTGACCGTGCCGATCTCGCGTGGGGGCACCGGCCAGCGCGCAGGCTCCCCGGCATTCAGCTGCGCCACCGCGCGCCCCAGCAGCAGCCGCCACAACCGCGACCGCGCGCGCTGGCGTCCCACGATGCTGCCGCCATGCGGACTCCCGAGGGTCACAACACGCCCCGGCGCGAGATCCGGAAAGTCATTTAGCAGCGCCCGAATGACGACGCCGCCGAGGCTGTGACCGACGAGATGCACCGTGCCGGCATCGATTCCACGCACAAATGCCGCAAGCCGTGCGGCGTTGCCATGCAGGTCGAGATGCACGGAGGGATAGGAAAAGGGATAGACCGCGAATCCCGCCTGGCGCAGTCGGCGCGCCAGCGGCCATAGCGCGGCCCGATTCAGCCACAAGCCATGAATCAGGACGACGGCGTCTCGCGCCGCGCCGGCCTGACTCGTCAGGGCGAAACCTCGAGCATCCGCTCAAGCGCCAGACGCGCGAGCCCGGCCTCGGCCGGGGCGACCTTGATCTGGTTCACGATGCGTCCTTCGACGAGATTCTCGAGCGTCCAGACCAGATGCTGCGGATCGATGCGAAACATCGTCGAGCACATGCAGACGGTCGGCGACATGAACTCGACCACCTTGCCGTCATCGCGGCACTGCTCATGCAGACGGTTGACCAGGTTGAGTTCGGTGCCGACCAGCCAGCGTGTCCCGGGCGCCGACTCGCGCACGGTCTTGATGATGAATTCGGTGGAGCCCACGTAGTCCGATTTCTGGCAGACCTCGAACGGCGCCTCGGGGTGCGCAATCACCTTGCCATCCGGGTGTTCGCGCCGGAAGCTGTCGATGTGCACCGGCTGGAACATCTGGTGTACCGAGCAGAACCCCTTCCACAGGATGATCCGGGCGCGTTCGATTTGCTCGCGCGTGAGCCCGCCGTTCGGCAGTGCGTAGTCCCATACCGCCATGTCCTCGAGCGGGACGCCCATGCGATAGGCGGTGTTGCGTCCAAGATGCTGGTCAGGGAAGAAAAGCACCTTGTCGCGCTGGGCCCAGGACCACTCCAGCACGCGCCGAGCGTTCGAGGAAGTACAAACCAGGCCGCCATGCTCACCACAGAACGCCTTCAGATCGGCGGCCGAATTGATGTAGGTCACCGGCGTGACGCGGGTATCGGGATCGAGCACGCGCGCGATCTCGCGCCAGGCGCGCTCGACCGCGGCGAGATTGGCCATGTCCGCCATCGAACAGCCGGCGGCAAGATCCGGCAGGATCGAGACCTGGTCGGGACGCGAGAGGATGTCCGCGACCTCGGCCATGAAGTGCACGCCGCAGAAGACGATGTACTCGGCATCCGACGTGGCCGCGAGACGCGAGAGCTTGAGCGAATCGCCGGAGAAGTCCGCGTGCCGGAACACCTCGTCACGCTGGTAGTGATGGCCAAGGATCACCACGCGCTTGCCAAGCGCGCGCTTCGCCGCGACGATGCGCTCGTCGCAGTCCTCATCGGACAGCGTATCGAACTGCTCGTAGGCGAGTGCCGTTGCCATGCTCAGCTCACGATCCCAGCTTCAGGATGGCCTCGCGGTTGGTCCACGAGGTCACGCGCGCGGCCGCCGTCCGGAAGTCGAACCACCCCCACTCGGCATGCTCCGCAGGATTCACATTAATATCGGTTTCCGCCGGCAGCGCAAGGGAAAACACATGTTCTGTGTTCTCTTTCACATCGGGCGCATAACGCGCCCGCCAGGCCGGCAGGATCGGAAAGCGATAGGTAAGCTGCAGGTCCCGAAGACGCCCGGCCTCCTCAATGCCGGTCTCCTCACGCAGCTCGCGGCGCGCGGCCTCGATCGGCTCACGCTCGTCCCAGCGCAGGCTGCCGGTGACGCTCTGCCAGAAATCCGGGGGATCGACGCGGCGCAGCAACAACACGCTGTCGGCGGTATGCACCACGACCAGCACCGACTCGGGGCGCTTGAACGCCGCGCTACTCGACGGGGGCACCGGAGGGTTCGGTCAGCGGCTTGCGCAACTTGATGTGCAGCTCGCGCAGCTGCGCATCGTCGACCACGCTTGGAGCGTCCGTCATCAGGCAAGATGCCTTCTGGGTCTTGGGGAAGGCGATGACATCGCGAATCGACTCGCTCCCTGTCATCAGCGCGCAAATGCGATCAAGCCCGAATGCAATGCCGCCGTGCGGCGGCGCGCCGAGGCGCAGGGCATCGAGCAGGAACCCGAACTTGGCGCGCGCCTCTTCGGCCTCGATGCCAAGCGCCGCGAACACCTTCTCCTGTACGTCCATGCGATGGATACGGATCGACCCGCCGCCGATCTCAGAGCCGTTGAGAACCATGTCGTAGGCGCGTGCCCGCACATTGGCGGGATCGATATCGACTCGGTCGAGGTCTTCGTGCTTCGGCGAGGTAAACGGGTGATGCAGCGCCACCCAGCGCTTGGCGTCGGCGTCGTAGTCGAACATCGGGAAGTCCACCACCCACAAGACCTTCCAGGCGTTTTCGGTGAGACCCAGATCCGCGCCGAGCTTGAGACGCAGCGCACCGAGCGCGTCATTCACCACCCGCGCGTTATCGGCGCCGAAGAAGATGAGATCGTTGTTCGCCGCCGCGGTGCGCTTCAGGATCTCGGCGATTGCGGCATCCGGCAGGAACTTGAGGATCGGCGACTGCAGGCCCTCGCGACCCTTGGCCACATCGTTCACCTTGATGTAGGCGAGCCCCTTGGCGCCGTACTGGCCAACGAACGCGGTGTAGGCATCGATCTGGCTGCGCGTGAGGTCGCCGCCCTTCGGCACTCGCAGCGCGGCAACACGCCCGTTCGGGGCATTGGCCGGACCGGCAAAGACCTTGAAGTCCACCGACTTCATGAGATCCGCCACATCGATGAGCTCAAGCGGCACGCGCAGGTCGGGGCGATCAGTGCCGAAGCGGCGCACCGCCTCATCGTAGGTCATGCGCGTGAAGCTTGCCGGGAGATCCACCTGCA
>DKBM01000091.1:0-17218 GCA_002451215.1 Proteobacteria bacterium UBA6900
GGCGGCGAGGCGCAGCGCATCAAGCTCGCGCGTGAGTTGTCCAAGCGCGACACCGGACGCACACTTTATATCCTGGATGAGCCGACCACCGGCCTGCACTTCCACGACATCCGCCAGCTCATGGTCGTACTGATGCGCCTGCGCGATGCGGGCAACACCATCGTGGTGATCGAACACAACCTCGATGTGATCAAGTGTGCCGACTGGGTGATCGATCTCGGCCCGGAGGGTGGCGATGGCGGCGGCACGATTGTCGCCNNTCGAGCAGGCCGTGGGCAATGAGCCAGGCGCGTGCATCCGCGGCATCCTGCTCGAACCACGCAAGCGCCGAACCGAGCCGGAACGTGTAGCCCCAGGCATCCATGTCGGCGCAGATTGCCTCGCGCGTCACCCCGACCTCCCCGGCCAGGACCACCTGCAGGTAACAAACCGCGTTCTCCTCCGAATAGTCCCCGCCGGCGTCGGTATCGAGCGCCACGCGCCGAATCGGATCCATGCAGATTGCGTGACACGCCTCGTGGAGTACGGAGTGCAACGGGGTATCGGGCCGGACGTGGACGGTCGCACCGATCAACCCCGCTTCCGGCGCCCCCCAATATGAACCAGGGATCGCCTTGCCAGCAGCGAGCCGGCTCAGCTTAAGCCCGTAACGCCCGAGCAGGCGCCCAAGCGGCCCGAGGATCGCCTCGTCACAGCAATGCATGGAAATGGGGTTAGAGGCTCGCCTCGCGGGCCTGAGTGCGGACCTCGTGCCACTCGTTCTCGTCCAGCGCCAGCACTTCGAAGAGCGGCTTGGGGCGGTCGAGACCGAGCCCCTGACCGTAATCCACCCCGACTTGGCGCAGGCGCGCGATCACGGCATCACTCTCGACGGACTCGGCCACGGTGGCGAGCCCCATGACGTGNNCAGATGTTGGCCGGTTCGATGCGGCTGCGCACAAGGTGCGAAACGATGAACTCCAGCAGTCTCTCGTCTCCGAGCGACTGACCCGACAGGTTGATGGAAAAGCGCGCCGGCTGCGTGCCGGCCCAGCGGCTCGCGCGTTCGTAATAGCGCGAAAGCATCTGGAAGGTGCTGTAAATCACCCAACGGTCGATCTCGGGCATCAGGTGATAGCGCTCCGCGGCCGGGATGAAGACCGCCGGCATCACGAGGTCGCCATCACGCACGCGCATGAGCACTTCATAGAACGGCGCCTCGGCCGGAGCATCGCGCCGGAGCGGCACGATGGCCTGTGCATGCAGGTCAAAACTGTTGTTGTCGAGCCCGCGGCGAAGGCGATGCACCCATTGCATCTGTCCATGGCGCTGGGTGAGCGCAACGTCATCGACCTGATAAACGTGGATGCGGTTTCGGCCGTGGTCCTTCGCCACGTAGCAGGCTGAGTCTGCGGCGCTCAGCACATCAGTCAGGGCACCGCTATCCGCCGTCACCGGCACAAGGCCAATCGACGCGCCGATCTCATAGGTGCGGTTCTGCCAAACGAAACGGAAATCCTTGATGGTCTGTAACAGCATCTCGGCCAGGCGCTTGGCCTTATCGATACCGCAGTTCTCGAAAATGACTCCAAACTCGTCTCCTCCGAGCCGCGCCAGTACGTCGCCGCTTCGCACTTCGCGTGCCAGATGATGCACCAGCTGCTTGAGCAATTCGTCGCCGGCGATATGTCCACTGGTGTCATTGACGATTTTGAACTCGTCGAGATCGAGATAGCAGACGGCGTGCACTGTTCCCTCGTCGCGCGCGCTCTCCAGCGCCTGATTCAGACGATTTTCGAATTCGCGCCGGTTGAGCAGCCCGGTGAGCGGATCATGAGAGGCCAGAAATGCCATGCGTCGCGCCATGTGCTGCATCTCGGTCACGTCGCGGAACACCACGACCGCACCCATGATGAGGCCGCCGCGATCCCGGATCGGCGCAGCCGAGTCCTGAATCTCAAGGCGCGAACTGTCGCGCCGCAGTAGCAGATGGTGGGCATCGTGCCGAACGACCCGGCCGTGCTTGAGCGCCTGGCCGAGGGGATACTCCTCGGCACGCTGGGTGGTTTCGTCGAAGATGCGGAACACTTCGGTGAGCGGCTGCCCCGTCGCCTCCGACGAGGCCCAGCCAGTGTACTGCTCGGCGACCGGATTCATGTAAACCACGCGCCCGCGCGAATCCGTGCTGATCACGCCGTCGCCAATCGACTCGAGCGTCACTTGCGCGCGCACGTTCTCGAGGATCAACGCATCGTGCATCGGCTTCGAGCCGTGGCGCCGCGCCGCACCCAGCGCCTCGGCGAGCGTGTTGATTCCGGCCGCGAGCATGCCGAGCTCTCCGCCCGGCGCGTTCGTGGCGCGCGCTTCCGCCGCGCCAGCGTTGATGCGCCCGAGCGTATGGACGAGCGAATTGACTGGCTGGCACCAGCGACGCAGCGCAATCGCCACCGCGACGCCCGCCACGGCGAATCCGATAAGGCCGGCAAGCACGGCGATCAGCAAAGTGCGCGAGCGTTCCGTCCGGAGCGTCGACTCGCTGAGATAGGCGGTGACCGCGACCGGAATCGGACCAGCAACCTGGTCCCGCCCACCCGGGCTCGACGCAGGCACCGGCGCGGAGCCGACCGCAGGCGAGACGGTTGATCGGAATGCCCGCACCGGGGCATCGCCAGGCCCGGCCAATGCACCGGGTTTGGCGTCGGCAATCAGTTTGCCCTGGCTATCCTGCACCACGACGCGGGCGATACTGGATTCGCGCAGCGCCTCGCGTGCAACGCGGTCGGGAATCGCCGAAGCCTGACCGAGAGTAGTTGCGAGCTGACGCGCGATCAGCTCGCCGCGCATGACGAAGGAATCTTCCAGACTGGTGAATTGCCAAGCCGTGCCAAGCGCGACGAGCGCAACCAGCACCGCGGCGATCGGCACGAGGATAAGGGCCCCCATCCTGGCGGCGAGACTGGCGTTCCCTGTCATAAGAGGACTTCGCACAAGAAGCGCTAAGATGCTCTAGCAGCGGGCGCGCGTCAACTAGACGACGGTCACGCCATCGCCCGGCTTGAGACCCAACTGGCGGGCGGCGTGGCCGCGGTTGACTGCGACCTCGACGAGTCCCAGCGAGTTCTCGTACCAGAAGGCGCTTCCCACTGACACCTCCGCAAATACCCGGGCGCGCGGCAACTCCCGTTCGCCGACCCGGATGCGAGAGCCGGGTGCCAATGCACCCGCCCGCAGACCGGTGAAGCAGTTGCCGAAGTGATCTATATATATGATCTCGGGGAGGTCATCCGGCCAGTCGCGACCGACCGGCGCGAGTGTCGCTGGGTCAGCGGCAACCTCGACGCCGCGCGCAAGCCGGGCCGCCACCGGGGCGAACAGGTCACGCCCGTGGAAACTTTCCGATAGCGCCGGCGGGCGCCATCGGACCGCGCGGACTTCTACTGCCCGACCGCGGCGCGCGATGATTTCGAACAGACCATTGTCCGGTCCGACGTACCAGCACTCGTCGGCTTGCACCATGAGCGCCTCTCGCATTCCGCCAACGCCGGGATCCACGACGCACACAAACACACTGCCCGGCGCAAAGCTGGGCGCCAAGGCAGCAAGCAGATAGGCCCCGGCCCGGGCGTCGAACGCCGGAACAGTGTGCAACAGGTCGACCACCGCCACCCCCGGCGCCTCGCGCGCAAGCACGCCGCGCAGTTGCCCCACGTAGGGGTCGGCAATTCCGTAGTCGGTAAACAGGACAATCATGCGACCAATGGTAATGGCGGCGGTCGGCGCGGACCAAGCTCGGCGCACAGGCCCCGAAACAAAGAGGCCGGGCATTGCCCGGCCTCCTCGGCTCGCCATGGCACGCGTGGCCTACTTCGCCTTCGCGCCCTCGGCAGCGGGCTTTCCCTCGGCGGCCGGCGCCTTGCGCTCCACGAGCTGCACGAGCGCGAGCGTCGCGGCATCACCCGCGCGATAGCCCATTTTCAAGATACGAAGATAGCCGCCTGGGCGCTTCATGAAGCGCGGTCCGAGCTCGTCAAACAGCTTGCCGACCAGCTCGCGATCGCGCAGGCGCGTGAAGGCCAGTCGACGATTGGCAAGCGTCGCTTTCTTGCCTAGCGTGATAAGCGGCTCGGCGACTCGGCGCAACTCCTTCGCTTTCGGAAGCGTCGTGACGATCTGCTCATGACGCAGCAGCGAGCAAGTCATATTGCGCAACATCGCGCCGCGGTGCGCGCTGGTGCGGTTCAGTTTGCGGCCGCTTTTCTTGTGGCGCATGGCTTCACCTGTTCCGTAATGTTAGCCGGCCGAACCGGTTTCGACGACCTTCTGCTTGTCGCGCAGTGCGGCCGGCGGCCAGTTCTCAAGGCGCATGCCTAGCGACAGTCCGTGCTGTGCAAGCACGTCCTTGATCTCCGTGAGCGACTTCTTGCCGAGGTTCGGTGTCTTCAACAACTCGAACTCGGTGCGCTGGATGAGATCGCCGATATAGAAGATGTTCTCCGCCTTGAGGCAGTTGGCCGAACGGACCGTAAGCTCGAGATCGTCCACCGGACGCAGCAGCAATGGATCCATCTCCGGTTCGCGGCGCTCCTCGTGACGCGACTCGGGGCTCTTGAGCTCCACGAAGATCGAAATCTGATCCTGCAGGATGTTGGCCGCGCGGCGCACCGCCTCTTCCGGATCGATTGCGCCATTGGTCTCGATATCAAGAATCAGTTTGTCGAGGTCCGTGCGCTGCTCGACGCGCGCATTCTCGACCGTGTACGACACGCGCCGAATCGGGCTGAACGATGCATCAAGCTGCATCGACCCGATCGTGCGCCCGCCTTCCTGCGGCCGCGCCGTGACCGGCTGATAGCCGCGCCCGCGGTTTACCTTGAGCGTCATGTTGAGCGTGGCGCCCTTGGTGAGCGTCGCGATGTGCTGCTTTGGATCAACCACTTCCACGTCGTGCTCGAGCTGGATGTCGCCGGCCGTTACCGCACCGGGACCCTGCTTGGAGAGCTTGAGTGTGGTTTCGTCGCGCCCATGCATGCGCAGCGCGACGGTCTTGAGGTTGAGAAGGATCTCGATCACGTCCTCTTGCACGCCCTCGATGGTCGAGTACTCGTGCAATACGCCGTCGATCTTCGCCTCGGTAATGGCACTGCCCGGCATCGACGACAGCAGAATGCGGCGCAGCGCATTGCCGAGCGTATAGCCGAAGCCGCGCTCGAGCGGCTCGAGCGTAACCTTGGCGTGGGTCGGCGAGAGGCGCTGCACATCAACGCGGTTGGGCTTGAGAAATTCGGTCGCGGAACTCTGCATGAATGCGTCCTCGCTGCTGCTAACTGCAAATGGCCAGAAGAAACTGCTTACTTGGAGTAGAGCGCTACGACAAGGCTCTCGTTGATCTCGGACGGAAGGTCCGCACGATCCGGGGCGCGCTTGAACACGCCCTTCATCGCCTTGATGTCGACCTCAACCCACTCCGGAATACCACGCTGCTCGGCCGCCTCGAGCGACGCCTTGATGCGCAACTGCTCGCGCGACTTTGGCGAGATCTCGATGACATCGTTCGGGCGCACCTGGAACGACGGCAGGTTCACGCGCTTGCCGTTCACCTGGACACCATTGTGGCGGACCAGCTGGCGGGCCTCGGTACGCGAAATGCCGAATCCCATGCGGTAGACCACGTTGTCCAGGCGCCGCTCCAGCAGGCGCAGCAGGTCTTCGCCGGTCGAGCCCTTGTGACGCGCGGCTTCCGCATAGTAGTTGGCGAACTGGCGCTCAAGGACGCCGTAGATGCGACGCAGCTTCTGCTTTTCGCGCAGCTGCGTGCCGTAATCGGACACGCGGGTACGACGCTGGCCGTGTTGGCCCGGCGCGTACGAACGCTTCTCCACCGGGCACTTCTCGGTGAAGCACTTCTCGCCCTTCAGGAACAGCTTGCCGCCCTCACGGCGGCAAAGGCGACACTTCGAATCGGTATAACGCGCCACTTAGGTAGTCCTCTTCACTCGATTACACGCGACGCCGCTTCGCCGGACGACACCCGTTGTGTGGGATCGCCGTGACGTCGATGATGTTGGCGATTTCGTAGCCCAGCGCGTACAGCGCGCGCACCGCGGATTCGCGACCCGGGCCGGGACCCTTCACGCGCACCTCGAGCGAGCGCAGCCCGTATTCCTGCGCCGCGCGACCCGCCTTGTCAGCCGCCACCTGGGCGGCGAACGGCGTGCTCTTGCGCGAGCCGCGGAATCCCGCGCCGCCACAGGTCGCCCACGACAGGACATTGCCCTGGCGGTCGGTGATCGTGATGATGGTGTTATTAAAGGAAGCATGCACATGCGCCAGACCTTCCGAAACGCTGCGACGTGCGCGCTTCTTCTTAGCCGGGGCAGCTGCCTGCTGGGTTTCAGGGGTGTTTGCCATGGATTGCTGACTCTCTATGAGCGATTAGGCGCCGGCCGGCTTGCCAGTGCCACGCACGACGCCCTTGCGCGGTCCCTTGCGGGTGCGTGAGTTGGTGCGGGTGCGCTGGCCACGGACCGGCAAGCCGCGGCGATGGCGCATGCCGCGGTAGGTGCCGAGATCCATCAGACGCTTGATGTTGAGCGAGGTCTGGCGACGCAGGTCACCTTCGACCGTCAGCTTGGCGATTTCCGCGCGAATCTTGTCGAGATCCGCCTCGGTCATGTCCTTGACCTTCGTCGACTCGGCAATGCCCGCGTTCGCGCAGATCTGGCGCGAACGCGTGTTGCCGATGCCATAGATCGCCGTCAAGGCGACCCAAATGTGCTTCTGACTCGGAAGGTTGATGCCTGCAATACGGGCCATGTTTAGCCTATCTCCACCTTGGGATTCCCCTCTTTAGACCTGTCCGGGGGGCGCGGAAAAGCGCGCAAGTTTACGTGCTCCCCGCCAAAAGATCAACTTTTTCCCGGACTTAGCCCTGGCGCTGCTTGTGGGTCGGGTCCGAGCAGATCACGCGCACCACACGCTTGCGGCGCACGATCTTGCAGTTCCGGCACATCTTCTTTACTGAAGCCCTGACTTTCATTGCACTTTCTCCAACAAATAACTCGGTTCTGCCTGGCTAGCGCGGGATACCCATGCCGCCGGTCAAATTCGCCTTCTTGAGCAGGCTCTCATACTGGTGCGACATCAGGTGCGCCTGCACCTGGGCCATGAAATCCATGCACACCACGACCACGATCAGCAACGAGGTGCCGCCAAAGTAGAACGGCACGTTCCACTTCACGATCATGAACTCCGGCAGCAGGCACACGGACGTGACGTACAGCGCGCCCCACAGCGTGAGCCGGGTCATGACCCCATCGACGTAGGTTGCGGTCTGATCGCCCGGGCGAATGCCGGGAATGAACGCCCCCGACTTCTTCAGGTTGTCCGCCGTCTCCTTCGGGTTGAACTGCAACGCCGTATAGAAGAAGCAGAAGAAAATGATCGCGGCGGCATACAGCATCACGTAGATTGGCTGCCCGGGCGAGAGCGTCGTGGCCACATCGCGCATCCAGCCCATGCCCTCGCTCTGGCCGAACCAGCTCACCACCGTTGCCGGCAACAGGATGATCGACGAGGCGAAGATCGGCGGGATCACGCCGGCCATGTTCACCTTGAGCGGCAGGTGGCTGGTCTGCCCGCCCATCATCTGCCGGCCAACCTGTCGCTTGGCATAGTTCACCGTGATGCGCCGCTGGCCGCGCTCGACCAGCACGACGAACCACGTAACGCCCAGCGCGATCGCAAACAGGATCAGCGCGAACAATGGATTGAACGTGCCGCGCCCGACGAGCTCCAGGGTATGCCCGATGGCGCCCGGCAGACCTGCCACAATTCCGGAGAAAATAATGAGCGATATGCCGTTGCCGATGCCGCGCTCGGTAACCTGTTCGCCGAGCCACATGAGGAACATCGTGCCGGTCACCAGCGTGACCGCCGCCATGAGCTTGAAGCCGAACCCGGCCTGGATCGCCACGCCCTGCGATTCGAGCGCGATCGAAATGCCAATCGCCTGGAACGTCGCCAGCACCACGGTGAAGTAACGGGTGTACTGGGTCATCTTGCGGCGACCCGACTCGCCTTCCTTCTTGAGCTGCTCGAGTTGCGGCACGACCGAACCCATGAGCTGCATGATGATCGACGCCGAAATATAGGGCATCACGCCGAGCGCGAAGATCGAGAAGCGGCTCAACGCACCGCCCGAGAACATGTCGAACAGGCCGACGATGGAACCCTGGGTACCGCTGAAGAGCTTGGCGAGTTCCGCCGGATTGACGCCCGGCACGGGCACATGGGTGCCGATGCGATAGACCACGAGCGCACCCAGCACAAACAGCAGCCGCTGCTTGAGGTCGGAGAATTTCCCGAGACCCCCGAAACGCGCGGCCGGACTGCTCATCAGTCTTCGACCTTGCCGCCGGCCTTTTCGATGGCCGCCCGCGCGCCCTTCGTGACCTTGATGCCCTTCAGCGTGACCGCCCGCTCGATTTTGCCCGACAGGAAGACCCTGGCGCGCGACGCTTCGGCGGGAACGACATTCGCCTTCTTGAGCGCCGCCAAATCCACCATCGCGCCCTCGACGCGCGAAAGTTCCGACAGACGCACCGAGGCCGACTCGGCGCTCATGTGCGAGTGGAAGCCGCGCTTCGGCAGACGACGCTGCAGGGGCATCTGACCGCCCTCGAAGCCTACCTTGTGATAACCACCGGCGCGCGCAATCTGGCCCTTGTGACCTTTGCCAGAGGTCTTTCCGAGGCCCGAACCGTGTCCACGACCGAGACGCTTGGCCGCGGGCTTGCTGCCGGCGGCCGGCTTGATTGAATTCAAACGCACGTCAAACCTCCTCGCACTTCAACATGTACGCCACGCGGGCGATCATGCCGCGAACCGCTGCGGTGTCCTCGACCTCGACCGTATGGTGACGACGACGCAGTCCCAGACCGCGCACGCACGCCATGTGGACCCGGCCGGTGCCGTACGGGCTCTTCAGCAGGGTGACGCGCAATTTCTTGCCGGACTTGGCGCTCGTCATGACGACACCTCTTGTTAACCGAGAATCTCTTCGACCGTCTTGCCACGCTTGCGGGCGATGGCCTCCGGGCTCTTCACGGCGTCAAGCGCCTTGAGCGTGGCACGCACGACGTTGACCGGATTGCGCGAACCAAGACACTTGGCCAGCACGTCCGTCACGCCCGCGACCTCGAAGAGCGCGCGCATCGCGCCACCGGCGATGATGCCGGTGCCGACCGAAGCCGGCTTCACGACGACTCGCGACGCGCCATGCGCCGCCTCGACGGCGTGGTGGAGCGTTCCGCCCTTCAACTCCACGCGCTTCATGTTCTGGCGCGCGTTCTCCATGGCCTTCGACACCGCCGCCGGCACCTCGCGTGCCTTGCCGCTACCAATGCCGACGCGGCCAGCACCATCGCCAACAACCGTGAGCGCCGCAAAGCTGAAGATCCGACCACCCTTGACGACCTTCGCCACGCGCCGGACCGACACCAGCTTCTCTTTCAGGCTGTCGCTACGTCCTTCCGAATCCGTATATGCTGCCATGGGTACTGTCCTCAGAATTGCAGGCCGCTTTCGCGCGCCGCATCAGCAAGGGCCTTGATCCGGCCGTGATACTTGAAACCCGCGCGGTCGAAGGCCACCTGGGTGACACCGGCAGCCTTCGCCTTTTCAGCGATACGCTTGCCGACCGCTTTGGCGGCCTCAACGTTGCCACCGTTTTTCACCTGCCCGCGCACTTCCGCCTCGAGCGTAGAGGCCGACGCGAGCACGCGCGCACCGCTACCGTCGATGATCTGTGCATAAATATGCCGTGGGGTGCGGTGCACCGTGAGGCGTTGCGTTCCAATGCCGCCGATCTTGCGGCGGATCTTGCGCGCGCGGCGCAGGCGTTTATCAGCAGTGCTCTTCATGATTCATGACCTTGCCATTACTTCTTCTTGGCTTCCTTCTTCGCGACGTGCTCTTCGGAATAACGTACACCCTTGCCCTTGTAGGGCTCCGGTGGACGGAAACCGCGAATCTCTGCCGCGACCTGACCGACCAGTTGACGGTCGGCACCCTTGACCACCAGGCTCGTCTGGTCCGGCGCCTCGATGGTGATACCTGCCGGGATGTCGTAGGCAATCGGATGCGAGAAGCCGAGCGTGAGATTGAGTTTCTTGCCCTGTACCGCGGCGCGGTAGCCGACGCCGATAATGCTGAGCTTCTTCTCGAATCCCTTGCTCACGCCCACGACCATGTTGTTCACGAGCGCGCGCGTCGTGCCGGAGATGGCACGCGCAAGCGTTGAATCATTGGCACGCTCAACCTTCAGAAGGTTTCCCTCCTGCTTCACCGTCACGAGCGGATGCAGCCCCTGTTCGAGCTGTCCCTTCGGACCCTTTACGTTCACCTTGCCCGGGTGGAGCTTCACCTCCACACCGCCCGGGACTGCCACCGGATTTTTCGCTACACGGGACATAGTCGTCGCCCTGGTTACGGGTTCCTTTACGAAACAATACAGATGATCTCGCCGCCCAGCCCGGCGCTGCGCGCCGCGCGATCGGACATGATGCCGCGCGAGGTCGAGATCACCGCCACGCCGAGGCCACCGGAAACGCGCGGCAAGCGTGTCTTGCCGGTGTAGCGCCGGTAACCCGGGGCGCTCACCCGCTCGAGCCGCTCGATCACCGGCTTTCCCTCGAAATACTTGAGGACCACTTCGAGCACGCCCTTCGTGCCATCACGGCGCTCGGCGAAGTCCTCGATATAGCCTTCGTCCTTCAGCACCTTGGCGATCGCGCTCTTTACGCGCGACAAGGGCATGCGCACGCTGCGCTTCTCGGCCTGCTGGCCGTTGCGGATGCGCGTCAGCATGTCTGCAATCGGATCGGTCATCATAATCAGTTCACCACTCGCTTCCTGGCTTTCGCCTGCCTGAGCTGGACTACCAGCTCGCCTTTACTACGCCCGGCGCCTCGCCGCGCATCATTACCTCGCGCAACTTGCTACGCGAAAGCCCGAACTTGCGATAGAAACCGCGCGGGCGCCCGGTGAGTCCACAGCGATTGCGCTGGCGGGTGCGCGCCGAATCGCGTGGCAGCTTCTGCAGCGCCATCATCGCCGCGTGACGATCCTCGTCGGATATCTTGAGGTTCTTGGCCCGATCACGCAGTTCCGCGCGCTTCGCCGCGTACTTGGCGGCAAGTTTGCGACGCTTAACGTCGCGATTGATCATGGATTTCTTGGCCATCCGGGCGTCAGCTCCGCAGCGGGAAGTTAAAGGCTTCGAGCAGCGCGCGGGCCTCCGCATCGGTCTTCGCGCTGGTGACGATCGTCACGTCCATGCCGCGCACGGCATCGACCTTGTCGAAATCGATTTCCGGGAAAATGATCTGCTCCTTGATGCCCATCGAGTAGCTACCGCGTCCGTCGAAAGAGCGTGACGGCAGCCCGCGGAAGTCGCGCACCCGCGGCAACGCGATATTGATGAGGCGATCGAGGAACTCGTACATACGCGCTCCACGCAGCGTCACCACGCAGCCGATTGGCCAGTTCTCACGCACCTTGAAGGTCGCGATCGACTTGCGGGCGCGAGTGATCTTCGGCTTCTGGCCGCTGATCTTCGTCAGGTCAGAGGCGGCATTGTCGATCATCTTCTTGTCCGACATCGCCTCGCCCACGCCCATGTTGATCGTGATCTTGGTGAGTTTCGGCACCTGCATCACGTTTGCGTAGCCGAACCGCTCCTTGAGCTTCGGCACCACATCCCGCTTATAGACTTCCTGCAATCTGGCCATACGCGCCTACCTTGATAACTACTTTACGTCCACTACTTCGCCGCCCTGCCTGAAGTAGCGAACCTTCTTGCCATCAGCGAGCATCTTGAATCCTACCCGTCCCGGCTTGCCGGTCGTCGGGTTGAGCAGCGCAACATTCGAGACGTGAATGGACGCCTCCTTGTCGATGATGCCCCCCGTCACGCCGCGATTCGGATTCGGCCGGGTGTGGCGCTTCACCACGTTTACGTTCTCAACCAGCACGCGGTCGTTCGCCAGCACCCGCAGCACCGTGCCACGCTTGCCGCGGTCCTTGCCGGTCAACACAACCACCTGATCACCCTTGCGAATCTTGTTCATATCAATTCCTGCCTTACTGCACGCTCACAGCACTTCGGGTGCGAGCGAGATGATCTTCATGAAATTCTCGGTACGCAGCTCGCGCGTCACAGGTCCGAAGATGCGCGTGCCGAGCACTTCGCGCTTGTTGTCGAGCAGCACCGCGGCGTTCGTGTCAAAGCGGATGAGCGAACCATCCGAGCGACGCACGCCCTTTCGGGTACGTACGATGACAGCATCATAGACTTCGCCCTTCTTCACCTTGCCGCGCGGGATCGCTTCTTTCACGCTCACCTTGATGACATCGCCAATATTGGCGTAGCGGCGCTTCGAACCACCCAGTACCTTGATGCACTGCACGGTCTTGGCGCCACTGTTGTCCGCCACCGCGAGAACTGTCTGCATCTGGATCATTTGCCTGCTCTCCGTACCCGCCCCGCGAAGGGAAACGGGTGATTATACCACTCAGCCGCCGATACCGGCCGCCTAAACCTCGCGCGCGCGCTCGAGCACCTTCACCAAACGCCAGGACTTGGTGCGCGACAGCGGACGACACTCCTCGATCTGCACCAGGTCGCCTTCCTTGCACTCGCGATTTTCGTCATGCGCGTGCAGCTTGCTGCGGCGCGTGATGTACTTGCCGTACAGCGGGTGCTTGACGCGACGCTCCACCACGACCGTGATGGTTTTCTGCATCTTGTTACTCAGCACCCGACCGCTCACCGTGCGTTTGGTCGAGACTTCAGTCTGCTCGCTCATCACTGCTTGCCCTTCTGTTCGTTCATCACCGTGCGCAGACGCGCAATGTTGCGTCGCACCACGCGCAGGTTGGCCGTCTGGGCCAGCTGCCCGGTCGCCCGCTGCATGCGCAGATTGAACTGCTCCTTGAGAAGCCCCATGAGCTCCTTCTGACAATCTTCAGCGCTCATCGCGCGGAGATCCTTGGTTCTGGTTGCCTTCATACAGTCACCCTAACGCGCGACAAAAATGGTGCGCAGCGGAAGCTTGGCCGCAGCCAGCCGGAAGGCCTCGCGCGCCTCGGTCTCGGTCACGCCTTCCATTTCGTACAGCACCGCCCCGGGGCGGATTGGAGCGACCCAGAATTCGGGGTTGCCCTTGCCGGAACCCATACGCACCTCGAGCGGCTTGCGCGTGATCGGTTTGTCCGGAAACACGCGGATCCAGACGCGCCCGCCCCGCTTCACGAAGCGAGTCAGGGCACGGCGCGCGGCCTCGATCTGGCGCGAGGTGAGATTGCCGCGAGTAGTGGCCTTCAGGCCGTACTCGCCAAAGCTCACCTTGTTGCCGCGCGTCGCAAGCCCGCGATTGCGGCCTTTTTGCTGTTTGCGGAACTTCGTCCGTTTCGGTTGCAGCATGTCGAATGACTCTCTCTACGTTAAGCCGCGGCGCCCTTCTTCAGGGCCTCGGCATCTTCAACGCGCGGAGTTTCCTTGTCGAAGACCTCGCCCTTGAAGATCCACACCTTTACGCCGATCGCGCCGTACGTCGTATGCGCCTCGGCGAAGCCGTAATCGATATCGGCGCGCAGCGTGTGNNGCGCGGCGGAACATGATGCGCTTCTCGAGCTGCTGCGCCACATTCTCGGCAACGAGCTGTGCATCGAGCTCCGGCTGGCGGACTTCCTCAACCGCGAGCTGCACCGGGCGACCGGCCAGGCGCCCGAGTTCGGCACGCAGGCGCTCAATGTCCTCGCCCTTCTTGCCGATCACGATGCCGGGGCGCGCGGTGTGCACGGTGATCGAGATGTTCTGCGCCGGGCGCTCTACAACGATCTGGCTCACCGCAGCACCCTTCAGGCGTTCCTTCAGGAAGTCGCGCAGTTTCAGGTCCGACAGCAGGTTCTGCGTGTAATGGTTGCCGCCCGAGTACCACTTGGCGGTCCAGTCACGGATCACGCCAAGGCGGAACCCGATGGGGTTAACTTTCTGACCCATTACTTGCTCCCCTTCTTCTTCGTGGCCGCGGCGCGCTTCTTGACGTCGCCCACGGTCACGGTGATATGACTGGTACGCTTGATGACACGGACGCCTCGCCCCTTGGCGCGGGCGTGGAAGCGTTTGATCTGAGGACCGACGTCCACCATGATCGTCTGCACCTTAAGCTCGTCGACGTCGGCGCCCTCGTTGTGCTCGGCGTTGGCAATTGCCGACTCGAGCACCTTGCGGATGAGGCGCGCGGCCTTCTTGGGGCTGAACTCGAGCAATTCGAGCGCGCGCGCCACCGGCATGCCGCGGATCTGGTCGGCGACCAGCCGACCCTTCTGGGGCGAGATGCGCGAGTACTTGAGAATGGCTGTGGCCTGCATGTCCTGTTACGCCTCCGCCGCCTTCTTGTCGCCGGTATGTCCCTTGAACGTGCGAGTCGCGGCGAACTCGCCGAGTTTGTGCCCGACCATGTTCTCGGTGATCAGAATCGGCACGTGCTGGCGGCCGTTGTGAACCGCAATGGTGAGACCCACGAAATCCGGCAGGATCGTGGAACGACGCGACCAGGTCTTGATCGGCTTCTTGATCCCCTCGCTGGTGGCCTTCTCGACCTTGCTGGCGAGATGCGCATCAACAAACGGACCCTTTCTAATTGAACGTGGCACGGTATCTTCCTCTCAACTACTTGCGCTTGCGCCGCTGAACGATCATGCCGTCAGTGCGCTTGTTGTGGCGCGTACGATAGCCCTTGGTCGGCGTGCCCCATGGGCTCACCGGATGGTTGCCGCCCTTGCTGCGACCTTCGCCGCCGCCGTGCGGGTGATCCACCGGGTTCATACACATGCCGCGCACCGTCGGGCGGATGCCGCGCCAGCGCGTTGCACCGGCCTTGCCGATCTGGCGCAGGTTGTGTTCGCTGTTGCCGACCTCACCAAGGGTGGCGCGGCATTCAACGTTGATCTTGCGCACCTCGCCCGAGCGAAGGCGGACCTGGGCATAGCCCGCCTCGCGCGCGATCAGCTCAGCCGAGGCGCCAGCCGCACGCGCGAGCTGCGCGCCGGCACCCGGCTTCAACTCGATGCAATGCACGGTCGAGCCGACCGGGATATTGCGCAGCGGCAGGCAATTGCCCGCCTTGATCGGCGCCTGCGCGCCCGACATGAGTTCGGTGCCCGCTGAAATACCCTTCGGCGCGATGATGTAACGGCGCTCGCCATCCGAGTAGAGCACCAGCGCCAGATTGGCGCTGCGATTCGGATCGTACTCTATGCGCTCCACGCGCCCAGGCACGCCATCCTTGTCGCGACGGAAATCCACGACGCGGTAATGGCGCTTGTGGCCACCACCCTGGTGGCGCGTCGTGATGCGACCAAGGTTGTTGCGGCCACTGCCGCGGATCTTCTTCTGGAGCAGCGGCGCATGCGGCGAACCCTTGTGCAGTTCCGGGTTCACCACCTTGATCATCGACCGCACGCCCGCGGAGGTCGGTTTTGGTTTGACGAGTGCCATGCTTCAGACCCTTATGCTTGCTGCCCGAGGAAGTCGATATCCTGGCCGGCCTTGAGCTTCACGTAGGCCTTCTTCCAGTCCGCGCGCCGGCCGGCAATGCGGCCCGACTGCTTGCGCTTGCCACGCACGTTGGTCACGGTCACGGTATCGACCTGAACGTTGAACATCTTCTCGATCGCTGCCTTGATCTCCGGCTTGGTGGCATCGCGACGCACTTCGAAAACAACCTGACGGTGCTTCTCCGCGGTACGCGTGCCCTTCTCGGAAACATGTGGCGCGACGATCACGCTGTAGAGCTTCTCCTCGTTCATGCCAGCATCTCCTCGAACTTCTTCACCGCGCCCTGCGTCATGATCACCTTGTCGTGGCCCACGAGCGCCACCGGATCGGCGCCGGACACGCTGCATACTGCGACGTGTGGGAGGTTGCGGGCCGCGAGCACGAGCATGTCATCCAACGCGTCGGTCACGATCAGTGCATCGGCCGTACCCATCGCCTTGAGCTTGGCGACGAGACCCTTGGTCTTCGGCTCGCCCAGCTTGAAATCCGCCACCGTCACAAGACGGCCCTGGCGCGCGAGTTCAGAGAGAATCGCGCGTACCGCGCCACGGTACATCTTGCGGTTCACCTTCTGGTCGAAGTGCTCGTCCGGCGAGGCCGCAAACACCTTGCCGCCGCCGCGCCACAAGGGGCTGCGAATGGTACCGGCGCGCGCCTGGCCCGTGCCCTTCTGGCGATACGGCTTGCGCCCACCGCCACGCACCTCGGCGCGTGTCTTCTGCGCGCGCGTCGCCTGCCGGCCCCTGGCCTGATAGGCGACGACCACCTGATGCACCAACGGCTCGTTGAAGGCGGCGCCGAACACGGCATCGGAGACCTGCAACTCGCCGCCGGCCGCGCCACTGTCATTCACGATATTGAGTTTCATGACTGCCTGTCCTGCTATTTCTTGGCCGGCTTGGCCGGCTTGGCCTTCACGCTCGGCCGGATGATCACGTCCACGCCCTTCGGTCCCGGCACCGAACCTTTCACCAGTAGCAAATTGCGCTCGGCGTCGACCTGGACCACCTCGAGATTCAGATTGGTGCGCGTGGCGTCACCAAGGTGACCAGTCATGCGCTTGCCCGGGAACACTCGGCCTGGCGTCTGGCGCTGACCGATAGAACCCGGCACACGGTGGCTCAACGAGTTGCCGTGGGTGGCACGACCGCCGCGGAAATGGTGGCGCTTGATAACGCCCGCGTAGCCCTTGCCGATCGACGTGCCCTGCACGTCGACTTTCTGTCCGACCTGGAACAGATCGACCTTGAGTTCAGCTCCGGTCTTCAGGTCCGCGCCTTCGCCATCGGCAAGCCGGAACTCCCATAGCCCGCGACCCGGCTCGACGCCCGCTTTGGCAAACTTGCCAGCGATCGGCTTGGTCAGGCGATCCGCGCGGCGCGCACCGGTCGTTACCTGCACGGCACGGTATCCGTCGCTCGCCTGCTCTTTCACCTGCGTCACACGATGCGGCGCAACCTCGAGCACGGTGACGGGCGATGCCGCGCCGTCCTCCGCGTACACGCGGGTCATGCCAATCTTCTTGCCTACGAGTCCGAGTGCCATGTTCGTCGCCTCAGCTCAGCTTGATTTCGACGTCCACGCCAGCGGCGAGGTCGAGCTTCATCAGCGCATCGA
>DKBM01000070.1:0-10675 GCA_002451215.1 Proteobacteria bacterium UBA6900
CGAGCCGGCGAACAGTGCCGGCGGTAGTTCGGCCACACCGATGCGGATGACAAGATACGTCGACCCCCACATCAGGTACACGATGGCGAGCGCCGCGACGACCTTGGCGCGCCATAGCGGGTCGGTGTTCACGTGGTGCGGATCTAGGAAGCGGAACGCAGAGCGGCGACCAGCGCACGCAGGGCCTGGCCGCGGTGGGATATCGTGTTCTTCACTTCCGCCGGCAGCTCGGCCGACGAGCAGTTGTGTGTCGGCACCCAGAACACCGGGTCATAGCCGAAACCGCCGCTCCCACGCGCCTCGCGCAGAATGCGCCCTTCCCAGATGCCCTGCGCGATCACCGGTGTGGGATCGGCCGCGTGGCGAAGATAGACGATGACACAGACGAAGCGCGCCCCACGCTTGGCCTCGGGCACCTCATCTAGCGCTTCGAGCAGTTTGCGCAGGTTCTGTCCGTCACCGGCGCCTTTGCCGGCATAGCGCGCCGAGTAGATGCCCGGCGCACCGTTCAGTGCGTCGACCTCGATTCCCGAGTCATCAGCGATTGCGGGCAGGCCGGTGTGGCTCGCGGCATTGCGTGCCTTCAGCAACGCGTTCTCGATGAACGTGAGCCCGGTCTCCTCGGCTTCTGGCACGCCAAATTCGGATTGCGGCGCGACGCTCATATCGAGTCCCGCGAGGATCTGGCCTAACTCCCGAACCTTGCCGGGGTTACCGCTCGCCAGCACCACGCGCCGCGTCATGGGTTCGCCAAGGCCTGTTTCTGCCGTTCGATCAGCGTGCGGATGCCGTGCTCGGCAAGCGCAGTCATTTCGAGCATCTGCGTATGAGTGAATGGCGCGCCCTCGGCGGTGCCCTGAACCTCTATAAACCCGGCGGACTCGTTCATGACGAAATTCATATCGGTCTCGGCGCTTGAGTCCTCCGCGTAGTCGAGATCCAGTACGGCGGTACCGCGGTACATGCCTGCCGATACCGATGCCACAAGCTGGCGCAGCGGATTGGCGGCGATGTTCTTGGTCTTGCGCACATGCTCGATGGCATCCACTAGCGCCAGGCAGCCGCCGGTGATGGCCGCGGTGCGCGTGCCGCCATCGGCCTGGAGCACATCGCAATCCACGGTAAAAGTGCGTTCACCGAGGCGAGTCAGATCCACGGCTGCGCGCAGGCTGCGGCCAATCAATCGCTGAATCTCTTGGGTGCGCCCGCCCTGTTTACCGGTCGCAGCCTCGCGCGGCATGCGCGAGCCTGTCGAGCGCGGCAGCATGCCGTATTCGGCCGTCACCCAGCCCTGGCCCTTGCCCTTCAGGAATGGCGGAACTTTCTCGTCGACGCTGGCCGTGCACAGCACGCGCGTGTCACCGAATTCGACCAGGACCGAACCTTCCGCGTGCTTGGTATAACGGCGGGTAAAACGAATCTCGCGCAGTTGGTTGGGCGCGCGGCCACTTGGGCGCATGGGGTATCTCCGGGGTATCGAGCGAGGTCGCACGATACCGGATGCCTCAGGGCGAATAAAGGTCGAGCCGCAAGCGACTAACTGTTGTCGCGCTTGGGTCGTGGTTCAAAACGACTCAGATACTTTTCAAGCTCCTCGATGCGCTGATCGAGGGAGTCGTTCGGCGACTCCTGNNGTGGACAATGCTTCCCACAAGCCATCGCTGCACAGCAGCAGCGTGTCGCCGCGCTGCAGGCTGGTTTCCTGTCCGATATCGATTGCCGGTTCCCGCGCGCTTCCGAGACATCTCAGCAACTTGCCCTTGCTGAAATGCTCACCCATCTCGGCCTCGGTCACCAGCCCCTCTTCGCGCCATTGCTCGAGTGAGGTGTGGTCCTGGGTGCGTGCCAGTACTTGCGTGCCGCGCAAGTGATATAGCCGCGAGTCCCCGACGTGTGCCCAATAGGCATAGCCGTTCTGCACGATGCACAAGACACAAGTCGTGCGCGGTTCGATTTCCATCGGGTGACTACGCGCCATGGCCCGGATGACGTTATGGGCGTGGCGAATGACCAGCGCAAGAAAGGCCGATGGCCGCTCGATGGTCGGCTGCTTCACGTTACGGAAGGCGTGCACGGCGGTTTGCACAAAACTCTCCGCCGCGAGCTCGCCCCCGGCATGGCCGCCGAGGCCATCGGCCACCGCCATCAGCACTGCATTGTCGCGCTCGGCCACCGTCACCCGGTCCTGATTGCTCGGGCGGCCGCCGCGCAGGCTGTACTGGGTGACCTGATACTTCATTTCGCTAGGACCGTCCGAACGGAAGTTTGGCCCGCAGGCGTTCGATGAGCGAATCGGGATCATCCGGCGGGGCGTCCGGCTCCGGCTGTCTCAGGAACGCGAGCAGATCATCTACCGTTTGTGGCCGCTGCAACTGATCCATCGTCAGGCACCAGTCCACTGCTTCGAGCAGGTTCCGCGAATAGCGTCGTGCGAACCGGCGCATCGCGGGCTTGTAGCTGTCCTTGGCCGCGCGTTGCGGCGACGGCGGCGGTGCGTGTCCGCTCATGCATGCATAGATCGATGCGCCGACCGCATACAGGTCGGTCCAGGGCCCAATATGGCCGCGCTCGTGCTGTTCGAGCGGCGCGAATCCGAGTGTAAGCGTATGTGCCTGGGCGCGTTGTGTCCCCGTGAACGGGGACTGCACCGCGCCGAAATCAAGCAGCAGCGGTCGGCCGCCCGGGCGCAGGTAGATGTTTGCCGGCTTGATGTCGAGATGCAGAAGGCCGTGCGCATGTAACGCGCGCAGGCCCTCGAGCAGCTGCGGAAAAACCGTGCGAATGAACTTCTCGGACAGCTCGCCGCCGTGCTTCTTGATGTAGTGGCGCAGGTCCTTGCCTTCTTCGTAAACCATCACGATGTATACCGTGTTGTTCTCGCGGAAGAAGTCCGTCACGCGCACGATGTTCGGATGGTCGATCTTGGCAAGCGCTGCGGCCTCATCAAAGAACCGCTTCATGCCTTGGCGGAAGGCGCTGGTGGTATCTTCGGAAATCGTCTCGACGGTTTCGCCGTCAGCGCGCATAGCCTGACTGCTCGGCAGGTACTCCTTGATGACGACCGGCGCATCGCGCTTGGTGTCGTGCGCGAGGTAAACGATGCTAAAGCCCCCGCCCCCGAGCGTGCGCTCGACGCGGTAGTGGTGGAGCAGATAGCCCGCCGGCAGGGCGTGCTCGATCTTGAAAGCCACGGGGATTTACACCAATCGACGCCTGCGAGCCGGCACGTTACCAGCCCTTTGTATCATTATATACAAAGGGTCGCGGGTGCGGCCGTCGCCGGTTTCAAGCGCAGGCGTTTCCCGTTACCATCGGCGCGGTTCCCGATTCCCGTACTTTCATGATACTCAGCATGACCGCTTTTGCCCGCCGCGAGGCCAGCCTCGCTGCCGGCGTGCTCGCGTGGGAATTGCGCAGCGTCAATTCGCGCTATCTCGAGGTGGCAGTGCGCCTGCCCGAGGAGTTGCGCGGCGTGGAGATGCGGGCGCGGGAACTGATCGCGGGTCGCCTCGGGCGGGGCAAGGTGGAGGCAGGTCTGCGCATGCAGGCGGTTGCCGCCGCCGGCGCACCCCTGGAGCTTGATGAAGGCGTGCTTCGTCAATTGCTCGACGCGGCAGCGGCCGTTCAGCGTCTCGGCGGGNNGGGAGCGCCGAGCCGTTACGCACGATCGACTACTTGCGTTGGCCTGGGGCGGTGCGCGCCACGCCCCTCGATATGGAAGGATTGGCATCCGCGGCACTCGCGCTTCTTGATGAGGCGCTCGAGGAGCTGGTGGCGATGCGCACGCGTGAGGGCGAACGCCTGGCCGGATTGATCCGCCAACGCCTGGATGCCATGCGCGCGATTGTTTCGCAGGTGCGGGCTATCGTGCCGGAGACTGTCGCCGCTCATCGCGAACGCCTCAAGGCTCGGCTTGCCGAGGTGCGACAGGAGCTTGATGCAAACCGCCTCGAACAGGAGATCGTGCTGTTCGCCACGCGCAGCGACGTTGCCGAGGAGCTTGACCGGCTCGCCACACACATCGAGGAGGTCGGCGGGGCGCTTGAGCGAGGTGGCCAGGTCGGTCGGCGCCTCGATTTCCTGATGCAGGAATTCAATCGCGAGGCCAATACACTCGGGAGCAAGGCGGTAGACATCCGCATGACCAATGCGGCGGTAGAGCTCAAGGTCCTGATCGAGCAGATGCGCGAACAGGTTCAGAACATCGAGTAGGAGGCCACGACGATGACACGCATGATGGCGATGGCGTTTGGGTTGGCAATGGCGTTGCTCGGCGGCTGCGGCACCATCAGTGATGCTTATCGGATCGACAACTACGAAAAGACCACGCGCGCCTATGGACGGTTGATACGCTGGTCGGATTTCGAGAAGGCAGTATTATTTCTCAAGCTGGATGCCTCCACGTCGCTGCCCGATCTCGAGCGCGTCAAGCAGTTCAGGGTGACGTCCTACGAGGCGTTGGATTCCAGGTTCTCGAACAACAAGCGGACAGTCACTCAGATCGTGAAGATCGAGTATTTGGTGCTTAGCCGCATGGCCGAGCGCACGCTCACTGACCAGCAGGTTTGGGAGTACTCGGAGGCCGATGAACGCTGGGTACTCACGAGCGGCTTTCCGGCATTTAAATAAAATAGCGGGCGCGCGTTTACGCGGCAGCATCGGCAGGAGTCAAGTCCCATGACATTGCAGACGCCCGCAGGGCCAAGTGGCAGGCTGTTTATCCTTTCGGCCGCTTCCGGTACCGGCAAGACTTCGCTCGCCAATGCCCTGGTGGAGTCAATGCCGGATGTAGAGTTCTCGGTGTCGCACACCACGCGCCCCCCGCGTCCCGGAGAGAAATACGGCGTTCACTATTTCTTCGTGAGTCACGTCGAGTTCGAAGCCATGATCGCTGCCGGCCAGTTTCTCGAGCATGCCAAGGTGTTCGACAACTACTACGGTACCTCCCGCGCGCAGGTCGAGCAGCGCCTCATGCAGGGCAAGCGGGTGATTCTCGATATCGATTGGCAGGGCGCCCGTTCCATCAAGGCGCGCATGCCGCAAGCCGTGAGCATTTTTTTGTTGCCACCCTCGCGCGCAGCACTGGAAGAGCGGCTGACTAGGCGCGGCCAGGACTCGCGTACGGTGATCGCCGGGCGGATGGCCAAGGCGATGACCGAAATCAGCCACTACAGCGAGTTCGACCACGTGGTGGTCAACGACGACTTTGATGCGGCACTCGCAGACCTGCGGGCCATTATTGCCGGTCGCCCGGCCGCCACCCGACCGGTGAATATCGATATTGCGNNGAATCCTGCGAGTTGTCGGAGGGGCCGGCGATTGCGACCCCATTGCCCGCCGCGGTTTACTCCTTCAAGTCATTTATTAATATGTGAGGTGAAGTCAAATGGCGCGTGTCACCGTCGAAGATTGTCTTGATCACGTTGAGAACCGCTTCCAGCTGGTGCTGGTGGCGGCCAAGCGTGCCCGGCAGCTGGGTCTGGGCGCCGAGGCGTGCGTGGCGCGCGAGAATGACAAGAACACGGTGGTCGCCCTGCGCGAGATTGCCGGGGGATTCGTGACCAGCGCCATCCTGGACGAGGAAGCACCGCCCGCGGGGCTCGAAAGCGATGAAGACGCGCAGCAGCCGAACGAAATCATCGCCCCGGTCGGCGAGTCCGGAGAAGCAGGCCCCGCCTGAATCCGCGCCGTCCGCGCCTGCGGACGCTCACGCCGATCGCTATCAGATCGGTGACTTGTGCAGCTTGCTCGAAACCTACCTCGACCGCGCTGAGGTTGCTGACGTCTATCGCGCCTTCCTGTTCGGGGCCGAGGCGCACGACGGGCAGTGCCGCAAGAGCGGCGAGCCCTATATCTACCATCCCATTGAGGTCGCGCGCATTCTCGCGCAGATGCGGCTCGACAGCCGCACGATTTCCGCCGCGATCCTGCACGACGTCATAGAGGACACCCCGACTGTCAAGGAACGACTCGCCGAGGAATTCGGCAAGGACGTCGCGGACATGGTCGATGGTGTCTCAAAGATTACGCGCATCGAGTTCCAGTCGCAGGAAGAGGCGCAAGCCGAGAACTTCCGCAAAATGCTGCTGGCGATGGCGCGCGATATCCGCGTCATCCTCATCAAGCTCGCCGATCGTCTGCACAACCTACGCACACTTGGCTCGCTGCGCCGCGACAAGCAGCGACGCATCGCCCGTGAGACGCTCGAGATCTACGCGCCGATTGCCAATCGGCTGGGGGTACGCCAGTGGGCGCTCGAGCTGGAGGATCTTGCGTTTCGCGCCCTCTATCCGATGCGCTATCGAATCATCGCGGAAGCCGTGCGCAAGCGCCATGGCAACCGCAAGGCGATCGTCGAGAAGATCAGGAATGCGATCGTCGCGCAATTGGAGCGCGAGGGTTTCAGCGCGGAAGTCGAGGGGCGCGAAAAGAATCTCTACAGCATCTACCGCAAGATGTTCACCAAGCAACTCGGCTTCGACCAGGTCCATGACGTGTACGGCTTTCGCGTCGTCGTGGACAAGGTCGATACCTGCTACCGGGCGCTCGGCACCATCCACAATCTGTACAAACCGATCCCCGGGCGTTTCAAGGATTACATCGCCATCCCCAAGACCAACGGCTACCAGTCACTGCACACGGTGGTATTCGGGCCGTTCGGCGTTTCCATCGAGGTGCAGATCCGCACCCGCGAGATGCACCGGGTGTCCGAGGCTGGCGTGGCGTCGCACTGGAGCTACAAGAGCGGGGATGAAGGCGGCGATCCCATGCAGCAGCGCGCGCTGCAATGGCTAAAGGACCTCCTCGACACCCAGCAGAAGGCCGGCAATCCTCGCGAGTTCCTCGAACACCTGAAGATCGATCTGTTTCCGGACGAGGTCTACGTGTTCACGCCAAATGGCGAGATCAAGAAGTTGCCGAGCGGGGCGACGGTCATCGACTTCGCCTACGACGTACACTCCGATGTCGGTAACTACTGTGTCGCGGCGCGCGTCAATCACGAGCTCGTGCCTCTGCGCACCGTGCTGCGCAATGGCGATCACGTGGAGGTGCTGACCTCGCCGACCGGCCGCCCCAGCCCGGTGTGGCTCGATTACGTGATGACGAGTAAGGCGCGCGCCAATATCCGCTCCTATCTGAAGAACCAGAAAATCGGCGAGTCCGAGTTGCTCGGTGCCCGGCTCCTCGAGCGCGCGCTCGGTAGCCTGGGCAAGAAGCCCGAAGACATCAGCGAAGCCCAGCGCGCCCAGCTGCTAAAAGCCTTCAAGCTGCCAAGCTGGAGCGCATTACTGTCGGAAATCGGGCTCGGCAACCGTTTGGCGGCGGTCGTGGTCAAGCAGCTGATTCCACAGGAAGAGGAAAGTCGGCTGCGCCGTTTGTTCCGCTGGCGTCAGAGCCGCGCGGAAGGCCAGGCGCGCGCGCTCGCGATCCGCGGCACCGAGGGCGTGGTCGTTACCTATGCGCGCTGCTGCCGGCCGATCCCGGGGGATCCCATTCTCGGCCTGCTCTCGTCGGGGCGCGGCGTCGTGATCCACACCGAGGACTGTCCGAACGTGGCGAAATTCCGCAAGCACCCGGAACAGTGGATCGATGTGCAGTGGGAGCCGAATATTGAGGGGGTGTTTCCGGTCAGCCTGCGTGTCGAAACCCGTAACGAGCGCGGCGTGCTCGCCAAGGTGGCCGCGGCTATTGCCGATCAGGACGCCAACATTGATTCGGTCAGTTTCGACGATCGCGATGGCCGCTATACCTCCATGAACTTTACCGTTGAGGTGCGTGACCGGGTGCACTTTGCGCGGATCGTGCGCGCCATTCGCTCTTTGGAACCGGTGGCGCGCATTAATCGCATGAAAGGGTAGGCGCAGCAGTATTGATTGACCGGTATCTAGTTTCGTTAGTGACAACGGCGGCGGGTCGAGTGCACCTCAGGTATGGCACTGGACACTCCACACCCAGGACTCTTCAGACGATTCGGCACTTCTATGACAAAGAAAACCATCATCAGTACCACGAAAGCCCCCAAGGCAATCGGCACCTACTCGCAGGCCGTGCGCTGCGGCGATACCGTGTACCTCTCCGGCCAGATTCCGCTGGTCCCCGAAAGTATGGAGATGGTGGGCGGTGATGCGCGCCTCCAGATCGGGCGCGTGTTCGACAACCTGAAGGCAGTGGCCGAAGGGGCTGGCGGATCACTCGCCGATGTGGTGAAGCTCAACGTTTTTCTTACGGATCTCGGCAATTTTCCGCTGGTCAACGAGATCATGTCGCAGTATTTCCGTGAGCCCTACCCGGCGCGAGCCGCGGTGGGTGTTGCGGCGCTGCCACGTGGCGCGGGGGTGGAGATGGACGCGGTAATGGTCATCGGCGCGTCGTTCCGCAAACCGAAACAGGTAGCGAGAAAAAAGTCGGCAAAGCCAAACAGGAAGAAGCGTCGCTAGTCCTGCTTCGCGAGGGATCTTCCCGCGCCGGGGGTAGCTCGCGCCGAGCACGCGTCTCTGCCCATGGATCTTGCCACTCTATCGCTCAGTGTCCTCAAGGGCGCCGGCCCCAAGTTGCGCGACAAGCTTTCGCGTCTTGGGCTGCGCACGGTCCAAGACGTGCTGTTTCACCTGCCGTTGCGCTACCAGGACCGTACGCACATCACGCCGATCGGTGCTCTCACGCCCGGACAGGAAGCGCTGGTGGTCGGCCAGATTGAGTTGGCTGATGTGGCGTTCCGGCGTCGCCGCAGTCTCATCGTGCGGGTGGCCGATGGTACTGGCTCTCTCATCTTGCGCTTTTTCCACTTCAATTCTGCCCAACAGGAGAACTTCGCGCGCGGGCGCATGGCGAAGCTCTTCGGTGAGGTGCGTTCCGGCCCCGGGGGGCTCGAGATGGTCCATCCGGAGTACGAACTGTTCGATGACCCCACGGTCATTGCGCCCGATGCGCACCTCACCCCCGTTTACCCGACAACCGAGGGCGTGCATCAACTGAGCCTGCGCAAGCTGACCGATCAGGCGCTCGATCGCTATCTCGGTGCCATCCACGAGTGGTTGCCGGCCGAGTTGCTCGCGCCGCTAAAGTTGCCGACGCTGCAGGAGGCACTGGCGTTTGTGCACCGCCCACCGCCGGGCGCGCCGGTGGATGCCTTGCTTGCGGCTCGCCATCCTGCGCAGCAGCGTCTCGCTTTCGAGGAGATGTTGGCATTCCATCTAAGTCTCAAGCGCCTGAGAGCTCGGATGCGTCGCCATAGCGCGCCGGTGCTGGTCGGTGCTGGCAGCTTGTACGCACGCTTTTTTGCCTCACTTCCGTTTACGCCGACCGGGGCGCAGCAGCGCGTGCTCGCAGAAATCGGGACCGACTTGCGCATGCCGCACCCGATGCAGCGCCTGGTGCAAGGCGATGTCGGATCCGGCAAGACGTTGGTTGCGGCGGGTGCCTGCCTCGCGGCCGTTGATGCCGGCTGGCAGGCGGCGGTGATGGCGCCGACCGAACTGCTGGCCGAGCAGCACTGGCGCAATTTCGCGCATTGGCTCGGACCGCTCGGGCTGCAGGTGGCCTTTCTGACCGGCAGTCTGCCGGCCAAGACGCGGCGCGTAATGATGGCTGACGTGTCCGAGGGTCGGGCGTCACTCGTGATTGGCACGCACGCTCTGTTTCAGGAGGATGTCGAATTCCACAGGCTCGGCCTGATTGTGGTCGATGAACAGCACCGTTTTGGTGTGCACCAGCGCCTGCAGTTGCGCGAGAAAGGCGCTGCCGACGGACTCGTGCCGCATCAGCTCATCATGACCGCCACCCCGATTCCCCGAACGCTCGCGCAGTCCTTCTACGCTGACCTCGATGTATCAGTCATTGACGAGCTGCCGCCCGGGCGCAAGCCGGTCGATACCGTAGTGATACCCGACGCGCGCCGACCGCAAGTCGTCACGCGGGTACGCGACGCCTGCCTCACCGGTCGTCAGGCGTATTGGGTCTGTCCGCTGATCGAGGAATCCGAGAAGCTTGAGTTGCAGACTGCAACGCAGACGGCGGAGGCACTTGCCGGTGCGCTGCCGGAACTGCGCATCGCGCTGGTACACGGCCGGATGAAAGCAGCGGAGAAGGAACGAATCATGGCAGCCTTCAAGTCTGGCAGCGTGCACCTGCTCGTGGCGACGACCGTGATTGAAGTGGGGGTCGACGTTCCGAATGCCTCGCTCATGATCATCGAGAATGCCGAGCGCCTCGGACTGTCGCAACTGCATCAGTTGCGGGGGCGAGTCGGGCGTGGCGCCGCGCAAAGTACCTGCGTGCTGCTTTACCAGTCGCCCCTTTCTACCGCGGCGCGCGAGCGACTGGCAGCGGTGCGCGAGACTAACGATGGCTTCGAGATCGCGCGCCGCGACCTCGATATGCGCGGTCCGGGCGAGGTGCTCGGCACGCGTCAGACCGGCGATCAGCAGTTTCATATCGCCGATCTGGTCCGNNCGTGCTATCATGCGCCCCCTTCCGGACGGCCGACGTGAGCATCGAAACATTCGAATACTGGGCGCTGATCCTCGGGGTGGGCGGCCTCGTCGCCTACATGGCCTTCATCGTCTACGACCTCGGCAAGCAGTCGAAAGCCGGCAAGTTCGGCATGTTTGTGCTGTTTCTGGCGCTCGGACTGGGGCTGCTCGGTTTTCTCCTGAAGACCATCATCGTCGAGTTC
>DKBM01000079.1:0-26369 GCA_002451215.1 Proteobacteria bacterium UBA6900
AAATAAGTTCACTTGTGGTCGACTACCCAAAGCTGGGCCGCGCCTCGCACCCCGGAGCTGTCACCGTGGCTATTGCGCAGAATCGGCGTTCGCAGTTCGTCGCTAAACAGGTAACGCGCGACCGCCTTGCGTCCGTCCGTATAGAGTCGCGCGATGTTCGACATGCCGCCGCCGAGCACCACGGCGTCGGGATCCAAAATGTTGATCACGACCGACAACGCGCGCCCGAACCGGTCGAAGTAGCGTTGCATCGCGGTTGTGGCGAGCGGGTCTCCTTGCTCTGCAAGTGCTGCAACGCGGACAGTGTCATGCGCTGCTTCGCCTCCGCTCGAGCGATAGTCATGCAGCAGGCCGGGGCCGGAAAGAAGCGTCTCGACGCAGCCACGCTTGCCGCAGTAGCAGGGCGGCCCGTGCGCTTCGAGGACGTTGTGCCCCCACTCACCGGCAATATGCTGCGGGCCTTCGTGTAACCGGCCATGAAGAACGATTCCGCCTCCCACACCGGTGCCCATAATGACGCCGAATACGACGCCATGGTCTTGTCCCGCTCCATCGATCGCCTCGGAAAGCGCAAAGCAGTTGGCGTCGTTGGCGATGCGGATCTCGCGCGCGAGTAATCGCTCGAGGTCCTGCTTGATCGGCTTGCCGTTAAGACACACGGTGTTCGAATTCTTGAGGCAACCGCTACGCGCAGAGATCGCACCGGGAGTACCGATACCGACCGAACACTCACGGCTCGCAGTTCTTTCGAGATCGTGTATGAGCGTGACGACGTTCGCGAGTATGGCTTCGTAGCCCTCGGCCTGCGGAGTCGGGCGGCGCTCGCGCGCAAGGATCGCACCGCTTTCGTCCATGACAATGCCCTCGGTCTTGGTGCCACCCAGGTCGACGCCGATGCGCAGTGTCACTTCAGACCCTTGATCCAGCGGGCGTAAAACACATCTGCAATCCGGTTCATGCGTTCAGCGCGCGCGACGAGATTGACGCGCATCTGCTGGGCGCTTTGCACCGTATCCGTCGGTCTGGCGATTTCGGCCGCACCGGCACGCGCCCAGCTGCGCACGAGCACCGGCGTCATCTCGACGTGACACTGGAAGGCAAGATGCTTGCCGAGGACAAAGGCCTGATGCCTGCAATCTCGACTCTTGAGAATGGCGGTTGCGCCAGACGGCAGCCCGCTGAAGGTCTCGCCGTGCCAGTGGAACACCTCGAATTGCGGGGCGAGCCCGGTCATCCAATCGTGCGCGACGCAAGATTCAATGACGCGCACCGGCAGCCAGCCGATCTCCTTCACGCGGTTGCGCGTCACGCGCCCACCTAGCGCCTTGGCCATGAGCTGCCCGCCGAGACAGTGTCCGAGTACGGGCACGTCCTTTTGCGCCGCCTCTCGAATCAATGCCAGTACCGGCGGTATCCATGGCAGGCGGTCGTTGGCGCTCATCGGGCCGCCCATGAAGACCAAGCCGGAAATTCCGGCTATGCTTTTTGGTACTGCTTCGCCCGCATCGATGCGCACGAGACGGTAGCGAAGATCGTGGCGCGCAAGGAAGTCGGCAAGGTAGCCGGGCCCTTCGTGAGCGGCATGGCGAAATACCAGTATCTCTCGCATGCGAGGATTCTAATCGGTGGGGCGAACATTGCGGAACAGAACGGGTTGCACAGGCGTTGCCGGCGTGTTTGTCGGCGCGCTACTCGCGCTCGCCGTGCACCCGGCTGGTGCAGTGGAGAAGGTTTCCCTGCAGGCTCTATTTAAGGATAAGGCGATCGTGGTGATCGACGGCAAGCGCCGTGTCCTGAAAAGCGGTGAGCCCAGCCCGGAGGGTGTGCGGCTCAAGGCCACTGATACGCAGCAGGAAACCGCAACGCTCGAGGTCGACGGCAAGGAGCGAACCATTCGGCTGGGAACGGTTGTTTCCAGCTTCGCTCGCGCCTCCGACAAGGGCAAGGTCACGCTCTACCCGAACGGCAAGCACTTCTATGCCGATGGCACGATTAACGGCGTGCCGGTACGGTTCGTGGTCGATACCGGTGCGACCACCATTGCCATGAACAGTAGGGAGGCTAGGCGTATTGGAATCGACTATAAACGCTTCGGCGTGCCTGGTGTCTCAAGTACTGCTGGCGGCTTTGTGAGGACCTATTCGCTCAAACTTGAGCGAGTTGAGCTCGGCGAAATTGTCCTTTTCAATGTCGATGCTGGCGTGGTGGAAGGCGGCTTCCCGCAGGATATCCTGCTCGGCATGTCGTTCCTGGGCCAGCTCGATATGCAGCAGTACGTCGATCGCATGGAACTAATGCAGCGCTAAGCGTGTTGCTGCCGGGCCCCGGGGCGCCGCAATCGCATGTGCAAGCGCCGGCGGGCCGTCGCTTTCCCCCGTGCTTTCCGCCTCCCCCAATTTCGTGACGGTTTTCTGACGAAATTCCCCCACAGGCATGAGTCTTGCTCACGCTTACCCGAAGCGGCGTGACCGGCGGGGAAGCTGGCCGCCCGGAGAACCAGAATGGATTTCGGGGGTACGGAATGAAGGCTCGCAGTGCGGTGGTAACGGGTATGACGGCGGCGCTCTTGCTTACAGTTGCAACGGCGTTCGCGGCGGTGCCGAAGATCAGGGTTCAGGCACTGTTCGAAAACAAGGCGCTGTTCACCATCGATGGCAACCGCCGGCTGCTCAAGGTCGGCGAGGTCAGCCCGGAGGGTGTGAGGCTCATCGCCACCGACACCCGGTCCGAGCGCATGATCGTCGAGCGCGACGGACGGCAGGAGGTACTGGTGCTGGGAGTGGTCATGATGCCACGGGTCGATAATGATCCGGTGGATGCCGCGCTGAATGCCAGTGTGGTACTGCAGGCGCAGGACAAGCACTTCTATGCCGACGGTGCGATCAATGGCAAGAAGACACGCTTTCTGGTGGATACCGGCGCGACGGTGGTGACACTGAGCGGAAACGACGCCCGACGCCTCGGCATCGCCTACGTCGGCAGCACCAACCGGGCCGAAGCGAGCACTGCTGGCGGTGATGTCTCGACCTATATGGTGAACCTGGAGCGCCTGCAGGTCGGTTCGATCGAGCTGACCAATGTCGAGGCCAGCATCATCGAAGGCCGGTTCCCAAAAGAGCCGCTACTCGGAATGTCTGCGCTGGGCCAACTCAATGTGCGCCACGACGGCGAGCGCATGGAGCTTAGCAAGCGCTAGTAAACAGACTTACCTAACTCTCTCCTGTTGTTGAACTCCGCATCGGCAGGCGGTATGTTGCCTGTCGATAGCGGAGAATTTTTTTATGGGGGTTTGGAAAACCTCGTTCGTTGCCACTGCGCTCCTGCTGATTGCTAAATCGGCCGGCGCGGCCGAGGCAAGCGCAGCGCAGATCATCAAGAGCGCCATCGACTACTGGCGCGACGTTTCCTCCTATTCCGTCGTGGACATGACCATCCACCGTCCGGATTGGGAGCGCACCATGACGATTCGCGTATGGACACGTGGCAGCAAGGAATCGCTCGTTCGCGTCACTGCACCGCCCAAGGACGCCGGTAACGCCACACTGCTCCTTGACAACGACATGTGGAGCTTCACGCCCAAGATCAATCGCGTCATCAAGATCCCGTCGAGCATGATGAACCAGAGCTGGATGGGATCGGATTTCTCCAACAACGATCTTGCCAAGGCCGACGACCTGATCGAGCAATACGATCACAAGCTACTGCGCACCGAGTCACATGAGGGCCGCAAGGTCTATGTCATCGAGTCGGTGCCCAAGGAGGCCGCGCCCGTTGTGTGGGGCAAGGAAGTCGTAAAGGTGCGCGAGGACTGGATCATGCTCGAGCACGAGTTCTATGACCAGGAGAACAGGCTGCTCAAGAAGCTCGTGACGTCCGACATCAAGCCGATGGGCGGCAAGCTCATCGCCGCGCGCGAGCGAATGCAGCGAGTCGACAAGCCCGACGAGTGGACCGACGTCGTCACGCACGAGATCAAGTTCGGGGTTACAATCGGACCCAACACGTTCACGCTGTCGAACCTTCGTAATCCGCGGGAGTAGGGGATGGGTATTACGCTGCGATTTGCGTGGCGTAACCTGTGGCGGCATCCGCGCCGCACCTGGCTCACGGCTTCTGCCATCGCCTTTTCTGCCACGTTGCTGGTGTTCATGATCACGTTGCAGCTCGGTGCCTACGATCTCATGATCGACACCAGCCTGCGCGTATACACGGGGCAGCTGCAGGTGCAGCGCACGGGCTACCTCGATAAGCCCCAAATCCGCTCCACCATCCCCGAGGCAGCGTCCCTTGCCGCGCGGCTTCGCGGAGCCGGGTTCCCTGCGGTCGCAACTCGTGCGCAGGGCTTTGCGCTTGCCTCGAGCGGTTCACGTTCGTATGGCGTGCCGGTCGTCGGTGTAGAGCCCGCGCATGAAAAGGAGGTATCGACCATTCCGGGCCGGGTGACGGAGGGGCGTTACCTTTCCGACGCGCGCGCCCAGGAGGCCGTGATTGGCGCGACGCTGGCGCGCAACCTCAAGGTGAAGTTGGGCGACGAGCTCACCCTGCTTGGCAGCGGAAAGGACGGTTCGGTCGCCGCAACCATTGTGCCGGTCGTGGGCATCTTCGAGAGCGGAAATCCCGAGCTCGACCGCCACTTCGTGCAGTTGCCGCTTGCGACATTTCAGGACGTTTTCAGCATGGGCAGTGATGCGCATGCGATTGTATTAAGTGGCCTCGACCTGCGCACACTGGCGCAAGCGGCTACGCGCGTCGAGGCAAGGTTGCCGAAGGATCAGGATCTCGTGCTAAGGCACTGGGAGGAACTGCTGCCAGGCATCAAGGAGGCGATTCAGGCCGACATGGTGCAGAACTGGTTCACCTACATCGTGCTGATCGTGGTGGTGACCTTCAGCATTCTTAACACCTTTCTCATGTCGGTACTGGAGCGCACGCGCGAGTTCGGAGTGATGCTTGCGCTTGGGGCATCGCCCTATCGCATCGGCAGTCTCGTCATGCTCGAATCCACGCTGCTTGCGCTGCTCGGAATCTTGATCGGCATGGGATGCGGCTCGGGGCTCGCCGTTTATTTCCATTTCGAGGGATTCACCTTTCCCGGGATGGCCGAGCTCTATGGCCAGTTTGGACTGCCCGGTGTCATCCATTCGAAACTTTCTTTTACTACCCTGACGCTCGGGCCGGCAGTCATCTTTGTCTTTACCGTCGCCGCCGCCCTTTATCCGGCGCTGCGCATCCGCCGGCTCACACCAGTTGAGGCGATTCACGCGGTGTAGCAATGCTGCGCGCCCAGCCACTCTTGCTCACGCTTGCCTGGCGCAATCTCTGGCGCCACCGTGGGCGTACCGCCGCAATCCTGTTCGCGCTCGCGCTAGGCATCTGGTCGATGGTGGCGCTTGCCGCGCTCTCGCGTGGATCGCTCGAGGGACAGCTGCAAAAGGCAATTGGCAATCTGACCGGGCATATACAGATACACGCACGCGGGTACCGGGACGATCCGGCCATCGATCATCGCATGCCTGCGCCGGACGCGGCGCTCGCGACCGCATTGACCGATCCCTCGGTACGTGTCTGGGCGGGGCGGGTGCGGGTACCGGCCGTGATCGCAAGCGAGCGCGAGTCGGCAGGCGTGACGCTCGTCGGAATCGAGCCGCAACGCGAGCAAGGGTTGTCCTTCATCGGGACCGCCGTCACCGACGGTCGCTATCTAGAGTCTCCGGGCGACACCGGGTTGTTGCTCGGTCGCAAGCTCGCCGAGCGTCTTGAGACGGCGCTGGGGCGACGCGTAGTCGTGATGAGCCAGGACGTGAAAAATCAGGTGGGTGACCGCGGCTTCCGGGTAGTCGGCATTTTTGACGCCGAGCCTGAGGCAATCGAGACCGCTTTTGTCTTTGTTGGCCGTGCCACGGCGCAGGAGATGCTCGGAATGGGCGATACCCTTTCGGAGATTTCCCTACGGAGCGACGATCGCAATCGGCTCGAAGTGCCGCTCAACACGCTACGCACGGTGGCACCAAGTCTCGACATTGAACCTTGGACCGTGGTGGAGCCGTTGCTGACGCTTACTGAGAAGATCGTCAACGTCATCCTTATCATTTGGTACGCAATCGTGTTCGCCGCTATGTCCTTCGGACTCGTCAACACGCTTCTTATGGCAGTATTCGAGCGCACCCGCGAATTCGGACTGTTTCAGGCGCTGGGCATGCCCCCGCGGCATATTCTGGGCCAGGTACTGGTCGAGTCGCTCATCCTGCTTGCCATCGCACTGGTGATTGGAAATCTTGGCGCGCTGGCAACGGTTCACGCGCTGCGGGATGGTCTCGATCTCTCTGCATTCGCCGAGGGCATGGAGTATTTCGGAGTAAGTCCGATCATCTATCCGGCGCTTTCGGTAGGGGACGTCACGATGGCAAACACACTGGTCGCTGTGCTCGGGCTGGTGGCGAGCCTTTATCCGGCATGGCGTGCCGCGCGACATGTCCCGATCGAGGCTATTACGCGTGTCTAGGCAAGGGATGGAGCGAATGACCGACAATACGGTGGTGCTGCGCAACGTGAGCAAGGTGTATCGGCAGAATGCCATTGCCGTGCATGCGCTCACAGAAATCGACCTTGATGTGCCGCGCAAAGATTTCATGTGTCTTTCGGGCCCGTCCGGGTCTGGCAAGAGTACGTTATTGAATCTGATCGGCGGGCTTGATCGGCCCACGACCGGAGAGATAACGGTTGACGGTCAGCGGGTCGATCAGTTGCCGAAAGGCGAGCTCGCGCGGCTGCGATTGCACAAGATCGGCTTTGTATTTCAGGCCTACAACCTGATTCCGGTACTGACTGCGATCGAAAACGTCGAGTTCGTGATGCAGTTGCAGGGTGTTGCCACGGCCGAGCGTAGGGAAAAGGCGCTCCAGATCCTGATGGAGGTGGGTCTCGATGGCCTCGAAAGTCGTCGGCCCGGTGAGCTCTCCGGAGGTCAGCAGCAGCGTGTCGCGGTGGCGCGCGCCATCGTCTCCGAGCCGTCGCTGGTGCTCGCTGACGAGCCGACCGCCAATCTTGACTCGAAGACCGCGGAGAATCTCATGCAGTTGCTCGTGCATATGAATACCGAGCATAACGTCACCTTCATATTCTCCACACATGACAAGCGGGTCATGGATTTCTCGCGCCGTCTCATCAAGCTGCGCGACGGACGGATCGTTGAGGACGAGCGCAGGCAATAGTGTAAGGCCGGTTTTGGCATCCGTCGCTCGAGCCGGCAGGGTGTGTAGCGTTCTGGCCGTGCTTGCCGCCATGTGCTTGTCTGCTATCGCATCAGCCGGCGAGCTGCCAATCTTTGATGCGCACATTCACTACAGTGAAGATGCCTGGAGCATACTATCGCCGCAGGAGGCCGTGGCGCGGCTGCGCAGCGCCGGAGTCCTCCGCGCGCTGGTGTCTAGTTCGAATGACGACGGTACGCAGAAACTCTATGCGGAGGCGCCAGATCTCGTCATTCCGGAACTTCGCCCCTACCGGACGCGCGCCGAGCTGAACGGATGGTTTAACGATGAAACCGTTGTAACGCACGTCGAGCAGCGCCTGAAGCTGTATCGCTACGTCGCCATCGGTGAGATTCATCTCGATGACGAGCAGGCCGACACGCCAGTAGTACGCAGTGTCGTGCAGTTGGCGAAGCGCTATGGCCTGATCCTGCATGTGCACTCGGACGCCAACGCCATCGATCGAATTTTTCACCAGGATCCCGAGGCGCGAATCCTTTGGGCGCATGCAGGCTTCGAGAATCCCGAGCGAGTGGCCGAACTGATGCGCCGGCACAGGCAGCTCTGGGCGGATCTGTCGTTTCGCTATGAAATCGAAACGGCTGAAAAGATTACGCCTTCGTGGCGCGCACTGTTCCTCGAGTTCCCGGACCGCTTCATGGTCGGCACGGATACCTACACACCTGACCGCTGGAGCGAGGTGGCGCGCCATGCTTCGTGGGCACGAACCTGGCTTGCCGATCTGCCCCGCGGGGTTGCGGAGCGTATTGCCTACAAGAATGGCGAAGCGGTGCTGACGGTGGCTTTCCGTGAGTCGCCGCGCCGCGGAAACAGCGCGAAATCGCGGGCCTGCGCGGAATGGCGCTGGACGGGACAGGGAGGATTCCGGTAGTCTGCGCGGGTCGTGTCCTTCTCCGTGCCCGCGTGAAACGTTTTCCCCTCTGTCGTCGTGTTGGTGGTGCCTGTGCAGCGCTGTTCGCTGTATTCGCCAGTGTGCTTGTCGGTTGCGTAACGATATCGACTGATGGCCGCACCTTGCACGGCGATGCGCAAGGCACGGTTGCGGTCGTCTCGGCGCCATGTAAGGCAACCGCTCTGCCGGGTTTGAATTCCAACGATGAATCACGGACGCTGGATGCAACGCGTCTGCGAGTGCTCACCTGGAACGTGCACAAGACCGAGGATAATGGGTGGCGCGAAGATTTCGCGCGCCTGGCGGCCAATCACGATCTGCTTGCGCTTCAAGAGGCCGTCGTCAACGATCGGCTGCGGGGTGCGCTGGCGCAAGAGGGCTATGACTGGCGCCTCACCTCGGCGTTCCAGTTTCTCGCGGTCGAAGCGGGAGTGCTGACCGCGGCGCGTGTTCCGGCGGCCGGGGCGTGCAGCCTGCGCGCCACCGAGCCGGTGACGCGAATCCCGAAGTCGGCACTGACAACCACCTATCGACTGTCGGGCAGCGACGAGAAGCTTATGGTGGCGAATCTTCACGGGATCAACTTCACGCTCGGCACTACCGCTTTCCGGAACCAGATCGAGGCAGTGGCCGTTCAACTTTCGGCGCACGCAGGACCGGCCATACTCGCCGGAGATTTCAATACCTGGAGCAGCGAGCGCCTCGCGGTGCTCGAGGAAGTGGCGGGCCGACTTGGGCTGGTTGCGGTCGCGCTTTCCGATGATCATCGCACCCGATTCCTGGGCCAGCCGGTCGATGGCATGTACTACCGCGGGCTTCAGGTCGTCACTGCGGCGGCCTTTCCGGTAACGTCCTCGGATCACAATCCTGTCAGCGTGACGTTCCGCGCTCCCTCCTCGCAACTGGCGCGTAGCCACTGATCCGTAGCGGCGAGCCGTCGGTGCTCGCCTTGATCTCGCGCGCCATGCAAAATGTCCGCATGGCTTCCAGTTTTTCTCGTTGCGCCGTGGCTGCGGTCGCATTGCCACTTCTGGTCATCGCGCCTGCGCTGCAAGCGCAAGACGAATGGCGCTTTGGTGGCCATGCCAAGTATCAGTTTGGCTACACGGATTTCCGCAGCGACGATGTCGCCGCACTGCTTGGGGAGGATCCCGCCCTTAATCACGAAATCGACTTGCGCCTGAAGGCTGACGGCCGCAAGGGAGCATGGGATTTCAGTGCGCACTACGAGTTGCTCGGCATCTATGGTGACACGGTCCCGCTTCGCAGGGCGTTGGTGCAGCGCGGATTGTCACCGGCCGCAGGCCCGAACCCGTTGCCGGACGATCGCCAGCAGCTGTTCGATCTCACCTCCGAGGTTGCGGACAGCGCCATGGCTTACGCCGTCCAGCGCCTGGACCGATTGTCCGTTGGACACACGACCAGCCGGACCGTAGTGCGTTTCGGGCGTCAGGCGGTGAGCTGGGGGAGCGGTCTGGCTTTTCAGGTGCTGGATTTCGTTAATCCATTCTCACCCACGGCAATCGACAAGGAGTACAAAACCGGTGCCGACATGCTCTACGCGCAATGGATCGCCGCGGACCGCGGCGACCTTCAGGGCATGATCGTGCCGCGCCGCGATATCGCGAGCGGTAGCATCATGAGCAGCGAAAGTTCCTACGCGCTCAAATGGCGAAGCCGTTTCGGCATGTTCGACTTCGAACTGCTCGGCGCACAGCACTACGATGATGGCTACTTCGGCGTCGGGGTAGTGCGCAGCATCGGCGGGGCGGTGTGGCGGCTGGATGTGGCGTACACGGATCTGCGCGCCGGCGGTTCGGCCACGTCAGTCGTGACAAACCTTGACTACTCGTGGACGTGGTTCGAAAAGAACATGTACGGTTTCGTTGAGTACTATCGCAACGGCTTCGGAGTTACTGACGAGCAGAGCTATCTCGCGCCGCCGCCGGCGCTTGCGCGACGCATCGCGCGCGGTGAGGTCTACACACTGGCGCGGGACAATGCGGCGCTTGGCGGGCAGCTAGAGATAACGCCGCTGGTCAATGTTTTCGCCAACTTGCTCTGGAACTTGAACGACTCAAGCGTTTACTTTCAGCTGCGCGGTGCCTATGACTGGCAGCAGAATGTGCAATTGATGGCCGGCATCAATGTTCCGGGCGGCGCGCGCGGCACGGAATATGGCGGGATTATGGTCCCCGGATACGGTTACCTCGGTGCTGGCCGCACGGCGTACGTGCGGGCGGCATACTACTTCTGATGAGTGAGCTCTCGATACGAGAGGAATTGCCAGTCGACGCGAGTGGCGTACGACGCGTCAACGAGCAGGCCTTCGGTCGACGCGAGGAGGCGGACCTGGTCGAGCGCTTGCACGCGGATGGCAGAGTGGTCGTGGCGCTGGTGGCCGAACAGGATGGTGCGATCGTGGGGCACATCCTTTTCAGTCCGGTCACCATCGAGGGCGGGATCAAGCCGTGCACGGCAGTGGCGCTGGCTCCGATGGCCGTGCTTCCGTCGCATCAGCGCCGTGGCATCGGGCGCCGGTTGGTGGAAGAGGGCATCATGGCGTGCAAGGGGCTTGGCCACACGCGCATCATCGTGCTCGGGCATCCGCAGTACTACCCTTGGTTCGGGTTTGGTCCGGCCAAACGCTATGGGTTGCGCTGCGAGTACAATGCCCCGGATGAGGCATTCATGGCGCTGGCGCTCGAGCCCAATGCATTCCGTGACTGCGCTGGCGTGGTGAAGTTTGCGCCGGAATTCGCCGATGTCTGAAGAAAAGCGCGGGCCCTGCAAAAGGCAAGGAGAGTAACTTTGACTCACAAGCTGTTCGTGCTGACCGGTGCGCTCATCTGCGTGCTCGCAGTTGCGTTCGGCGCCTTTGGTGCGCATGCGCTGAAGGCACGCCTTGCGCCTGACGCAATGGCCGTTTACCAGACCGCCGTGCAATATCACTTCTATCATGCGCTCGGATTGGTGCTCGTCGGGCTGGCAGTCGCGCACTGGCCCGATTCTGGCTGGATTCGGGCATCGGGCTGGACCATGCTCACAGGCATCGTGCTTTTTTCGGGTAGTCTGTACTTGCTCGCGCTTACCGGTCAGCGTTGGCTCGGCGCCGTCACCCCGGTCGGCGGGCTTGCCTTCATCGCATCGTGGGTGCTGCTCGCAGTTGGCGCATTCAAGGGATCGTAACTTCAGGGAGGTCGGCATGCAGGCAGGCAAACGGGCGCGGCGTGAGCGCGATGCCCAGGGCTACTACCAGAATTATGCCGAGTACAATCGTACCTTGCGCGCGTGGTTCGTGGTGTTTGGTGTCGGTGGTCCCGCGACGCTGATCGTGAATCGTGATCTCACGGCCAATCTCGCGCAAGCGGGCACGCTCGCCTACGTCGTAGCGCTGTTCTTGATCGGTGCCGGTGCGCAGGTGTTGATTGCGCTTGTTAACAAGACCGCGAGCTGGTATGCCTATGCCGCCGAGCTTCACCCGGAGCTTGCGACGACGCCGAACCACCGCTTTTGGGCGTGGGTGAACCAGCGGTTCATTCTCGACGTGGTGATGGATCTCACCAGCATCTTCACCTTCGCACTTGCCATTTGGGAGCTGTTCCGGCTGTTTACCTAACGCCAGCCCAATCGCGCCGGTAACTTTCGGTCGGTTACTGTTCTTCAGCAGATTCGCGGCAGCGGATCGTCTTCCAGCTCTTCCAGTAACCGTTCTCCGCCGAGCTCGGTCTGGAGCACGACGTGTGGTTTACCGGTCTCGATGTTGCCGATGATTGCCGCAGCGCCTCCCTGCGGCAGGGCACGCCACGTTGCGAGGGCAGCGCTTGCGTCCTCGGGTGCGACCACCGCGACGACGCGCCCCTCGCAGGCGAGGTAGAGTGGATCGTAGCCAAGCATCTCGCAGACCGACACGACCGGATCGCGCACCGGGATGGCAGGTCCGTTTAGCCGCACGCCAAGTCCGGTAGCGCGGCAGATCTCATTCGCGATCATGGCAAGCCCGCCACGCGTCGGGTCACGCATGAATCGCAGACCCGGCAGTCCGAGAAGTGCTGAAGTGAGGGGATAGACGCTCGCGGCGTCGGAATGCAAGTCGCCCCGCAAGCCGAACTGCTCGCGCGCGAACATCACCGCAATGCCATGGTCGCCGATTGGCCCGCTCACCAGCACCGCATCACCGGCGCGGATCTGGTTCATTCCCAGGCGTAACTGCCGGTCGCGCACGCCGATACCGGTGGTGGCGAGATAGACGCCGCCACCCTCGCCGCGGCGCACCACCTTGGTGTCGCCCGCCACTACCTGAACGCCAGCCTCGCGTGCTGCCGTGGCGAGTGAGCTGATGATCCGCTCCAGTTGCGCGATCTCGAGACCCTCCTCGATGAACGCATTGAGCGACAGATAAAGTGGCCTGGCGCCGGCAACCGAAAGGTCATTTACGGTGCCGTGCACCGCGAGCGAGCCGATCGTTCCGCCCGGGAATTCGAGCGGTTGTACTGTGAATCCATCGGTGGTGAAGACGATCTCGCCGGCGCCATCTATTGGCAGCGGCACGGCATCGGCCTGGACATCGAGCAGGGGGTTGGCGAGATGACGCGCGAAGATGCTCTCGATCAGCTCGCGCATGAAGCGCCCGCCGTTGCCGTGTGCGAGCGTGATATGCAAATCATCCATAGCCGCGCCATTCTCGCACGCTTCGTGCGGCGCGCAATTGCCGTGACGTCCGTGATCAGCGCGCCGGCGCAGGCTTGGCAATCTCGGCTTCGATAGCCTGTATGAGCTCCTTGTCGGTCGGCGCTACGGTACTGCCGAAGCTCCCCACAGCCCGGCCATCGCGGCTAATGAGGTACTTGTGAAAGTTCCAGCGTGGTCGCTTGCCGGTTTCGCGGGCGAGCGACTCGTAGAAGGGGTGCGCGTCGGGTGCCTTCACGCGCGTCTTCTCAAACATCGGGAACTCGACGCCGTATGTGAGCCGGCAAAACTCCTGGATCTGCTTCTCGGTCCCGGGCTCCTGGCCGAGGAAGTCATTGGAGGGGAAGCCAAGCACCACCAGGCCGCGTTCCCGATACCTGTCGTACAGCTTCTCGAGCCCCTCGTACTGGTCGGTGAACGCGCACTTGCTCGCGGTGTTGACCACCAGCAGCACCTTGCCAGCGTTACGTTCGCACAAGTGCACTTTTTCTTCAGATGCGAGGGTACGTACCCTCAAGTCGAGCAACGGCGGACAGGCGGCTTGCAGCGGCAAGGACGCGATGACCAGTAACAACCCGGCGATCATACGCAGCATGGAAACGATCCTTTGCGACGGTGAGCGCATTGATATGTGGTCAGTCCGCAGCGATTAAAGTCCAACTCGTGTCGCATGGCGGGAAGACCTATTTTGGTTGGGGGCTTAGCGATTGCGCGACGCAGCGCATCCTGCCTCCACGATCTGGCCGAAGCTGATAGCGGCGTCGTTGACCGGGACTGAGCGTGCGAGCCGAATGTCAAAGCCCATGCGCGAAAGACGCGCCTGTGCTTCTGCGCTCAAGACCGCATTCTGGAAGACTCCTCCGCACAATCCGATCGCAAATTCGCCTTCGTGGTCACAGACCTTTGCAGCTTGATCGGCGAGAGCCTGTGCGAGGCTCGCATGAAAGATACGAGCACGCTCACTCGCTGGTCTTGTGGTTGCCAGAAGATGCGGCAGGAGCGGCGACCAGTCGCTTCGCCAGATGCCCTTGGCGTCGCGATCAAGCGGCAGTGGCAACGCCTCCGTCTGCTGCGTGCAAGCCGCCTCGAGCAGCATCGGCCCCTGGCCCTCGAAACTGGATCGGTGGTTGAGACCGGTGAGAGCCGCCGCTGCGTCGAACAACCTGCCCACCGCGCTCGATGACGGCGCGTTCAAGCGTTTGTGCCAGGCCGCGCGCAGTACAGTGGTGTCCTCGGGACATTCGGGCCATTCCATGCCTGCTTCCCAGAGCAGCGCAAGGGCCGAGCGCCACGGTTCGCGGCCGGCCTTCTCGCCTCCTGGCAAGTGAAAGGGCCGGAAGCTTGCAACGCGTTGCCACGCGCCGGGGTGGCCAAGCAATGCCTCGCCTCCCCAGAGTGTCCCGTCGGCGCCATAACCGACGCCGTCCCAAGTGAAAATCAGCCAGCGTTTCACGTCGACGTGCTCTCCGGCGAGGGCTGAGGCATGGGCGTGGTGATGAAAGACGCGCGTGACAGGAAGCCCCGAACGGCGCGCCCAGCGCGTGCTGGCATAGCCGGGGTGTGCATCGCAGGCAATGCGTTCAGCTTGCACGTCGTAGAGCGCCTGCAGGTCGGCAATCACCTGCTCGAAGACGGAGAGTGCGCGTGGCGAATCGAGATCGCCAATGTGCGGCGAAATCACAACACGATTTCCCCACGCGAGCGCGACCGTGTTCTTCATGTGACCGCCGACCCCGATCATCGGAGACGGTAGCGTAACTGGAAGCGTGAGCTCGAGGGGTGCGCTCCCGCGCCCAAGGCGAAGCGGGCGCGTGTCGCCAGCGATCAAACGGAATACCGGGTCGTCGGCCGGGCGGGCAATCGATCGGTCATGATGCAGGAAGGCATCCGCGACCTGTGCGAGCCTTGCCTCGACCTCGGCATTGTTCGTGAGTACCGGCTCGCCGCTCAGATTGGCCGAGGTTGCCACCAACGGACCGTCAACATCGCTGAGCAGGAGATGGTGCTGCGGGCTGTATGGCAAAAACGCACCGATCTCACCGAGACCGGGTGCGACCGATGGCGCTACCTGCGTGTTGGCGCGCATGGGGACCAGAACGATCGGGCGCATGGGATCGAGCAGCACCCGTGCGTGCTCCGCGGTAAGCGCTGCCGCCGCACGGACGGCATCGAGGCCATCGTGGCCGCGAAACGGAAACATGACGGCAAGCGGCTTGTGCGGGCGACGCTTGCGCGCGCGCAGCGTCGCAACGGCAGCCTCGTTGCCCGCATCGCACAGGAGGTGGTATCCGCCAATGCCCTTGGCCGCGACGATTCCGCCCTGACGCAACAACTTGATGCACGCCGCCAGTGCCGCCTCGTTGTCTTCGGCAATCGTGGTGCCGTTCGCGACGAACGACAGCCTCGGCCCGCATGTCGGGCAGGCGACTGGTTCGGCATGAAATCGGCGGTCGAGAGGGCTCTCGTATTCGCGCCGACACGGTTCGCAGAGCGCGAAGGACGCCATCGTGGTGTTGGCACGATCATAGGGCAGCCGTGTCATCAGGGTGTATCGCGGACCGCACTGTGTGCAGTTAATGAAGGGGTAGCGGTAGCGCCGGTTCGCCGGGTCGTTCAGCTCGCGCACGCAGTCATCGCAGGCGAAGTAGTCGGGTGGCACGTGAATCTCCGGCTGTTCGGCACGCTCGCTCGGCAGAATGGCGAAGGCGGTGACAGGGGAAAGTGGCGCGCTTTGGCTTGAGGTAATCTCGGGACGAGCCAAGGGCGGGGCAGCCGAGAGCAGGGCCTGCGCGAAGCGCTCGAGCGAAGGCGCGTCGCCCTGCGCGAAAATCTCCACCCGACCGGTCAGGTTACGAATCCAGCCTACGACTTGGTGGGCATGCGCAAGCCGGTAGACAAAAGGTCGAAAACCCACGCCTTGCACGCGCCCGCCGAGCACGATGTGGCGTGCTTCCTTTGCCGATGAGTCGTGCTCCTTTTCCATGCAACAGTAGAGCTGGGCGGTCGCGCCGGTCGGATGGCCGAACACCACTCTAGCATTGGGGCGGTCGCTGAGCAGGCTCGCTCTTGGGGATTGGCGGCAATCGGGCATGAATTGCTGTCGTGCGTTTTGTCGGCTTCAAGGCGCGCACTTTCGGCGAACACGGAGGCCGTCGCTGAAGCTGCTGTCCGGCACGATGACGCTGTTGCTCGGAACGCTCTAGCTGTTTGCCGCGCAGCATGTCGCCAGTGCCTGGGTTGCCGGCGCCCTGCCCGTGGCGGCGCTGGTGATCGTCGGCTTGGTCGTGATTTTGCGTCGAATTCGAACCGACTAGGGTCGACTGGCCGGCGGCTGGCGGCATTGGGGCCCGGAGTTCGTGGCCCGGACACTCCACGCCCTACCCGAAAGCCGGCACATTTACAGCGGCCCGTTCCGATTTGCACGAATTCATTGATAGGGTTTGTGCTTAAAAACAGTAGGTTGCGTGTTGTTCAGGATACGTTTTCTATGGTGTCGGCTGGCCCGGATGTTGCACCTAGATTGGTGCCACAGGAGCTTGCCCCGCGAGAGGAATGGGGCGGCGCCGGGGGTTTTTGCTGTCCGGCTAGGGAACATGGGACCGAGAGACAACTCAATGGACATTGGGCAGGGCGACTGGTCGCAGGTCGCGGCAATGCGTGGGCGCGCCTGTCGTGCGGGCGGGGCCTGATGTTGAACGGACGTCGCTGCAGTATTGCCGCCAAGCTTAACGCGCTCGTTATCGGTCTGGTCGCCGTCACGACGTTCGGCACGGCATGGTTGCTGTTCTCGCGTGAGGCCTCGGAGTACGAAGCCGCGTTGGTGCAGGATGGTGCGGCTCTCGCGAATATCGTTGCCGAGAACAGCGAGTTCGCACTGTATACCCAGAATGCGAGCGCGATGGAACAAATTGCGCGCAGTCTCCAGGCCTATCCGCACGTTGCCTACATCCGCTTTGCTGATCATCGCCAGCGGGTGCTGTTCGAGAAGAGCCTGCACCCCAACGCAGTACCATCGCCGCTCGGTGTCGAGCGACCAACTCATTTGAAATACCGCGTCCCGTTCGCCGAGTTCACGGACACGTCCAACGGACGGCACTACTACGACATGCGGGTCGCGGTGCGTGGAGCCTCCGCAGTCGATCCGACGCGCATGTTCCAGGAGATCGATCCGCGCAGCGCTGACATGGACATGATCGGTTATGTCCAGATCGGCTTCAGTGACGAGCGCATACGGGCGCGCATCAATGAGGCGGGATGGAGCACACTGCTTTACGCGGCGCTGTTCGTCCTGCTCGGCGTGACGGTGACGCTGTTCGTGACGCGAGGCATCACTGGTCCGCTGGGCAAGCTGGCGACGGCGGCCCGTGCAGTGGGCGACGGCCACCTCAATCCGGACATCGATGTAAATACCAATGACGAGGTCGGTGACCTCGGCCGGGCATTCCGCGAGATGCTCGAAAATTTGCGTCGCACCCGCGAGGAGGTCGAGCAATCGCAGCGCACCCTCGAGGAAAAGGTCGATTGGCGTACGCAGGAGTTGGCGCTCGCCAAGGAGCATGCAATGGTGCTGGCCGATAAGGCCGAACATGCCAACCAGGCAAAGTCGCAGTTCCTGGCCAGCATGTCGCACGAGATCCGCACGCCCATGAATGGCATCATCGGAATGGTCGACATGCTGGCCGCGACCAACCTTGATGCCACCCAGCAGCATTATGTACGCACGTTGCACGGCTCGAGCGAGAGCCTGTTGACGTTACTGAACGATATTCTCGATCTCTCCAAAGTTGAGTCGGGCAAGCTGGAGCTGGAATCCGTCGACTTCGGCGTGCGCGATCTCCTCACAGAGGTCTGCGACCTGTTTGCCGGGCCGGCACAGCAAAAGCAGATTGAGATCGACTGCGCCTGTACCGACGACGTTCCGGGACTGGTTCGCGGCGACCCCGCACGGCTGCGTCAGGTGCTGGCCAATTTGGTCGGCAACGCGGTCAAGTTCACTGATCGAGGAAAGGTCATGGTCCGCGCACAACTGCACGGCACCCGATCCGAGCAGGTCGTGCTGCGCTTTGAGGTTCGTGACACCGGCATCGGTATCGCGCCGGACAAGCTCGATCGCGTGTTTGAGGTGTTTAGTCAGGGCGATAGTTCCACCACTCGCCGATTTGGCGGCAGTGGCCTCGGACTCGCGATCGTACGCCAACTGGTAAGTCTTATGGGTGGCGAGATCCGGGTGGAAAGCCAGCCGGGCCAGGGATCGCGCTTCTGGTTTACGGTGCGCCTCGGTCGGGTAGAGGCGTCGAACGTGCAGGCGCCCGCGGTGGCGCCGCCGCGCACTACCCCGCGCCACGTGACCCATGCGCGCGTGCTGCTCGCCGAAGACAATGCCGTGAACCAGGAAATCACGAGAAATATGCTGACGCTGCTCGGGTGCGAGGTCGAGGCAGTCGGTGATGGATTGCAGGCCATCGAGGCAATGCGCCGCTACGCCTACGATCTGGTGCTTATGGACTGCAACATGCCGAACTGCGACGGCTACGATGCTACGGTGGAGATTCGCCGTCTCGAACGCGCCCGCGGTGGGCGCCACGCACCGATTGTCGCGATCACCGCAAATGTGATGCCGGGGGACCGCAAGCGTTGCCTCGCCGCGGGCATGGACGACTATCTTCCCAAGCCCCTGCGCCAGGAAGACCTCAAGGCAGCGCTGGAGCGTTGGCTCGGTTCGCCAGCCGAACCCGCGAGCGCGCCTGACGTTCCGCCGCGAGTTGCGGGACCGGAGCGGTCAACGGTTATCAATCCGCGTGCACTTGACTCGATCCGTTCGCTCCAACATCCGGGTGGTCCGGATCTGGTCCAACGCGTCACGAGTATCTACCTCCTCGACGCGCCCAAGCTCATCGCCCAGCTCGGCGAGGCTGTGGGGCGGGGCGACGGGCAGGCAGTGCGCAATGCGGCGCACTCGCTCAAGTCGAGCAGCGCGAGCGTTGGCGCGACGCGGCTCACCGAGTTGTGTCGCGAGATGGAGGCACTGGCCAAGAGCAACCGAATCGACGAATGCGAACGGAATCTGCCGGCGTTGCAGCAGGAATTTTCTACGGTAAAGGGTGCACTCGCCGGCCATGCGAAGGGAGATACGGATGAAGCAGCCAGACGTTCAGCGTGACGTATCGGTCCTGATTGCCGACGATGACGCCACCGCCCGCATGTTGGTGCGTGCGGCGCTCGAGCAGTCAGGGTTCCAGGTCGTGGAAGCAGCGGATGGCGCCGAGGCGCTTGAATGCTATCGGCAGCATCAGCCGCAGCTCGTGCTGCTCGATGTCGTAATGCCGGGTCTTGACGGGTTTTCGGCCTGTGCCGCGATCCGCGCGGCCCCGGGTGGCGGCACGGTGCCGATCCTGATGCTCACTGGCCTTGATGACCTCGAATCGATCAACCGGGCCTACGAATGCGGCGCTACCGATTTTGCCACCAAGCCGATCAACTGGCCGCTGCTGGGGCACCGGGCAAAGTACTTGCTGCGTGGCGCGCGCCTGTACGACGAACTCGTGGAGAGCGAGGCGCGCCTCGCACATGCGCAACGCATCGCGCGGCTCGGGCACTGGGAGTGGGAGCCCGGCGCCGACGAGATGCTGTGTTCGGCACAGCTATGTGGGCTACTGGGGTGCACGGATGCGAAAGGGCCCTCAAACCTTGAGGCGTTTCTTGCTTGCGCGCATCCTGGAGATCGCGCGAGCCTCGAGTATGCGATCCAGCGCGCGCTGGTGGAAGCACGCTTTGAGGGCATCGACTTTCGGGTGATGGTGCCCCAATTCGGCGCGCGTTTTGTACGTGCCGAGGTCGAGGTGGTTTTGGGAGGGGACAGCAAGCCGGTGCGCCTCTCCGGCACCCTGCAGGACATTAGTGAGCGGAAGACGGCGGAGCAGCAGATCAGCTTTCTAGAGAACTATGACAGCTTGACGGGCCTGCCAAATCGTAATCTGTTTCGGGATCGGCTCGATTTCGCGCTGCAGTCGGCGCGGCGTCACGACCGTGTGCTCGCAATACTCGCCGTTGATCTGGATCGCTTCAAGCGCGTTAACGACACCCTGGGACATGGTGCAGGCGACCGGCTATTGCAAGCGGTGGCGGAGCGGCTCGCACAGTGCGTGCGATCGAGCGATGCGGTAATGCGCCCCGAGCGTGACTTGGCGGTAAGTCGCCTCGGTGGCGACGAGTTTACGCTGATGCTCTCCGACATTGAACGCGTCGAGGACACCATCGTAGTCGTGCAGCGGATCTTTGATGCGCTTGCGCAACCGATTACCATTGATGGCAACGCCATGTATGCCGGTGCCAGTATCGGTATCAGCGTATTCCCCCACGATGGTGCCGACGCCGAGGCGCTGTTGCGCAATGCCGATGTTGCGATGCATGCGGCCAAGGATGTAGGCGGCGGGACCTACCAGTTTTATGGCGAGGCCATGAACAAGGCGACCACCAATCGCCTTACGCTGGAGCATGATCTGCGCCGCGCGCTGGAGCGCCAGGAGTTCCGTCTGTTCTACCAACCGAAGGTGGATCTGGTGAGCGGCGCCGTGGTAGGCGCCGAGGCGCTGATCCGCTGGCGGCACCCGGAGCGCGGGTTGGTGTCTCCGGCAGAGTTTATTCCGCTGGCCGAGGAGACCGGACTCATTGTCCCGATCGGAGAATGGGCATTGCACGAGGCCTGCCGGCAGGTGCGCATCTGGCAACAGTCCGGAAGCCGACCCATAAGTGTGGCGGTGAACCTTTCGGCACGGCAGTTCCGTCACAGCGATCTGGCAAGCGTGGTACAGCAGGCGCTCGTCGCGAGTGGTCTGGATGCGCGCTGGCTTGAGCTCGAGATCACCGAAAGTGTCGTGATGCAGGACGCCGCCCAGGCAGTCGTGACGCTCGGGCTGCTTAAGGCCATGGGTCTAACCATTTCGGTGGATGATTTTGGTACGGGCTACTCGTCTCTCAGTTACCTGAAGCGTTTTCCGATCGATGCGCTCAAGATCGACCGATCGTTCGTTCGGGACATTGCAACCGACCCCGACGATGCCGCAATCGCGCGCGCGATCGTCACCATGGCCGAGAGCCTCAAGCTTGAGGTGGTGGCCGAGGGCGTGGAGACAGAGGAGCAGCTGCGATTCTTGCGCAACCATGGCTGCGGCCTCGCACAGGGATTTCTCTTTAGCAAGCCGGTGCCGGCGGACGAATTCGTGCGCTTTCTTGAGACACATCGCGACGCCGCGCGAGGCGCCGCGTGATGCGCAGAATAGTGCAGTGCATTGTTGGACTGGCCGCGCTATGCATGTCAGTCGTAGCCAACGCGGATCCGGCGGCCGAATTTGTGCCGCTGCGCTTCGGTTCCGCCGCCATGGATATCCCGGCAGAGATGGGGCGGCGCATCGTGCCGCTGACGCGATACCTGAGTGACGCCCTGGGCAGACCAGTGGTGCCGCAGCTCTCGCGCAGCATGCAACATGCAGTCGACCAGCTTGGCAAGAGCGAGGTAGATATCGCTTTGCTGACCCCGGTTGCGTACGTGCGCGCACAAGAGCAGGGCGCGCGGATCATCGTGCAGCCGACAACCCAGGGCCGCAAGACCTTTCACCTTATGGTCATGACGCGCGACAGCGGACCCATTCGCAGTCTTGCCGATCTTGCCGGAAAGCGCTTCGCGTTTGGTGATCCGGCGGCAGTGCTGCAGTACGCCATGATGCGCCAGGCGCGGCTGCCATTTCACGAACTCAGCGAGATCCAGTATCTCCGTTATCACGACGTGGTTGCACGGGCGGTAGCGCAGGGCGACGTAGACGCCGGCGTGATGCGCGAAAGCACAGCGCTCAGCTGGCGTGCGCGAGGTTTGCGTGCCATCTATACGACTCCGCCGTTGCCTTCCTACTGCATTGCCGTCAGTGCCAGACTTGACGGTCGTTCAGTCGAGCGAGTGCGCGAGGCATTCCTCAAGCTGAATGGGCTCGATCCAATGCATCGCGCCATTATCCGGGCGCTGGATCCGACCTATGACGGCTTCGTGGCCGGAAGCGACCACGACTATGACATTGTTCGCAGCTATATCAGTCGCTTTGGCGCGGACGCCAAGCGCACAGTAGCGGATGCCATGCCTAGGGCGGTGGGCCGGAACTGAGCGCAAGGCTTGCGGCGAGCAACAGGCCGTGGAATCCGGCCGCGGCGATAGAGAGTGGAATGGCAGGAACGAGCCGGCCGGGAACTGCGGCGAAGCGCAACAGATCGCGCGCCGCACGCAGGCTGAGTGGTGCCGCGAGCAGACTGACCAGCGTGAGCGGGGGTAGGTATCGCGCGCTCACCGCTGCCACAAGCCAGCCGTAGGCGAGCAGGGCGATCAATACGTAGCCCCAGCGAGCCGAGCGGATCTCGAGGCGCGCCACCCAATGGCGCTTGCCAACCGCAGCGTCGGCGGCGCGATCGGGGAACTGGTTGATATACAGAATGTTGGTGACGAGCAATGCGTAGGAGATTGCCGCAATCAACGGGGTCCACGAAAAGCTGCTGCGCTGCACGTAGTCGGCCCCCACTGTGATCAGCCCAAACCCGAGCGCCACGCACAACTCGCCCAGCCCGCGGCTATTGAGCCTGAGTGGTGGAGCTGAGTACGCCCAGCCGATCAGGAGCCCGGTCGCGCCGATGACGAGCAGCCCGGGGCCTGACCACCAGGTCAGGAACACACCCGCAACGAATGTCGCCCCGAACAACGTGGCCCCGAACATGGCCGTCTCCGTGGTTGTCAGGACGCCGTTCTGGATAAAGCGGCTGCCGCCGGTGAACGGAAACACACGCTCTGTGTTGATCGCGTCGGTGCCGTTCAATGCGTCGTAGTAATCGTTCAGCACGTTGACACCGGCATGCGCGACCAGCGCAAACACCACGGTTAGGATCGCCGTAAGGGGCTGCATCGGGACGCCGGTGGCGTACGCGCCGGCGAGCCCGATCAGGGCCGCGAACAATGTCACGCTCAAGAAGGGCGGGCGCGTCGCGAGCACGTAGCGCAGCAGCGGGTTGGGTAGGGCGGCGAGAGTCGGTTCAGCGGGTGGCATGCGTGGCTCCATTTGCAGGATGGTTTCAATGCTTCGTGGAATCAAATTGCGGTTTCGATCCGCTCACAAAGGGTCTTGAGCACTTCAATGCGCGCGTAGCGTTTGTCTTCGGCTGAAATCAATTGCCAAGGTGCGATCTCGGTACTGGTTCGATCAACCATGTCGAGCACGGCGCGCTCGTAGAGCGGCCGCTTCTCCCGGTTTCGCCAGTCTTCGGGCGTGATCTTGAAGCGCTTGTGCGCTGTGGCCTCGCGCTCCTTGAACCGCCGCAACTGCTCCTCGGGGCTGATCTGCAGCCAGAACTTCAACACGATCGCGCCGGCGCGAACCAGCTGCTCCTCGAAGTCATTAATTTCTGAGTACGCCCGCATCCAGTCATGTTCGGTGCAGAGATTTTCTACCCGCTCGACCAGCACGCGTCCATACCAGGAGCGGTCAAAGATCGCGATGCGTCCACGCGCCGGCACGTGTCGCCAGAAGCGCCACAGGTACGGTTGCGCGCGCTCTTCATCCGTCGGCGCCGCGATGGGGTAAATGTCGTAATGCCGGATGTCGAGAGCATTGGCCACGCGACGAATTGCACCGCCCTTTCCGGCGGCATCCACGCCCTCGAACAACGCGATTACCGAGTGATCACGAAAGCGCTTTTTGCGTGTCAGACGCGCCAGTCTTCCCTGATATTCGGGAAGTTGCTTCTCGTACTTGGCCTTGTCGAGTTTTTGCGAAAGGTCGAGGCGCGCAATGATGTTGTGCTGGTCAATGCGCTCCGGAAGCGGCGGTTCGGTTGCCGGGCCCGGTGTCTCCGGCTCAGCCAGACGATGCCGCAGCGCGCCGAGCAGCGTCTTGCCGACGGACAAGTTGCGATAGTATCGGTCCGTACCTTCCACGACGATCCACGGCGCGTGGGCGGTGCTCGTCTGGCGCAAGGTGCGCTCGGCGACGTCGCGGAATTGCCGGTAGAGGCGATAGTGCGCCCAGTCACGCTTGGTGACGCGCCAGCGGGTCGCCGGATCGGCTTCGAGCTTCTCGAGCCGCTTCTTCTGTTGCCTGCGTGGCAGATGAAACCAGAACTTGAGTATCAGCGCGCCTTCGTCTGCGAGCATGCGCTCGAATCGCAGAATCTCGTCGAGATGCTGGTCGAGTTCGGCGGCACGTAGTTCCCCGCGCACCCGCGCGATCAGTGGCAGTGTGTACCAGTTGCCGAAGAAAATGCCGATACGTCCTTTAGGTGGCAATGCGCGCCAGAATCGCCACGCCTCGGGCCGTTCCCGCTCCTCCTGGCTCGGCTCGACCAGGGCATGAACCCTGAGGTGGCGTGGATCCATCCATTCCTTGAGCGCGTTGACCGTCTCGCCGCGGCCCGAGGCATCGAGGCCGTTGACGAGTAGCATCGCGGGAAAGCGTGCTTTCTCCAGAAGTTCGTACTGCGCGCCAAGCAGATCTTCGCGCAGAGCGGGCAGTTCGCGCTCGAAGGTTGCCTTGTCGATCGCGTGTCCAACTTCAGCCGATTCCAGCATCTTGTGTCAGGGCAGAATGGAGGGGCGCACTCTGAGAAGCGCTTTGCCAGCGCGCCGTGGATCAATCTATCACAGGTTCGCCGCTACCCTGGATTCACGAACCCCGCTGGCCCACCAGATACGACAGGCTCCCTCATCAGAGACCATGCACGGGCCGATTGGTTGGCGGGGGGTGCAGGCGCGGCCATAGAGGATGCACTCATTCGGGTAGATCTTACCGAGTACCACGCGGGCGCAGTCGCAGCCGGGCGGCATTTCGCCACGGCGCTTGCGCGATTCGTCTTCATACGAACGGAACTGCAGGCGCGCATCGTGCGCGGCAAACCGGTCGCGCAACGTGAAGCCCGAGCCCGGGATGATGCCGACGCCACGCCAGTTGGCGGCCTCGACCTGCATGGTCTCGGCAAGCCAGCGCTTTGCCGTGGGATTGCCGCCGGGGTGGGCAACCTGTCGGTAACAGTTGTCGAGAAAGTGTTGACCTTCGACGTGCTGCCGCAGTACCGAGTACATCGCGCCGAGCAGGCTCTCCGGATCGAAACCGGCAACCGCTGCCGGAAGTCCGTGCCGGTCTACCACAAACTGCCATTCTTCCGGGCCCATGACGGTGGAGACATGTCCGGGCGCAATCAGGGCATCGAAACCCGGTGCGTCGGATTCAAGCAGCATCGCCACGGCGGGCCAGGTAAGCCGGCCAGACAGCAGGACGAAGAGATTGTCCGGCACGCCTTCGGCCAGCATGCCAGCGATAGGCGCGGTTGTGGTTTCGAACCCGGCCGCGAAGAACACCACCGCCTGGTCCGGATGCTGGCGGGCGATCGCGACCGCTTCGACTGGCGAAGCAATCGGACGGATGTCAGCGCCCTGCGCCTTCGCCTGTTCAAGCGAGCGCGCGTCTTTCTTTGGTGCGTTCACCGGCACGCGCAGCATGTCGCCGAAGGCGACGAGGATCACGTCCTCGTGCAGCGCGAGCTGGATAGCCTGGTAGACATCCTCTTCCGGGCAGACACAGACCGGACAACCCGGCCCGGGGATCAACTCGACTTGCTGCGGCAGCGCACCACGCAGGCCGGCCATGGTGATTGAGCGTTCATGGCCGCCGCAGACATTCATGATGCGCACCCGGCCGCGAAACGGCAGGGCGCGGATCTTCTCAAGCCATTGCCTGGCGCTGGTGGCCATGCGTGCGTCAGCCCCGGATGCGCCACTGGCCAAGCGAATGATGCAGCTTCGCGCCATCCGGCTGGATCGCGGGCCTGAGGCTCACGCGTGCGGCAACGCGATGGCGCTGGTCACGCACTTCCTGCTTCAGCCATGCGATCCAGTGCTCCATGCCCGCACCCTTGCGTGCGGAAAGTTGTATCGCCGGGGCAGGATTGGCGAGCGCCCGCAAGTTCGCTTCCGCCCGTTTTGTATCAAAGTCATCGAGCACGGCGAGCAGGTCGGTCTTGGTGAGTAACATAAGATCCGCCGCCCGAAACATGACCGGATACTTGGACGGCTTGTCGTCGCCTTCGGTCACGGACAGCAATGTCACGTTGCGATGCTGACCGAGATCGAAGCTCGCCGGGCAGACAAGATTGCCAACGTTCTCAATGAACAGCACATCGAGACCCGCGAGCGGCAGGTGATGCAGCGCCTGATGCACCATGTGCGCATCGAGATGGCAGGCGGTGCCAGTCGTGATCTGGTGAGCGGGCACGCCCTTCGCACGCACGCGCGCAGCATCGTTCTCGGTTTCGAGGTCGCCCTCAATTACGGCAATCCGCAACTCGTCCTTGAGTGCGTCAATCGTGGCCTCGATGAGTGCAGTCTTTCCAGCGCCGGGCGAGGACATGAGGTTCAGTGCCAGCACGCCGTGCGTGTCGAAATGCGCGCGGTTGTGGGCGGCCACCTGGTCGTTCGCGGTCAGCAGACTGGATAG
>DKBM01000029.1:0-19374 GCA_002451215.1 Proteobacteria bacterium UBA6900
TTCGAGTCCCGTCCGCTCCGCCAAGATTGAGAAGGGGCGAGGAGTCAATCCTCGCCCCTTCTAGTTTCCCACAGGGCTGCTTCGCATTTCGCCGTGCGCAGCATTGCTGCCACGTGCAGCGATCCGGTAAAGTAGCGCGCCATGCTCTCGAAGATTCGTGAAAAAACCCAAGGAATTATCGCCACTTTCATTCTGGCGCTGATTGCAATTCCGTTTGCCCTTTGGGGCATCAACTCGTACTTCGATGCCGGGCCGCGTGTCGCGGTGGCTAAGGTGAATGGGACGGAGATCAGCCAGAACGATTATCGACGTGCGCTTGAGCCCCTGCGTGGACAGTTGCCGTCCCAGACGGTAGAAAGCGCGGCATTCAAGAAACAACTTGTGGAAAGTCTGGTTGAGCAGACACTGCTCGTCGACGACGCGCTTGATCAGGGCTACCGGGTGTCGAATGCGCGCCTCGCCAATCTGATCCGGGAACAGGAGTACTTCCGTCGTGACGGGCAATTTGACGTAGAGCGCTATCAGGCATTGCTGCGCAACGAGGGACTCACCGCGCGGGAATTCGAGCAGCGTCTGCGTGACCAGAACCTGACCGGCCAGGTGCGCGCGGGTTTTTCAGCGAGCGCGATCGTGACGAACGAGGAGATAGACGCTCTGGTTCGCCTGCTTCGTCAGGAACGGGACATCACCTACGCGGTGGTGCGTCCGGACAGCTATCGTTCGCGGGTAATGGTCACACCGGAAGAGATACAGTCGTACTACGACAAGCATACGGATTTGGGGCGTAGTCCGGAGCAGGTGCGGATCGCCTACTTGACGCTGTCCGCGGAAGAGCTTGCCAAGCGCTACGAGCCAACGAAAGCGGAGATCGAGAAAGCCTACGAGGAGAACGCTAGCCGGTACGTGAAGCCGGTGAAGCGGCGCGCTAGCCACATACTAATTGAGGTTAAGGGCGCCAGCGAGGGCGCTGTACAGCAGGCGCTCTCTCGGGCCCAGGCGCTGGAAAAGCAGATTCGTGCCGGCGCGGATTTCTCAGCTTTGGCGCGCAAGTCCTCGGATGACAAGGAATCGGCGCCACGCGGCGGAGATCTGGGGGAGATACGTCCGGGTGTCTTGCCGGCGGAGCTAGACGCGGCGATCGTTGGGCTTCGGCCGGGCCAAGTTAGCGCGCCGGTACGCACCTCTTACGGCTATCACCTAGTCAAGGTGACGGCCCTCACACCTGAGATGCGCCGCCCGCTGGCGGAGGTTCGCAGCGAGCTGGTACGGGACATTCGCGCGCGAAAGGGGGAGGAGAAGTTTTACGAGCTATCGGAGAAATTTCGCGACATCGTCTATGCGCAGCAGGAAAGTCTCGAACCCGCCGCCAAGGCGCTGGGTCTCAAAGTTCGTTTGAGTGACTGGTTCACGCGTAGCGGCGGCCGCGATATGAAGGATCCGCGCTTTATCGAGGCAGCGTTCCAGCCCGATGTCTTGAGCAAAGTGCGCAATAGCGATGCCATCGAGCTGAGCCATCAGTCAATCGCGGCAGTGCGAGTGGTTGAACATCGCCCCGAGACTCGCCGGTCGCTCGCCGAGCTTCGACCCGAGGTCGAGCGCCGGCTGCGAGAGGAAAAGGCGCTTGCCTTGGCGCAAGAGACGGGGCGCGCGCTGCTGAAGCGTTTGCGCGAGGGCGAACGCCTCGAAGCACTCGCTCGTTCAGAGGCGTTGAAGCTCGAGGTGCGCAAGGGCTTGACGCGCGGAGCCAAGGGTGTGGAGCCTCAGATCTTGCAGGCTGCTTTTCGGGCGGGCGAGCCGGCGGACCTTAGCGCCGCCTATGAGGGTGCGGCAGTCGGTAGCCAAGGATATGCCGTTGTCGCGGTTACGCGGGTGGCGGATCCCGAGGCCGGCAAGATTGATCCAGCGCTGCGGGAGCGCGCCCGGCGGACGCTTGCCGAGCAGCGCGGAGCGGGATATTACGAGGCCTACCGCGCGGGTCTGCGCCAGCAGGCGAAGATCAAGATTTACGAGAGCGCGCTACAGTAGCGGCGCGAACGCGGGTCAGGCGCCCTCGGCGTAGTTGCCGCCGATTGCGACAGTATTGAAGCCACCGTCCACAAAGGTGACTTCGCCGGTGACGCCAGAGGCCAGATCCGAGCACAGAAACGCCCCCACATTGCCGACCTCGTCGATGGTCACGCCGCGACGCAGCGGCGCCATCCGGTCGTTGTAGTCAAGCAGCTTCTTGAAATCGCTGATGCCGGCAGCGGCGAGCGTGCGAATCGGGCCAGCCGAAATACCGTTAACGCGGGTGCCCTCGGCCCCGAGCGCCGCCGCGAGATACCGTACCGATGCCTCGAGGCTTGCCTTGGCAAGTCCCATCACATTGTAGTTTGGCACGACACGTTCTGCGCCCAGGTACGTCATCGTGAGCAACGCCCCGTTGCGACCCTGCATCATGCTGCGCCCCGCTCGCGCGAGCGCGAGGAAGCTGTAGCAGCTGATGTCGTGTGCGATACGAAAGCCGTCCCGGGTCGTCACGTCCACCATGTTGCCGCCGAGCTGCTCGCGCGGCGCGAATGCTACGGAATGGACAATGATGTCGAGACCGTCCCAGTAGTCATCGAGCCGCCCGAAGACCGACTCAATCTCGTCGTCGCTCGCTACGTCGCAAGGCAGCACAATGTCTGAGTTGGTGTGCTGCGCAATCTTCCCGACACGTTCCTTCAGTTTTTCGTTCTGGTAGGTGTAAGCAATTTCAGCGCCTTCGCGGTGCATTGCTTTGGCAATGCCCCAAGCGATGGATCGCTCACTCGCCACGCCAACAATCAATGCGCGCTTGCCTGCGAGAATCCCCATGAATGGCTCCGGTGGTGCGTTAACGAAACGTTTGGTTGCAGGACCGGGAAGCAGGGCTTCAGGTCTCGGGAGCGCTACAGTAGCGAAAATTGCGCTTGTGGGGAAGGCCTGACGCGTCGCAAATTGCTGATATAGTTGCGCGAAGTCCGCGTGATCGCATGACGGAGTCGAGCGAAGGAGTGTCGATCGCCATCGCAGGTCGTTTGCCCGTATTGCGCTGGGTTGTCGCGGCGCTGGGTGTGTCTTCCGCCTGCGCCGCGGTCGCGGCCTGGAACAGTCCTTATCCGCCGGAGGAAGCCGATCGCACCACACTCTACAGTTCGTTTCGCGAGCGGCCCAAGCATCTAGATCCGGCGCGCGCATACAGTTCGAACGAGTACGAGTTTCTCGCTCAGATCTATGAACCGCCGTTCCAGTACCACTACCTCAAGCGTCCCTATGAGCTCGTGCCGCTGACGGCGGTGGCGGTTCCGAAGCCAATTTACCTCGATCGTAAGCGCCGCAAGTTACAAGCGGACACGCCCACGGATCGTATCGCCTACAGCGTTTACGAGGTACGGATTCGTCCAGGGATCCGCTACCAGCCGCATCCAGCGTTCGCCCGCCACGCTGCCGGAAACCTGTTGTATAACGAGCTATCCAGAGAAGAAATTGCGCGGCGCCACACGATCGCGGAGTTTCCGGTGGTCGGCACGCGCGAACTTGTAGCTGCTGACTACGTATATCAGATCAAGCGCCTGGCGCATCCAAAGGTACACTCGCCGATCCTGAGCGTGATGGCGGATTACATTGTCGGACTCAAGGAATACACGCAGGTGCTCAAGCGTGCACAGGCCGAGGCGCAATCGCGTGGCGAGGACGACTATCTGGATCTTACGCGCTATCCGCTCACCGGCGTAGAAGAGGTTGATCGATACACCTACCGGATCTGGATCCATGGCAAGTATCCCCAGCTGCTGTTCTGGATGGCCATGCCGTTCTTTGCGCCCATGCCACCGGAGGCGGATCGGTTTTTCTCTCAGCCCGGCATGGCCCGCCAGAACCTGACGCTTGATTGGTATCCGGTCGGAACCGGTGCCTACATGCTGACCACGAACAATCCGAACCGCCATATGGTGCTGGAGCGTAATCCCAACTACCACGACGAACGTTATCCGGTGGAGGGCGAAATTGGTGATGCCGAGAAGGGTTTGCTCGTCGATGCGGGAAAGCAGTTGCCGTTCATTGACCGCGTGGTATTCAGTCTTGAGAAGGAGGGAATCCCCTACTGGAACAAGTTCCTGCAAGGCTACTACGATCGTTCCGGCGTGCTGAGCGAGAGCTTCGATCAGGCGATTCGCTTCACCGGCAGTGGCGATACCGACGTGAGCGACGCGATGCGCGACAGGGGTATTGGGCTGTTTACCAGTGTCGCGACCTCGACCTATTACCTAGGATTCAACATGATCGACCCCGTGATCGGGGGCCTGAGCGAGCGCGCCCAGAAGTTACGGCGGGCGATCTCAATCGCGATCGACTACGAAGAGCAGATCTCGATTTTCCGCAATGGGCGCGGCATTGCTGCCCAGGGACCTCTGCCACCCGGCATTTTCGGCTACGAAGCAGGTTGCGGAGGAGTGAATCCATATGTTTATGAGTGCGTGCGAGATGTGCCCCAGCGTCGCTCGATCGACGAGGCGCAACGACTGCTTGCGGAAGCGGGATATGCCGGTGGTGTGGAGCAGACGACAGGCAAGCCGCTCTCGCTGTTCTTCGAAACCCCGGCGACGAGCCCGGAGGACAAGGCACGGCTCGAGTGGATGGCAAACCAGCTTCGACGGCTCAATGTCCAACTCGTCGTGCGTGCGACCGACTACAACCGCTTTCAGGAGAAGATGCGCAAGGGGGATGCCCAACTCTTTGAATGGGGCTGGAATGCCGACTATCCGGATCCGGAAAACTTCCTGTTCCTCTTGTACGGGCCGAACAAGAAAGTTGGGGCCGATGGAGAGAATGCCTCGAACTATGACAACCCCGAGTTCAATCGACTGTTTGAGCGCATGAAGAACATGGATAACGGACCCGAGCGGCTGGCAATCATTCGTCGCATGGTGGCCATTGCGCGCCGCGATGCACCTTGGGCGTGGGGTGTGCACCCAAAGCAGTTTATTCTGCAACATGCCTGGGTGCACAACACCAAGTTGAACAACATGGCCAACAACACAATCAAGTATCTGCGGGTCGAACCAGCGCTGCGGTCCGCTCGTCGCGAGGCGTGGAATCGGCCTGTCATGTGGCCGCTTTGGGCATTCATTGGCTTACTGATCGCCGCAGCGGTCCCCGCGGCGATCGGCTGGTGGCGGCGCGAACACGGGGTTGTGCGGTGATTGCGTACATCATTCGCCGTGTGCTTTACGCCATCCCGATACTGGTCGGCGTGAATCTCATCACCTTCGTGCTGTTCTTCTTCGTTAACAGTCCGGACGACATGGCGCGCATGCATCTCGGCGTGAAGCGGGTGACTCCTGCGGCAATTGAAAGCTGGAAGGCCGATCGCGGCTATGATCGACCCGTGGTGTACAACCCACAGGCGATGGGATTTGCAAAGATCACCGATACGATATTTTTTCAGCACTCGGCCAAATTGTTCGTCTTTGACTTCGGTCGCGCCGACGATGGCCGCGATATCGGCTACGACATTCAGCAGCGCATGTGGCCGAGCCTCGCGATCGCCACTCCAACGTTTGTAGTCGGCATACTGGTGTACATAACGTTTGCGCTCATGCTGGCGTTTTTTCGCGCCACGTATCTTGACGCGCTGGGCGTTGTGGTTTGCGTGGTTCTGATGTCGATCTCGACGCTTTTTTACGTTGTCGCCGGGCAGTATTTGATCGGCAAACTGCTGCACCTGGTGCCCATCTCCGGCTACGAGGGCGACATTCAAGCATTGAAGTTTATTGCCCTGCCGGTAGTGGTTGGGATTGTCAGCGCCATCGGGGACAACACGCGCCTGTATCGAAGCTTCTTCCTGGAGGAAATCGGTAAGGACTACGTTCGAACCGCGCGTGCGAAGGGGTTGTCTGAACTTCGTGTGTTGTTTTACCACGTGCTGCGCAATGCCATGATCCCGATTTTGACGCGTGTTGTCGCCGTGATCCCGCTGCTCTTTATCGGCAACCTCATTTTGGAGTCGTTTTTCGGCATTCCGGGACTCGGCAGCTATACGATTGACGCGATCAACGCGCAGGATTTTGCGGTTGTGCGCGCGATGGTGTTCCTCGGGTCGGCACTCTATATTCTCGGCCTGATCCTTACTGACATCAGCTATACGATTGCGGATCCGAGGCTTCGCTTGGCTTGAGGACAGGAGATGCCATTCTTGCCCGTGCTCCTTTGGACTGATGCGCTGATCTGGATTCTGGTCGCTGTCACGGTGGCGTTCGGAGCGTATGCCGCGCGCCATGAGCATCTGCGTGTGCCATGGCGACAGGTGGCGAGGCGGCCACTGGCGATGGGGGCGCTGGTAATGCTGGCCGCTTATGTGGCGCTTGGATTGCTGGATTCGTTGCATTTTCGGGAGCGTCTGCCGCCAACGGTCGGCGAGAGCCGCTATGCACCGGAGGTTAGGAGTGTGCTCGATTTGCTGCTTACCGGTTTGCGGGAGCGGCGTGAGCGTACCTACTCGGCGCCGTTTGCCGTTTATGCGCACGCCAAGGAAACCATCGAGCGCCCCGACGGCAGTCGTGCGCGCGAGTATCCGCGCTTGCGTCACGGCGGCGCACATCTTGATGATGCGCAGGCGCGCAACGCCGATGTGCTGCAACGCATCGGTACGGCAACCATGGTCGGCCTTGCTGTATGGACGGTCATTGTGATCGGAGTAGTAATGTGGCGGCGGCGCGACGACGAAACGTGGCCCCGGACAGTGCGCCGATTTGTGCGCGGGGAAGACCCCGTTCCGTGGCGGGCATTATTTCTCACCGGCGGCGCGCTGATTCTCCTCGCGGCGAACGCGACATGGCTTTCGCGCTACTACCACGTGCTCGGGACCGACCAGGTCGGACAGGACGTTCTGCTCAAATCCCTCAAGAGCATCCGTACCGGTTTGGTGATTGGGACGCTCACCACGCTGGTGATGTTGCCGTTTGCGGTTGCGTTAGGAGTAGCGGCCGGCTACTTCCGCGGCTGGGTGGATGACGTGATTCAGTATTTGTACACGACGCTCAGTTCGATTCCGGGAGTGCTGCTGATCGCCGCGGCGATTCTGTCGCTCCAACTCTACATGGCATTGCACCCTGACAGCTTCGCCACCGTGGCCGAACGCTCCGATGCGCGTTTGCTGTTTCTTTGCGTGATTCTCGGCGTGACGAGCTGGACCGGACTGTGCCGTTTGCTGCGTGGCGAGACGCTCAAGCTTCGCGAGGTGGAGTATATCCAGGCGGCGCACGCGCTAGGGAGCCCGCATGTCAGCATTCTGTCGCGTCACGTGATCCCTAACGTGATGCACCTCGTCCTGATCGCCGTGGTGCTTGACTTCAGTGGCCTGGTGCTTGCCGAGGCAGTGCTGTCCTATGTTGGTGTCGGCGTCGATCCAACAACGGACAGCTGGGGCAACATGATCAACGGTGCGCGCTTGGAAATGGCGCGCGAGCCGATGGTGTGGTGGAGTTTGGCCGCCGCGTTCGTCTTCATGTTCACGTTGGTGCTTGCCGCCAACCTGTTTTCGGACGCGGTGCGTGATGCGTTCGATCCGCGACTCAGGAAATGATGCGATGGCGACACTGCTGAACGTCGAACAACTGATGACCTGGTTCGACACGCCAGAGGGACAGGTGCGGGCGGTAGACGGTGTTGATTTCCAGATCGGGCGCGGCGAAACGCTGGCGCTGCTGGGCGAGTCAGGCTGTGGCAAGTCCATCTCAGCGCTGTCGCTCGTGAATCTCGTTCCCGCGCCGGCAGGGAAGATCGTCGCCGGGCGGGTGGTGCTGGACGGGCGGGATCTGCGCGACCTTTCGGAATACGCATTCCGACGCGTGCGCGGCAAACGGATCGGCATGATCTTCCAGGAACCGCAAAGCGCCCTGAACCCGGTACTTACCATCGGAAAGCAGATCGCTGAGGCACTAGCGGGCGGGCGTTCGGGGCCCGCGGCGCGCAAACGCGTCATCGAGCTGCTCAGGTCTGTGGGCATCGCTGACCCGGAAAGCCGCTACGGGGAGTATCCGCACCAGCTGTCGGGCGGTATGAAGCAGCGCGCCATGATTGCCATGGCAATTGCCGCAGAACCCGAACTGCTGATCGCCGATGAGCCGACGACGGCGCTGGATGTGACGCTACAAGCGCAGATTCTGGACCTGTTGCGAAACTTGCAGGAACGCACGCATATGGCGATGCTGCTGATCACCCACGATCTTGGCGTCGTAGCGCAAATGGCCGATCGCGTGGCCGTGATGTATGCCGGCCAAATCGTCGAACTTGCTCCCCGCGAAGAATTCTTTGCAGAGCCGCGTCATCCATACTCCCGAAAGTTGTTCCGATCGGTGCCAGGGCAAGGAAAGCGCGGTGGCGCACTTGATGTAATCGGCGGTTCGGTTCCGGATTTACGCAAGCAATTTGCAGGCTGTCGGTTCGCGCCGCGCTGCGCGCAGGCCTGGGAGGCCTGCCATTCGAGGGCGCCACGCTGGATCGCGCTCGACGGACGCGGGGTGCGTTGCCACCTGTTCGACGACGCAGTGGGGCGCGACGCACAAACGAGCGTGGCTGCGGTCACACCGGCCGTGCCAGTGGGCGGTGCGCGGCAACCCGGGGGCAAGTCGTTGTTGGTAGTTCGTGATCTCAAGGTTCATTTTCCAATCACGCGGGGCGTGTTACAGCGTGTGAGGGGTTACGTTCGGGCGGTCGATGGGGTGTCGCTATCAATCGGAGCGGGTCGCACGCTGGCGCTGGTGGGAGAATCTGGGTGTGGCAAGACCACAGTGGGCAAGGGCATTCTGCAGCTGATTCGGCCCAGCGCCGGAAGTGTCGTATTCGACGGACAGGAGCTTACCGGTATCTCCCCGAGCAGGATGCGCGCTTTGCGTCGTCAGTGCCAGGTGGTCTTTCAGGATCCGTACAGTTCGCTCAACCCGCGCATGCAGGTTGGCGCGATTCTGGAGGAGGGTATGCGCGCCCAGCATCTGGGCACGCGCGACGAACGGGAAGCGCGCATCGTGGAGTTGCTCTCTCGCGTGGGCCTGCCGTCGGACGCGCGCCAGCGCTATCCACACGAGTTCTCGGGCGGACAGCGCCAGCGCATCTCGATTGCCCGCGCGTTGGCGGTGGACCCGCGCCTCATCGTCTGTGACGAGCCGACCAGCGCGCTGGACGTGTCGGTGCAGGCGCAGATCCTGAATTTGCTCAAGGAGCTGCAGGATTCGCTGGCGCTCAGCTATCTTTTTGTTACGCACAACATGTCAGTGGTTGAGTATCTGGCGCACGAGGTGGCGGTGATGTATCTCGGCCGAATCATTGAGCGGGGAGCGGTCGAGGAGGTGTTCGCGGCGCCACGGCACCCGTATACCCGGGCGCTACTGGCCGCTGTGCCACGGCTCGAGGGCGAGCGGAGCCGCGACGTGATTCGAATGGCGCAGGGCGACATGCCCAGTCCAAGCAACCCACCGTCCGGATGCCACTTCCATCCGCGTTGCCCACAGGCAATGCCAGAATGCCGCGCGCGGTACCCAGCGGTCGCGGACTTCAGTGACACGCATTCTGCGGCGTGCCACCTATACCCGGAAAGGGTCAGGCGATTGACAACTGCTTGAGGGCACTGCTGGTGCGGACTGGGTGAGGAGGTGAGCTGACCCAGCCGCCCACTAGCCGCGTGGTGCGGCGGGGAGTCCGACCGATGGCCCGCCAGGCGCCCAGATCTTAAGACGCTGTCCGAGCCGCAGGATATCCTCGGTATGAAGAAGATTCCACTCCGCCAGATGTTTTACGAGCACGCCGTAGCGTCGCGCAATGCTGGAGAGCGTGTCGCCCGAACGCACGATGTGAACGAGCGGCTGCTTTTCTGCAGTCACCGAGGTTGCAGTAACCTTGACCGGCGTGACAGGTGGAAGCGTTCGGGTCGATACTGGAATCAGCAGGTTCTGGTTGGTACGCAGCAGGTTGCTGGTCATCCGGTTTGTTGAGCGGATTGCCGCAACGCTGACACCATAGCGGCGCGAGATTTCTGAGAGCGTCTCTCCGCGTCGAACCTGGTGTGCGCGGTACTGAATGCGCTCATTGTCAGGCAGATTGTTTAACGCCTCGACCACCTCGTCCTGTTTGTCCACTGGAACCAGCAGGGTGTGTGGACCGTCCGGATCGGTCGCCCAGCGGGTGAAACCGGGATTCATCACCTGGAGCTCGTCGAGCGACAGGCTGGTAAGTTTGGCTAACACGCCCAGATCAACCTGCGATCCCACCTGCACCTTCGCGAAGTAAGGCTTATTCGGGATGTCAGCCAATACCACTCCGTACTTCTCGGGGTTGGCGACGATGTTGGCCATCGCCTGAAGTTTTGGCACGTAGTTCACCGTTTCGCGTTTGAGTTTGAGACTTTGGTAGTCTGTCGGCTTGCCGCGTGAACGGTTGTACTGAATCATGCGGTTGATCTTACCCTCACCGGCGTTGTATGCCGCGAGCGCAAGATGCCAGTCACCGTCAAATTCGTTGTAGAGCTTCTCGAGGTAATCGAGCGCGGCCTGTGTGGATGCCTCAACGTCGCGCCGCCCGTCGTACCACCAGTTCATCCTGAGGCCATAAAGGCGGCCGGTGGGTGCGATGAACTGCCATAGTCCGACGGCGCGGGCTCGCGAGTAGGCATACGGTTGGTAGGCACTCTCAATCGCAGGCAGCAAGGCGAGCTCGGTCGGCAAACCGCGCTTTTCGACCTCGTTCAGGATGTGATGCAGGTAGATGCGTGCCCGCTCGGTCATGCGGGCCATATATTGCGGATTACTCGCGAACCAGCGCTCGTGAACCTCGACGAGGTTCCCGGTAAGCGGTTTCATCGCAAAACCGGCCCGCATCCGGCTCCAGACATCGGGATAGAGTTCCGGATTCTGGAGATGTACGGCGCTGTCCGCCGGAGGCACCGAATCGTCAGCGTTGGGAGCCGCCGGGAGCGCAGGCGCGGGCGCAGGCGCGCTGGCCGGTTCCGGTGCAGCGTCTTTTGGTGCCTGGGGGGAAGAGGTTGCGCACCCGGCGAGGGCCAGGAGACACAGGGCAGTCAGCAGACTCTTCTTACTTCTTGTACTGTCCATGTTAGGCAATAGTAGGTAGTGCCCTGCATGGCGTCAACCGCGGTAGGCGTCCTTCCATCGCCGCAATTCTGCAAAGATCTCGACGTCAGAGACCAGCGCTCGGCCGCAATAACGGGATACGGCTTCCCGGACGGTGGGTGTATCGACCCGCAGGAACGGGTTAATGCGCTTTTCCAAGCCAATCGTCGACGGCAACGTGGGGAGCAAGCGGCTCCGCTGGTCTCGCACCCAGCGCATGTGGGTCTGCACATCCATATTGTGTGGTTCAACCGCAGCAGCAAATCGTAGCCCGTCCGCGGTGTACTCGTGTGCGCAGTACATGGCAGTAGCGTCGGGCAGGGCGGCGAGGCGCGACAGCGATGAATGCAGCTGCGCGGCCGTGCCTTCGAACAGTCGACCACACCCGGCCGAGAACAGCGTATCCCCGCAGAAGACCATGTCCTCGCCAGCAAACGCGATATGGCCTGCCGTGTGACCGGGCACGTCGATCGCCGTGAGCGTCAATCCCAGTTGAGGCAGGTCCACGCGGGCACCGTCCCGTAGCCGGTGGGTGATGGCGGGGATGCGTTCGAGTGCTGGACCAAAGACGGGCACGTCGTAGTCGCGCAGGAGATCCTCTATTCCTCCCACATGGTCCCGGTGATGATGGGTGATCAGGATCGCGACCGGTTCGAGCTCCTGACTCGTGAGCGCGGCGCGTACTGGTTCGTCGTCCCCAGGATCGACCAACGCGCAGTAACGGCGCGCTGCATCGGTGATGACCCAGATGTAGTTGTCCTCGAAGGCATTGACGTGTAAAACAGGCGCCATTCGTGTCAGTTTGCGTGGCGGGCGGTGTGCCGTCAACGCGTTCCCGGCGTGTCGTGCACGAGGATTGATCATGGGTAGGGAGGAGACGCAGCTACAGCGCCGGCGCCAAATCGGTGAGTGGTTCGAGACGCCGCTTGGGCGCTCGCTCGAGGCGTTCGAGGCCAACCGCCTGCGTAGCGTACTTCCCAATCTTTACGGAACCGTGGCCGTGCAGATCGGTAGGCTCGGGCGACTCGACCTGATGGACGCCTGCAACGCGTCGACCCGCATCGTGCTCGATCTCGATGCGCGGGCCGATCGGGTGGGCGTTCGTGCCCTCCCGGAAGCCCTGCCATTCGATAGCGGGTCAGTCGACATCCTGTTACTCCCGCATGCACTCGACTTCTGCGACGAACCCCATCAGATGTTGCGCGAGGTGGCGCGGGTGCTCTCGCCGGAGGGGCACGTCGTGGTGTTCGGATTCAATCCCATGAGCCTTTGGGGCACGCGCCGCTTGATGACACGCAGGCCACGCCCTGCGCCGTGGTGCGGAAATTTCTTCCGGCTGGCGCGCGTCAAGGACTGGTTATCGCTTTTGGAGTTCGAGCCTACGCACGGCAGCATGCTGTTCTACCGACCGCCGCTGATGGCCGAGGGCCTGATGGAGCGCCTGTCGTTCCTCGACAAGATGGGTGACCGGTGGTGGCCGCTGATGGCCGGCGTCTATTTGGTGGTAGCAAAGAAGCGCGTGGCGGGTATGACGCCCTTGCGGGTCGAGTGGAAGCGCGAGAAGGTTGTCGGGCGATTCGTCGCCAGTCCGAGCGCGCGCGGGATTGTCGTGCCGTTTCAGCGTCGCGTGAAGCGCCTTGGATAAGGTGGCGGTCTTTACCGACGGCGCCTGCCGAGGCAATCCCGGGCCCGGTGGGTGGGGCGCTATCCTGCGTTTCAACGAACATGAAAAGGAGCTCTACGGCGCGGAGCGGGAGACCACCAATAATCGCATGGAGCTGATGGCGGCCATCCAGGCCTTGGAGGCACTCAAGCGTTCGTGCGAGATTGCGGTCACGACCGATTCCGAATATGTGCGCAAGGGCATTACGGAGTGGCTGGCGAACTGGAAGCGTAGGGGATGGAAGACCGCAGACAAGAAGCCCGTCAAGAATCAGGATCTTTGGCAACGGCTCGAGGTCGCGACTCACCGACACAAGATCCACTGGCACTGGATAAAGGGACACAGCGGGCACGAGGAAAACGAGCGGGCAGACGCTTTGGCTAACCGCGCGATTGACGAATTGTTGTCGTAGCGAACCCGCCCTTGCTTCGAGGGCGCTATTGGCAAGACCTATCAGGAACGGAGGACCGAAATGAGCAGCACGAGGATTATCGGAGTTGTGCTTTTGGCTGTTGGTATTTTGTTGCTGTACTTCGGCTACAATGCATCGCAATCGGTGGGTTCGCAGTTCAAGAGCGCGTTTTCGGGCTCAATGTCCGAAAAGGCCATGATGTACTATGTCGGGGGCGCGATTCTTGCCGGCATCGGGGCGTTCCTGGCGTTCATGCGCAAATGATTGTCCACGTCGCGGCACGCCTCAGATAGCGATAGAACCGATGCGCCAGATCATTCTCGATACGGAAACCACAGGTCTCGAGCCTTCGGAAGGCCACCGGATTATTGAAATTGGCTGTGTTGAGCTCGTTGGCCGGCGGTTCACCGGCAACAACTTTCATCAGTATCTCAATCCCGATCGCGAAATTGATGCCGGCGCGGTCGAGGTGCATGGCATCACCAGCGAGAGTTTGAAGGACAAGCCGCGCTTCGCTGATATCGTGGCGGATTTCCTCGAGTATGTGAAGGGAGGAGAGCTCATCATCCATAATGCGCCCTTCGACGTCGGCTTCCTCAACAACGAGTTTGCACTGGTTGCGACTGCAGGCGGGCCGGCTACCCGGATCGAGGACCACTGCGGTGTCGTCGACACGCTGAAGCTCGCTCGCAGCATGCATCCCGGCCAGAAGAACGACCTAGATTCGTTATGCCGGCGCTACAGCGTGGACAATACCCAGCGTACGCTGCACGGTGCGCTGCTCGACGCCGAGATTCTTGCGGACGTTTATCTTGCCATGACCGGTGGCCAGGCGACGCTTTTCGAGGAGATGCGGAGCCCGTTACAGGGTGGAACGCAGGCCGCGGAGATCCGCCGGTTCGCGCCGAAGCGCACGCGCCTTCCTGTGGTCGCGCCGAGCGCTGAGGAGCTTGCCGCGCATGAGCGGTGGCTTGACGATCTCGAAAAGCAGAGTAACGGCCAGTGCCTGTGGAAGCGGCTCTATAACTGAAAGGACTGATCGGGTACGACGTCGTCGCGCGCGATCGGCGTTGCGCAAGCGTTTCGGTGCGGCAAGCTGACACGCACGTCATGGCACGCGATAATGCGGCACATGTCGGCAGTTGTGCGGGTAAGTCAACTCTGCAAGCAGTTCGAGCGCGTGGTCGCCGTCGACCGCGTATCGTTTGAAGTCGCCCGCGGTTCAACGACCGCGTTGCTCGGCGGCAACGGCGCCGGCAAGACCACCACGCTGTCCATTCTTTTGGGCCTCCTGCGGCCGACGACCGGCGAGGTGTCGGTTCTCGGTGTCGACATGTTACGCGAGCGTTATCGCGTACTCGAACGCATCAATTTTTCCTCGCCTTATGTTGACCTTCCGCGTCGGCTCACGGTACGTGAAAACCTCGGCGTCTATGGCCGGCTCTACAATGTAAAGAATCTCAGGTCGCGCATTGACGCCGTAGTGGGCGAACTGGGAATCGGTACGCTGATGCCTCGCCCCTATGGCCAGCTCTCAGCTGGCCAAAAGACGCGCGTCACCCTTGCCAAGGCGTTGTTGAATGAGCCGGAGCTGCTGCTCCTCGATGAGCCTACCGCGTCGCTTGATCCGGACACGGCCGACTATGCGCGCGGCCTGATAGAACGGTATCGCGCCAGGACCGGCGCCACCATTCTGCTCGCGTCGCACAATATGTCCGAGGTCGAACGTCTGTGCGATGGCGTCATCATGCTGCGCGCCGGACGCTTGGTCGATCAGGGAACACCGCAGGAACTGCTTCAGCGCTATGGGCGCAAGAATATGGAAGAGGTGTTTATCGATATCGCGCGCGAGCGCGAGATCGGGTTGGCCCTGGATGGAAAGGAGCCGTCGTCATGACCGTGTCGGAGCGGATGGGTGCATCCCTGCAGCGCATCGGGGCGCTGGTGCTACGACACATGTACCTGCTGCGCGGCTCCTGGCCGCGTGTGCTGGAACTCATGTACTGGCCCACCATGCAGATGGTGCTTTGGGGATTCATCACCGTCTTCCTCGTCAATCACAGCTCGTGGGTGGCTCAGGCGTCAGGTGTGCTGATCTCGGGGGTGCTGTTGTGGGATGTGCTGTTTCGCAGTCAGCTTGGCGTTGCGCTGGTGTTCATGGAAGAGATGTGGTCGCGCAACCTCGGGCAGCTCTTTGTCAGTCCGTTGCGGCCCATCGAACTGGTGGCGGCATTGCTCACCATGAGCCTGATTCGCACGGTCATCGGTGTCGGCGGGGCGGCGTTGATTGCCATACCGCTATTCGACTACTCGATCTTTAATCTGGGGCTGCCGCTGATTGCGTTTTTCCTGAACCTCATCATCATGGGCTGGTCAATCGGCATGATCGTTTCCGGCATCGTGCTGCGCTACGGTCTCGGCGCCGAAAGCATGGCGTGGATTGCGATCTTCGCCGTGCAGCCGGTAAGCGGCGTCTACTACCCGGTGTCCATCCTGCCTGAATGGTTGCAGTGGCTGGCGCACGCGCTCCCGTCGAGCTACGTATTCGAGGGCATGCGGGCGGTACTGTTTGAGCACAGCTTCCGTGTGGACTTGCTGGTGCATGCGGTGTTGCTCAATGTGGTGTTTCTCGCGGTCGGAATTAGCGGGTTTCTGGCATTCTTTAATATTGCGCGCACGCGTGGCCAGTTGCTGCAGGTCGGCGAGTAGCGGGGCGACGGCCGATCGGGAATAATGTCGGCGCACATGTGTTCATACCAGTAACGGAACTCCAGCGATGCCTTATTTTGTGTTTCGCATCACGGCCGATAACCAGTCTACGCTGGTCAACCGCTTTGAAAAGTTCCCGGAAGCCAAGCAGGTGTGCCGCGACATGCGCGCCGAGGCGGCCCCGGGCAGCAATGAGCGCATCCGCATGGCGTTTGCGAAGACCGAAAACGAGGCCAGGCGGCTGCTGCTGGATCGTCGCAATCCGGCGTCACCGCTCGAGGAGTGGGAGGCCTGAGTCCCCCGATACCGATCGATACCCGTTCCGACAACAGGAGGAAACAATGCATTTTGCGTCGCCGATGAAGGTGCTGATGGTGGGTTCACTGCTCGGTCTAGTCATGGCGCCACTCGTGGTGCAGTCCGGCGAGGAGGACATTATTAAGTATCGCCGTAACGTCATGAAGGCAGTGGCTGGACACATGGGCGCGGCCGGCGCCATTGTGCAGGGCAAGGTAGGCTACAAGGGCGATCTTGCCAATCACGCCGGGGCACTGCAGGCACTGATGCACGATATTCCAGGTCTGTTCCCCAAGGATTCAGACTTCGGCGAAACCAACGCGCTCGATGCGGTGTGGAGCAAGCGAGCTGAGTTTGAAAAGCGCGCCAAAGACGCGGGCAGCAAGGCCGCCGCTTTTGCCAAGGCCGCGCAGGGCGGCAGTGCCGGCGCCGCTTTCAAGGCACTGGGCGACACCTGCAAGGGCTGCCACAAAGACTTTCGTCGAAAGGAGGACTAGTCGAGCGGATGCGGGGCGTGCGCGTTGCCACCGCACTGGTGCTGTTATCGCTGGTACCGGCGCCGGCTTTGGCCGCTGCGGCCAAGCCGTCTTCCGGTGAAATCCTTCTGCGTGCAGCGGGCTGCGTAACCTGCCACACCGATACTGACAACAAAGGGGCCATGCTTGCCGGGGGACGAGCATTGCGAACCAATTTCGGAACCTTCTATACCCCGAACATCACGCCCGATGCCCGGACCGGCATCGGTAACTGGCGCCTCGAGGATTTCCGGCGTGCGCTTCGCGAAGGCGTGAGCCCGGGCGGTGAGCACTACTATCCGGCATTTCCCTACACTTCTTACACGCGTCTCTCCGACAAAGACATTGTGCTCATGTGGAACTACCTGCGTACCGTGAAGCCGGTATTCGCAGAAGATCGCCCGCACGAACTCAAATGGTATGTCCGTATGAGGAGGCTGATCGCAGCATGGAAGTGGGTATTCTTCTCCCAAGGCACCTTCACGCCGGATGTGAAATACTCTATCAGCTGGAATCGCGGGGCTTACCTTGTCGAGGCGGTCGCGCACTGCGGCGAGTGCCATACCCCACGCAATCTTGCCGGCGCGTTGAAGCGCGACCGGCGCTTCGCCGGAACACGGCAGGGTCCCGATGGCGCGATCGTTCCGAACATTACGCCAGACCGGAGAACGGGGATCGGCCGCTGGAGCCGGCGTGACGTCGCGGACTATCTTGCCAGTGGCGCCAAGCCGGATGGTGACTACGCTGGAGATATCATGGCCGAGTTTATCGACAGCGGGTTGACATATCTCTCGGCCAGCGATCGAACCGCCATCGCGGAGTACGTTCAATCCCTGTTACCCGTTGAAAACGCGGTCGGCAAGTCGAATAAGTCGCGCAAGCAGAAAGGTGACTTCGAGTTCTAGCCCGCCGTGGCCATGCTAAGCTGCGCGCGACCCAACCAGCGGAATCCTTCCATGCGGCTTCGCAAATTCTTTCTCACGGCCGTATTGCTGGCCGCGACAGCGCCATTGCAGGCGGAATGGCTGAGCCGCGAAGAAGCAATCATGGGAACGGCGGTGCGCGCCGAAGTCTGGCATGAGGATCGCGCGGCAGGGGAGGCGGCGATCGCCGCGGTCATGGAGGAGATGCGGCGCATCGACGCTACCATGAGCCCCTACAAGCCGGAAAGCGACCTCTCACACATCAATCAGCGCGCGGCAAGCGAGCCGGTCAAGATCAGTCCGGAGATGTACGGCCTCATCGCCCGCTCGCTCGACGTCTCGAAACTGACGGAGGGCGCGTTCGACATTACCTTTTCGAGCGTGGGCTACATGTACGACTACCGTAAGGGTGTAGCCCCAAGCGACGTGGAAATTACCAAGGCCTTGCCGGGCATCAACTATCGGCACGTGCTGCTGGACCCGAAGACCTCGACCATCCGATTTGCCCGCGCGGGAGTGCGCATCGACCTCGGCGGGATCGCCAAGGGTCACGCGGTAGATCGGTGCATCGAAATCCTCAAGCACCGCGGCATTACCAGTGCCCTCGTCAGTGCCGGCGGTGACACCCGCGTGCTGGGCGATCATCACGGCCGGCCGTGGATGGTAGCGATCCGCGATCCCCGTCGGCGTGATGGCATGGTGGCGGTGCTGCCGCTTGCCGACACGGCGATCTCCACTTCCGGGGATTACGAGCGTTACTTTGAAGCTGGTGGCAAGCGCTACCATCACATCCTGAATCCAAAAACCGGCAAGTCGGCAACCGGAGTGCGCAGCGTGAGTATCATCGCTTCCGACGCGACCACGACGGACGGACTCTCCACCAGCGTATTCGTCTTGGGGCGCGCCCGCGGCATGGCGCTGGTCGAGCGCTTGAAGGATGTCGACGCAATCATCGTGGATGATTCAGGAACGATGCACTACTCCTCCCGCCTCCAGCAGGCGACCCCGGCCGCGGCGCCATCGCGCCTCGTCACGCCCAACAACTGATTCGTTTCGCGTGCTTTACGCCTGGCGCATCGCGTCACGCCGGGTAGCGACCGGAACGGACCGCCCGTCGGTGGTGTGCGTCTCCGACGGGTCTGCAAGGTTCGTTCCCATGCTAGGATTTAAGCCGAAATGCGGTGTTTTGAGCTATCCGACACACGCGTGGTGCAGCGCGACGAGNNCGGCGCGCGCTTAAGATATGGATAGTAGTGGCAGTAGCGCTTTGTATCAGGGCATAGCCATCGAAAGGTGGTGACGCAAAGCATCGAGGCTAACGGCACATGTTGCCCATGCCGGTCGAGCCGCCAAAGTGATCGCGAATCAATGGAGAGGACTGGCCTGCGCGCGCAGCCAGCCGATCGCGTGACGGAGGCGGACTATGAAGATGCTGGACAACAAGATGTTCCCGCTGTATTTCAGCGCAGGCTTTGTGCTGACCGGTTTACTCACCGGTTGTGGCAGCGCCACCGATTCCACGACCGTGGAGGGCAACGTTTCGATTGCCTACGTCAAGCGCCCCAATAGCACGCTCGGCAATCCAACCGATTCGGTCGTCACGGGAACTGGAGGCGACCTCTATATCCGCGACCGTTCCTCGCCGAACGGTCAGGACCAGAACGTCACCGCGACCTACACAGGTGGCCAGGGCGACGTGTCGGACCTTGAGGTCTCCTACGACGGAACCAAG
>DKBM01000072.1:0-17567 GCA_002451215.1 Proteobacteria bacterium UBA6900
AATCTTGAGCATTCCGATCACGTGTTCGCGTTACTGGACCCATCCGGCCGATCGGGCCGGCGACAGTTTCGCGTAGTGCGCAAGTGGATTGAATTCGCATGGATGTACAACCGGGCGGGTCCGGACATGGTACCTGTCCGCTCACGCGCATGGATTTCCGGGCAGCGCTCCGGGCAACCGGCGCGACTGGTGTGTATGGCAGTGCCAAGAGGTTTAGACTTAGCGGGTGATGGGAAACAAGAACAAGCGGCCTATCTTTCTCAATCTCCTTCGGATTCGCCTGCCGGTTACGGGAGTCGTTTCGATTCTTCACAGAGTTTCGGGGGTGCTGCTGGTTCTGCTCCTGCCCCCCGCGCTCCTCCTGCTCGACCGATCGCTGGCGGGGCCCGACGCGTTCGAAGCGTGCCGTCGTCTCATGACGACCCTGCCCGCGAAGGTGCTTTGGTTCGTCACGCTATGGCTGTTTGTGCAGCACTTCCTCAACGGCGTTCGGCATTTGCTGCTGGATCTCGACATCTGTATCGATCGAAAGTGTGCAAGGCGTAGCGCGTGGCTCGTGTTGGCAGGGTCCGTTCTGGCGGTTGTCGCACTGGGGATTCTGCAATGAATATTCCCGGAGCGGGCAGCAGTAGTCAGAGCGGATTCATTGAATGGTTGCTGCAGCGGCTCACGTCGGTCTACGTGGCCGGCTTCGCGATCTATGTGGCTATTGTCTTGATCGCCTGCCCACCCGTTGATTTTGAAGCGTGGCGGGGCTGGTTCGGTTCCGGTCTCGTGCGGCTCGGGTGGGCATTGTTCGTCGTGTTGTTGCTTATTCACGCCTGGATTGGCATGCGTAGCGTCTTCATGGACTACCTGCACCCGTTGTGGCTCAGGCTGAGCGTGCTTGTCCTGACCGCAACCGGCCTGCTCGCGCTCGGGTTTTGGGCGGCCGCGATACTGTTGCGGGTGGCGGCATGAGCGATATCGCGCGTCGGCGATTCGACTGCCTGGTGATTGGCGCGGGTGGTGGTGGCCTGCGAGCGGCCCTGCAACTCGCGCAGGCGGAGGCGCACGTGGCTGTTGTATCCAAGGTCTTTCCCACGCGCTCGCATACTGTTGCTGCGCAGGGCGGCATCAACGCCGCGCTCGGCAACGTACTGCCTGACAACTGGCACTGGCACATGTACGACACGGTCAAGGGTGGCGACTATCTCGCCGACCAGGATGCCGTTGAATACATGTGCCGTACAGCGCCGCGCCTGATCATCGAGCTGGAGCATCAGGGAATGCCGTTCACGCGGCTCGAAAATGGCCGAATCTACCAGCGCGCGTTTGGCGGGCAGAGCCAGAATTTCGGTGGTGCGCAGGCCGTCCGCACCTGTCCGGCAGCGGACCGCACCGGCCACGCGCTGCTGCATACGCTCTACCAGCAGAATCTAAGGGCCAAGACCCATTTCTTTGATGAATTCTTCGTGCTCGACCTGATTCTGGACGAGGAGGGGTACTGCCTGGGTGCGCTGGCATTCGAAATCGAGACTGGCGAACCGCTGTTGATCGAGGCGCGAACCACGCTCGTCGCCACCGGTGGGGCCTGTCGCATATACCGCACTTCCACGAATGCCCACATCAACACCGGCGACGGCATGGCGATGGCGCTGCGTGCCGGAATCCCCCTGCAGGACATGGAGTTTGTGCAGTTTCACCCAACTGGGCTCTCCGGCATCGGCGTGTTGATATCGGAAGGGGTTCGCGGTGAAGGCGGTTATCTCGTCAACAGCGAGGGCGAACGATTCATGGAGCGCTACGCGCCCAAGGCGAAGGACCTTGCCTCTCGCGACGTGGTATCGCGTTCGATCTATACCGAATTGAAAGAGGGGCGGGGTTGCGGACCGAGTCGAGACCACGTTCTGCTCAAAGTTGATCATCTCGGTGAGGAAGTCATTGCCAAACGCCTGCCCGGCATCCGGGAACTTTCAATTCGCTTTGCNNGGCCCCGAGGAACCCGTCCCGGGCCTTTATGCGGCTGGAGAATGCGCGTGCGTATCGGTGCATGGCGCGAATCGACTGGGTGGCAATTCGCTGCTGGACATCATCGTGTTCGGGCGGGCTGCCGGCAACCATATGCTCGAGTATCTGAAGGAGCATCGTTACCATCGGCCGACGCCGAATCACGCGCTGGATCGGGTGCTGGCCCGTCTGGCGCGCTGGGACCGAAAGGGCGAGGGCGAGTCGGTCGACCAACTACGTAGCGACATGCAGCGCACCATGGAGCAGCACTGCGGCGTTTTCCGGACCCAGGCAATCATGGAAGAAGGAGTGGCGAAGCTCGAGCAATTGAGCGAGCGATTACAGCGTGTCGTGCTGCGCGATCACAGTCGCATTTTCAACACTGCCCGTGTTGAGGCATTCGAGCTTGAGAATCTGATGGAGGTAGCACTTGCCACGGTCTATTCGGCCGCGGCGCGAAAGGAGTCGCGCGGCGCGCATTCGCATGTGGAATTTCCGCAGCGCGACGACCGCCAGTGGCTCAAGCACACGCTGTATGGCCGGGAGAAGCGGCGCATCGACTACAAACCGGTTCGCACCCAGCCGCTCAGTGTCGACAGCTTCCCGCCGAAAGAGCGGGTCTACTGAGGACGCGCCATGCGCTTTTCCGTATATCGCTACAACCCCGAGTCGGACCAGAGGCCCGGCATGCAGTCCTACGAGCTGCCCGATGACTGCGGAGCGATTATGGTGCTGGATGCCATGCTGCTCCTCAAGGAGCAGGATCCAAGCCTCGGTTTCCGCCGCTCGTGTCGCGAGGGTGTGTGCGGATCAGACGCGATCAATATGAACGGGCGCAACGGCCTCGCCTGCATTACGCCAATCGATTCCCTGCGCCAGCCGATTGAGCTGCGCCCGCTGCCNNCAGGAACGCGATCGTCTGGATGGACTCTATGAGTGCATCCTGTGCGCCTGCTGCACTACTTCGTGCCCGTCGTTCTGGTGGAATCCCGAGCGATTTCTGGGTCCGGCGGCGCTCCTTCAGGCATGGCGGTTTCTGGCGGACTCACGCGACCAGGCCCAGTCTCAGCGTTTAGCGGATCTTGAGGATCCCTACCGGCTATTCCGGTGTCACAGCATCATGAACTGCACCGATGTTTGTCCCAAGGGACTTAACCCAACACGTGCCATCGGGCTGATCAAGCAGCTTCTGGCACGACGCGTGTTGTGAGTGGGGATGAGCGTCTGGCGCGGCTGCGCTGGCGCTGCCGGCGCGGGATGCTGGAGCTCGATCTGGCCCTGCAGCAAATACTCGATCGCCGCTATGCGAGGCTGAGCGAGCCTGAGCGCGAGTTGTTGGAGCAGTTGTTGACGGTCCCGGACTGGGAGCTGCTCGGCTATCTGCACGGCGAAAGCGAGCCACGCGATCAAGAGGTTAGAAGACTAGTGAGAAAAATTCGGTAAGCAATTGATTATAAATATCAATAAGTCTGTAATATTGACTGCGATCATTGGCGTTGCGCACCTTGGGGCCGTTCTCGCAGCGAGCTTGTCAGGCCTGGATACTTTACCCATCGCGATGCTGTGTTTGCCGATCGGTTTGTCGCTCATCCTCAGTCTACGTGCCCATGCGTACCGCACGGCCGAAGTCCCAATCACTACGCTGGTGTTCGAGGGTACTGGCGATGGCAGCTACCGTATTTTTCAGGGTAGCGAATCGGAGGGCATCAGTTGTCGTGTGCGAACGCTGTTTGTTACCCGCTTTTGCGTGGTTCTGACCGTCGCGTGTGAGGATCGCTTTCGGTCGCGCGCGCTGGTTATCGCCGCCGACGCAGTTGGTCGCGAGACGTTCAGGCAGTTGCGCGTGCGCTTGAAAATTGCGCCGCCGGCGGCGTGAGCACTGTGTCTCGATTCGCGAGTCGCGGATCGGCGCTGGGGTAGTCGCGCGTGAAATGCAGCCCGCGCGACTCCGTGCGGGCCATGGCGCAACGTATGATGAGCTCGGCGACGAGCACCAGGTTGCGTAATTCAACTAGGTCGTTGGTAACCTTGAAGTGTGAGTAATACTCGCGGATTTCTTCCCTCAACATGTCGACGCGGTGTTTCGCACGTTCCATTCGCTTGGTGGTGCGGACGATTCCGACATAGTCCCACATAGCGCGCCGCAGCTCGTCCCAATTGTGGGACACGACAACCTGCTCGTCGGCATCGGTGACGCGACTCTCATCCCAGGCTGGCAACGATACCGAAGCCGGCTCTGACTGCGGCAGCGCAGTTGCGATATCAATGGCCGCGGCCTCGGCAAAGACAAGGCATTCGAGCAGGGAATTGCTCGCCAGCCGGTTGGCTCCATGCAAACCGGTGAACGCGCATTCGCCAACGGCGTAGAGACCGGGCAGGTCGGTCCGGGCCGACAAGTCGGTCACTACACCGCCGCAGGTATAGTGCGCCGCGGGCACTACCGGAATCGGCTCGCGGGTGATGTCGTACCCGAACTGCCGGCAACGTTCGCGAATGGTGGGAAAGTGCTCGTTGATGAATTGCGCAGGCTTGTGGCTGATGTCGAGCAGCACATAGTCAAGGCCGCCGCGCTTCATTTCGTAGTCAATGGCGCGTGCCACGATGTCGCGGGGGGCGAGCTCGCCGCGCGGATCGTGTGCGTCCATAAAGCGCGTGCCATCCGGCAGCGTAAGTTTGCCGCCTTCACCGCGTACCGCCTCGGTTATCAAGAACGACTTCGCTCGCGGATGATACAGACAGGTGGGGTGAAACTGCATGAATTCCATGTTGGCCACCCGGCAACCCGCGCGCCAGGCCATCGCAATTCCGTCACCCGTCGATGTATCCGGATTGCTGGTATACAGGTAGACCTTCGAGGCGCCGCCGGTGGCGAGCACAACGAAACGCGCGCTGAACATCTCAACCAGACCGGAAGACTTGTCGAGCGCATAGGCGCCAAGGCAGCGGTTTTCGCCGGATAGTCCGAGCTTGTGTCGGCTAATGAGATCAATGGCGATATGGTGTTCGCGCAACTCGATGCCTGGATGTGAACGAACACGTTGTTCAAGCGTCGTTTCCGTCGCCTTGCCGGTGGCATCGGCGGCATGAATAACTCGACGATGGCTGTGGCCGCCCTCGCGGGTAAGATGGTAGCCAAGGGCCCCTTCCTCACCGCGTTCGCGGGTGAAGGGTACCCCTTGGTCAATTAACCAGCGAATCGCCTCTGGCCCGCGCGCGACCGTGAACTCAACGGCTTCGCGGTGGCAAAGGCCGGCACCGGCATCGAGGGTATCCTCTATATGGGCGGCGAGGCTGTCGTCGCGGGCGTTCAATACCGCGGCAATTCCGCCTTGGGCATAGAGGCTTGCGCTTTCACTGAGCGCGGCTTTGGCGAGAATGGCTATGTTGGCGCGGTCAGCAAGCCTCAACGCGAGACTTAGGCCCGCAACGCCGCTGCCGATGATCAGGACATCGCATACGCGGGCGGGTGTCATCGTGGGCACGGGTAGGCGGGTCGGAGCGATTATCCTATCATACGCGGCCACTTGACCCGGCGTGCCCGGGAAGGACCCTGAATGACAGTTTTTCGGCTCAAGATGGCGAACTTTGCGCTTCGGCGCCGGTCTCTTGGAGGCAGTAGCGGTCTTTTTAGCGTTGCGGCCGGACCCGGAATTGGCGGGGGAAGCGCACTAGAGGGTCGGTTGCCGGGCGCCGGTTCGCAGCATGGATGAGCGTGGGGCGGACCTCAAGCTGGTCGAAAGGACGCAGCGTGGGGACAAGGCCGCTTTTGACCTGCTGGTTCGCAAGTACCAGCACCGGGTCGCGAAGCTGGTATCGCGTTTCGTGCGCGATCGGGCAGAGGTAGACGATGTCACCCAGGAAGCCTTTATCAAGGCTTACCGGGCGATCGGGGGCTTCCGGGGTGAGAGCGCTTTCTATACTTGGCTTTATCGGATTGCGGTGAACACGGCGAAGAACTACCTAGAATCGCAGGGGCGTCGACCGCTCGGGGCGGATATTGAGCTGGAAAGTGCTGAACTGCTGGAGGGGGGTGGTCGCTTGCGTGATCTGGCCTCGCCCGAGCGGCATGCGCTGACGGACGAGATTGCCGAGACTGTACGCGGCGTAATGGAGCGGTTGCCGGACGATCTGCGTACCGCGATCACGTTGCGCGAGATTGAGGGTCTCAGCTACGAGGAGATTGCACAGGTCATGGATTGTCCGATTGGCACCGTGCGTTCACGGATCTTTCGTGCGCGCGAGGCAATCGATAACGAATTGAAACCGCTGCTCGAGCGGTAACGGGTGAGGGGTGTCGTCATGCGTGAATTGATTTCCGGTCTAGTCGATAACGAACTCAGCGAACTCGAAGAGCGACGTGTGCACAAGGCCATGGTCGAGGACCCGTCTTTGCGGGTCGTGTGGGAACGCTACCATGTCATTCGTGCCGCGCTGCGAAACGAGATGGATGTGCCGGCAGGCGCGGGATTACCCGAGCGGGTGAGCGCCGCGTTGGCATCGGAGCCACAGACCGTTGTCGCGCGTTGGCGACCGGCGGTGCGCACGGTCGGAGGTCTTGCGGTAGCTGCTAGTGTGGCGGCCCTGACGGTAATCGGCATCCAGACTTATCGGGCACCTCAGTCCGGCGCGGTGGTCGTGGCGGCCAAGCCCGCTGCATCGTCCGAGCGCACGATGCGCGTCAGTGCGACCCGCTGGAACACGAAAGAGCCGGCGCGTGAGCGCATGCTAAACGGCTATCTCGTTGAGCATCAGGAAGCCTCTTCGGGCGGTGTGGGTGGCGCGCTACCCTACGTCCGTATAGTGGGTTACGACGCCGAACAGCCCAAACAATGATCCGGCCTCTCGCGCGGATCGGGATCGCGCTCTGTTTCTGGTTTGCAGCAGGGGCGGCTCAGGCTGATGGCGTCGTCGATTGGCTTGGAAAGATCAACCGCGCGGCACGCACGCTTAACTACGACGGAACCTTCGTATATCTCCACGGCGACCAGCTCGAGGCGGTGCGGATTGTCCACCGCGTCGAAAACGGGCGGGTGCAGGAGCGCGTTATTTCTCTTAACGGATCGGCGCGTGAGGTTGTGCGCACTGACCAGGAAGTGCGTTGTTACCTGCCCGACGAAAAATCGGTCATGGTGGAGCACCGCCGGGCAGACGACACTAATTTTCCCAGCCTGTTGCCAGAGCAGCTTTCCGGGCTGACCGCGAACTACGAAATCGAACTCGGTCCGGTGGGGCGTGTCACCGGTCGAGCGGTTCAGCAGATCATCATCAAGCCGCGCGACGAATATCGATACGGCTATCATCTTTGGGCGGATCAGGAGACCGGCTTATTGCTGCAGGCCGACCTGCGCGATGCCAGCGGCGATCTGATCGAGCAGTTCATGTTTGCGCACGTGGTCATCGGCGCGTCGATCCCGACAGCGGCGCTGGAAGCGGCAACGCGTGACAAGGGATTCACATGGCATCGCGACAGCAATGCTGGTGCGATGCCGGCGACGGACTCGCGCTGGCGCGCTGAGGGATTGCCGAGCGGATTTCGCCTGTCGCGCCATGTTGTGCGCCAGGCCCTGCGCCGCAATGTACCGGTCGAACATCTGGTGCTTACTGATGGCCTTGCCACTGTATCAGTATTCATTGAGTCAATTGGAGAATCGGAAGCAGCGGGAATGCTCGGCGCGAGCCACGTGGGAGCGGTGCATGCGTTCGGCGCGCGCGTAGGCGATCACCTTGTTACGGCCGTCGGCGAGGTGCCGGTTGCGACGGTTGAGCTTATTGCAGGCGCGGTCCGCCAGAGTCCGTGATGGTTTGTAGCCCCCGCAGCAGGGGATTCGTGGCGTTGGTTGGAGGCCTGTTGCCGTCGATCGTCTTTTCGCAGCCCGCTTTCGCGCGCGCCGCGGCAGACTTCAGCCGGTTGGTTGAGCAGCAGGGGCAGGTTGTCGTCAACGTTGCGGCTATCAAGCCGACGCCGCGGAACGCGGATGCAGCCGCTCGGCCCACAAGTGACGATGCGTCGGGTCTCAGCCTCGGATCAGGACTGATCATTTCGCGCAATGGATATGTGCTCTCTTGCGCGCATGTCATTGAGCGCGCGACACTCATTCAGGTGCGTTTGGCCGACCGCCGCGAATTCAGCGCGCGCGTGATCGGTTCGGACCGACGCAGCGATATCGCTTTGCTCAAGATTGAGGCGAACGGACTGACGCCCGCTATCAGTGGCGATGCTGACAAGCTTCGTGTCGGCGAGCCAGTGCTGGCCATCGGATCCCCGTTCGGATTCCAAAGCTCGGCATCCGCAGGCATCGTATCGGGGACTCAGCGCAGTCTGCCCGGAGAGCCCTACATGGCGTTTATCCAGACGGATGTGGCGATCAATCCCGGCAACTCGGGAGGTCCGCTGTTCAATCTGCGCGGCGAGGTCGTTGGCATCAACTCGCAGAACTTCAGCCGGACAGGCGGATTCATGGGAGTGTCGTTTGCGATCCCGATTGATGTCGCGACTCGCATCGCCGATGAGTTGAAGCGCCATGGTTTTGTACGACGAGGCTGGCTCGGCATAAACGTGCAGGAGGTGTCGCGCGACATCGCCGCGGCCTACGACCTTTACCCGCCGCGTGGCGCACTGGTGTCGGACATCCTGGTCGCGGGGCCGGCGGCACAGTCGCCATTGCGCCGTGGCGACATTGTGCTGGCATATGAAGGGCAAGCAATCACGAACTCGGCTGCGCTTGCGCCCCGAGTGGGACTCAGTGCGCCGGGAGCCTTGGCGCGCATGGAGATCGTTCGGCGCGGCGAAGGACGCAAATCCATTGCCGTAAGAGTGGGCGAGTTGAGCGAGGCCCCGTCTGCCATGCCGGGATCCCCGCCGGTGGTCGCGCGTATGGGCTTGGGGCTGGAGTTAACGGAACTCGACCTGGCCGCCCGCGATCGGTTGGCGACCGAAAGGGGCGTGCTGGTGCGCAGGGTGCATCCCGGCTACGCACTCGATGCCGGTTTGGCCGCAGGTGACGTGCTGGTCGAGGTAGACGGACAGCTGGTCGCGTCGGTAGCGGAGTCCGAGCGGCTGCTTGCCCGCGCCTCAGAGGCCCGGCCGGTGCTGGTTCGAATTCGACGCGGAAACTCATCAAGCTTCGTGGCGGTGCGCGGGGCCGGCCCCGCCCTGTGATTTATAGCGGATGCGGAATCCGGTATGCTTACGCACCAGAATGCAACTTAGTGGCTGGCACTGGGCGGTTGCTCCGCCAGCAGAAAGGCGCCTTGGGCGCCTTTTTTCGTACCATGGCGAGCCGCCCGTACAAGAGCTGAAAGATCCCCATGAGTGGTTGGAATCCGCGGAACATCCGCAACTTCTCGATCATCGCGCATATCGACCACGGCAANNGGCCACGTGGACTTCTCCTACGAGGTGTCGCGCTCCCTCACGGCCTGCGAGGGCGCACTGCTGGTCGTGGATGCCTCGCAAGGGGTACAGGCGCAGACAGTGGCGAACTGTTACACGGCATCGGAACTGAATCTCGAGATCCTGCCAGTGCTGAACAAGATTGATCTGCCGGCTGCCGATGCCGATCGGGTGATCTCCGAAATCGAGGATATCATTGGCATTCCCGCGCATGACGCGGTCCGTGCTAGTGCCAAGACCGGTATCGGTATTGCAGATATTCTGGAATCAATCGTCCAGCGCATCCCGGCGCCAAAGGGTGAAGCTGGTGCGCCGCTAAAGGCGCTGATCATTGATTCCTGGTTTGACAACTATCTCGGTACCGTTTCGCTCGTGCGGGTGATTGATGGTGTACTGCGGCCCAAGGAGAAAGTGCGTCTCATGGCTACCGGCCGGGACTATCAGGTCGATGAGGTCGGCGTTTTTACGCCCAAGCGCCGACCGGTCGATGAGCTGGCAGTGGGGGAGGTCGGCTATGTAATTGCCGGCATCAAGGATGTCCGCAGTGCACGCGTGGGCGATACGATCACGCACGCCAACCGTCCGGCCGAAAAGCCGTTGCCGGGTTTCAAGGAGATCAAGCCACGCGTGTTTGCCGGCCTGTATCCGGTCGATGCGCAGGACTACGAGTCGTTTCGCGACGCGTTGGGCAAGTTGCAGCTCAATGACGCCTCCCTGCACTTCGAACCGGAGACCTCGCAGGCGCTCGGTTTCGGGTTTCGCTGCGGGTTTCTCGGCATGCTGCACATGGAGATTATCCAGGAGCGGCTGGAGCGGGAATACGGCCTGAACCTGATCACGACGGCGCCGACCGTAATCTACGAAGTTGTCACCACGAAGGGCGAGGTCCTGCAGATCGAGAACCCGGCAAAATTGCCGGAGGCCGCGGCGATTGAAGAGTTCCGGGAACCAATCATCCGTGCCACGATTCTCGTTCCGCAGGATTACGTGGGGGACGTTATCGGGCTGTGCGTCGAGAAGCGCGGTATTCAGCGCAATATGATTTATCATGGCCGCCAGGCAATCATTACTTACGAGCTGCCACTGAACGAAGTAGTGCTGGACTTCTTCGATCGGCTGAAATCGGTCTCGCGCGGCTACGCGTCGCTCGACTACGACTTCCTGGAATTTCGTACCACCGATCTTGTTAAACTCGACGTGCTGATAAATGGCGACAAGGTGGACGCGCTATCGATCATCGTGCACCGCGACCAGGCACAGTATCGGGGCCGCGAACTCGCCGCCAAGTTGCGTGAGTTGATCCCGCGGCAGATGTACGATGTGGCCATTCAGGCCGCAATCGGATCAAAAGTTATCGCGCGCGAGACGGTGAAGGCCCTGCGCAAGAACGTAACCGCAAAATGCTACGGCGGTGACATCACACGCAAACGCAAACTGCTTGAGCGCCAAAAGGAAGGCAAGAAACGCATGAAGCAATTCGGATCGGTAGAGATTCCGCAGGAGGCATTTTTGGCCGTGCTGCGAGTGGACGGAAAATAGTTATGGATTTCGCTCTGGTTCTATTCATCTTGCTGGCGGCGACGGGAGCCATCTGGGCCCTGGACTATCTGCTCTGGGCGCCGGGTCGTGCCAAGGCCCGCAAGGGCGGCAAGGAGCCCCTGGTAGTGGAATATGCCCGGGCCTTTTTCCCGGTCATCCTCATTGTGTTTCTGTTGCGTTCATTCCTGGTCGAACCGTTCCGGATCCCGTCAGGGTCGATGTTGCCGAGCTTGCTGATCGGCGATTTTATCCTGGTAAACAAGTTCGCCTATGGCATCCGTTTGCCGATTGTGAACAAGAAGATTGTCGATCTGGGCGGGCCGAAACGCGGGGAAGTAATGGTTTTTCGCTTCCCGACCGAGCCAACGGTCAACTACATCAAGCGTGTGGTTGGTATTCCGGGCGACCGTGTTCTATATAAGGACAAGCGGCTCTACATCAACGGCAAGCCCATGGAACAGTCGGATCCACGGTCGTATGCGGGTAGCGGCGACCTGACAGGGGAAATCTCGCAGGTCACGGAGAATCTCGATGGCGTTTCGCATGAGATCCTGCTAAGCGATCGGCCAGATCGTGCAGTCGAGATCACGGTTCCGGAGGGGCACTACTTCGTCATGGGCGATAACCGGGACCACAGCAATGACAGCCGCTATTGGGGCTACGTGCCCGACCAGAATCTGGTCGGGCGGGCGTTCCTGGTCTGGTTCAGTTGGGATCATACCGATCGACCTGAGTGGTTCTGGCAGAGAATCGTGTGGAACCGAATCGGCAATACAATCAGGTAACTTGAGTAAGTCAGAAGCGGGAGAAGCGTGATGAGGACCTTAAACGATCAGCGCGGCATGACGATGTGGAGCTTGTTGTTCGTGCTCGGCATGATTGCGCTGACGGTGTTTCTGGTAATCAAGTTGTTTCCGGTCTACATGGCCGACATGAAGGTCGGCTCAGCACTCGACAGTCTTGTGCGTACAGCTGACGTGGGCTCGATGTCGAAATCAGACATCAGCGAAGCATTGCGGAAGCGCTTCGAGATTGACAACGTGGATCACATTGATCTTGGCAAGGACATGACCATTACACCGCGTGGTCGCAACCGCTCGATCCGAATCAAGTACGAGGCGGTTGTTCCGATGGTGGGAAATATTTCGGCCCTGATGGAGTTCGATCACCAGCGCGAGGTTCGCGCGAGTGGCGAGTAGGGACGCGCCCGGCGCTATTCGGGCGTTACCTTATACATTCCGGGATGCGGCGCTTCTTGAGCGCGCGCTCACGCATCGCAGCAAGGGCACCGACAACTACGAACGTCTCGAATTCCTCGGCGATAGCGTTCTTAACTACGTCATTTCCTCCGAGCTCTTCGGACGATTCCCCGAGTTGACCGAAGGCGAGCTGACGCGATTGCGCGCCGTGCTGGTGCGAAAACCGACGCTTGCCGAGCTTGCGCGTCGTCTTGACCTGGGCGCACATCTCGCACTCGGCGAGGGAGAATTGAAAAGCGGCGGGTTTGATCGGGATTCAATCCTTGCCGACGCGCTGGAAGCACTATTCGGTGCCATATGTCTGGACGGCGGCATCGATTCAGCTCGCGAGACGATTCTGCGCGTCTATCAAGAGCGAATGAGTACTCTCGATCCCCGTGCGGTCGCCAAGGACCCAAAGACAGAGCTGCAGGAGTACCTGCAGAAGCATGCGTTCCCGACACCGACCTATGAGGTTCTCGCCGTGAGTGGCGAGCCACATCAACAGCACTTTCTGGTTGCTTGCCGAGTGGCGCCACTACGTGAGGCCGTGCGGGGCGAAGGGGCGAGTCGCCGCAGTGCCGAGCAGCAAGCGGCGGCCCGCACGCTTGAGCGACTGCACGCGAAATGACCGCCGTGTTCCGTTCCGGGTTGGTGACATTGGTGGGGCGCCCCAATGTGGGCAAGTCCACGCTTCTCAATCAGTTGCTCGGAAGGCACCTGAGTATCAGTTCCCGTCGTCCGCAGACGACGCGCCATCGCATCCTGGGAATCAAGACGCTTTCCGATGCCCAGATTGTGTACGTCGATACGCCAGGTTTGCACCCCGAGACTACGAAGCCTCTCAACCGCTACATGAATCGCGTCGCGCGCGCTAGTCTCGAGGGCGTCGATTGCATTGTGTTGGTGACCAGCGCCGGACGCTGGAAGGACGAGGACGACTATCCCCTGGGATTGGTGCAGCAACTTCATCAACCCGTGGTTCTTGTCATCAACAAGATTGATCGTCTGGCGTCTCGCGCGGAGCTGTTGCCGATGATCGACCGATTGCGCGCCAAAATGAACTTCGCCGCGGTCGTACCACTATCGGCGAAAACCGGCGAGAATGTTTCGGAATTGGAGCGGGTCGTTCGCGCTTATCTGCCGGAGCAGCCGCCGATCTATCCGGCCGATCAGGTTACGGATCGAAGCGAAAGTGATATCGCCGCGGAGATCGTGCGCGAGCAGATATTTCGGCGTTATGGCCAGGAAGTGCCTTACGCGAGTGCGGTGCAGGTTGAGCGGCTACGACGCGTAAAGGGGGTCCTGGAAATCGACGCGGTGATCTGGGTCGAGAAGGAGGGCCAGAAAGCGATCCTGGTTGGAAAGGGTGGCGAATCGCTGAAGATCGTTGGGCGGGAAGCCCGTCTTGTCATGCAACGACTGTTCGGCTGCAAGGTGCGGCTGGGTCTCTGGGTCAAGGTGCGCGCTGGCTGGTCCGCGAGTGAGCGGTCCTTGCAGGCGTTGGGATATCGTGAGGACCATTAGTGCGCGTCAGCCAACAGCCCGGGTTTGTGCTGCACAGCCGCCACTACAGCGAAACCAGCCTCATTCTTGAGGTGTTCACGCGCGAGCAGGGGCGTCTCGGCCTGCTTGCCAAGGGGGCGCGACGTCGCAGCAGTCCCTGGCAGGGAATGCTGAAACCCTTTCAGCCGTTGCTGCTTTCCTGGACCGGGCGTAGCGATCTCGCGCTGCTGATTGGCGCGGAGACCGAGGGCGCCGCGATCGCGCTGGACGTCGATTCCATTTACTGCGGGTTCTACCTCAACGAGCTGCTGATGCGTCTGCTGCATCGGCACGACCCCCATGAACGGTTGTTCGATGCCTACCGCTCGGCATTGCGTGCGCTTGCCGGCGCCGCTGTGCCGGAGATCGTGCTGCGCATTTTCGAGAAGAATCTGCTGAGCGACATTGGCTATGGTCTGGTGCTCGATCGGGACATTCAGGATAATGCGCCACTCGTGCCTGAAGCGCTCTACGAGTATGTGCTCGACCAGGGTCCAGTTCGCGTTGTCGATTCCGATCTACATCGGCCGCCGCGGGGCATTCGCGTTCACGGAGAAAGTCTGTTGGCTCTCGCGCTAGAGCAGTTGCTGGTGCCACGCGCCTTGCGCGAAACCAAGTTGCTTGTGCGTGCTGCGCTATCACGTCACCTTGGTGGAAGACCGCTTCACAGCCGACGCCTTTATCAGCATATCCAGGCGCTGCGATCGCGACGTGGCGGCAGCGACTCGCCCACATGATCCGGCTTGGCGTCAACATCGATCACATCGCAACGCTTCGGCAGGCGCGCGGCACGCGCTATCCGGATCCGGTGCGGGCTGCTATCGAGGCGGAGCAGGCCGGCGCCGATTCGGTGACATTGCACCTGCGCGAAGATCGACGCCATATCCAGGACCGCGATGTCGAAATTATCCGACAGGTTATCCAGACCCGCATGAATCTGGAGATGGCGGTGACTGATGAAATGATCGGGATCGCGCGCAACTACCGGCCCCACGACTGTTGTCTCGTGCCGGAGCGGCGAGCGGAGCTCACCACCGAGGGCGGTCTAGACGTGATGGGTCAGCTTGGCCGGGTTGCAGAGGCCTGCGCGCAGCTCGCTGACGCTGGTATTCGGGTTTCGCTCTTTATCGATGCGGATCTCGATCAGGTGGAGGCGGCCGCCAAGGCCGGTGCCCCGGCGATCGAAATTCATACCGGGCGCTACGCGGACGCCGACGGCCAGGCACAGAACGTCGAACTGGCGCGGATCGAGCAGGCGGTGCAGGCGGGACTCGATTTGAAGTTGCAGGTGAACGCCGGGCACGGGCTGAACTATCACAACGTGCAGCCGGTCGCTGCCATTCCCGGACTTTCCGATCTCAATATTGGACACGCGATCGTCGCGCGGGCCGTGTTTTCGGGCCTCGGTCCGGCCGTGCGCGAGATGAAGCGCCTCATGACGGAAGCGACATCGACAAGATGATCTTCGGGATTGGCACGGACATCGTGCGCGTCGAGCGCATGCGCCGCGACATTGAGCGCTTTGGTGATCGCTTCGCGGAACGCATCCTTACCGAACAGGAAATGCGGGAGTATCAGGAGGTTGGACAGCGCGCCCATTTTCTGGCCAAGCGCTTTGCGGCAAAGGAAGCAGCTGCCAAGGCCATGGGTACTGGCTTCAATCACGGCATCCAGTTGCGCCAGATCGGTGTGGGTCACGATGACAATGGCAGGCCCCTGCTGGAGTTCTCGGGCGCCGCGCGTGAGTTTCTGGATCGGCACGGGATTCGGGTATCGCACATCAGCCTCGCGGATGAGCAGGACCACGCCGTCGCCTTCGTGACGCTTGAGACGGAATGAGCACGGAAATCGTCCTCGAACACTGGGACCCCGATAGTGACGGACCGCTCACCGAGGCGAACATGCGGAGCATGCTCGAGCGCCTTGGTTACGAAGTAAGTCGGTACGTCTATCCGCCCGATACCTGCTTTGCCCCACATAGACATTCGGTCGACAAGATTGACGCTGTGCTGTCGGGTCAGTTCTGGATGGGCATGTACGGCAGGAAGGTAGTTCTGGCTGCCGGGGACTGGCTCGTTGTGCCGCGCGGCGTGCTGCACGAGGCCGAGGTGCTTGGCGACGATCCAGTCGTAAGTCTCGATGCCGTCCGAACCCGTTGAGTTGATGCGCCAGCGCTAGCCGGAACGACTGGACGCACGCGGCGGGTCGTTAGAGTCCGATGGCGGAGTTGGCTGCCCGGTAAGGACTCGAACCTCGGACCCAGTGATTATTAGGAAAGGACATTCGCGTGATGGATCACGCTGAACACCTCCCTGTTCTGCACAGGTCGGTAGCGAAGTCATAGCTCGTCGCCGACGACGCCGGTATGTCCGTCGGTGCTGGTCCAATCAACCAAGTTGAATTGTCCTGCCGTCAGAAAGACGTCGTCGGCCGATCATGAACACGCGCCGAGCGAAACCGTTGGTCGGGATACACCTGCTTCGGTACCAGCCCCTTCGCGAAAATCGCTTTACCCGACCGTCAATCCGATGGCACAAGTTGTGGTGCGAGGTCCCGCGTCTAGTCTTTAGACATCACTGGCGCCCTCATCAGCACTCGATCCTTTGAAGAAGGGACACGGTGCTCAACAGGGAGCCCAATCGGATCGCAAGGGAAGGTGAATATGCCAACACCAACGACAGAACTCGCCGCTGGGCTCGCCTGGCTCGCAGCCGTAGCCATGGGTGGGCCTAACGTACTCGCGTTCCACGCGAAGACCTTTGAGCGACACGGCACAACAGTCGTAGTCGAGGAGAAGGCTCCCGGCAGTCTCGTCGTCACTATCAACGGAAAGCAAGCCCTGACTCACGCCATCGCCGGATATGTGGATCATGCGTGGGTCGTCGATCTCGACAAGGATGGCAACCCGGANNATCGCATTCCAGGAGGCCCATGGAAAGGGACACTACGCGACGCTTCACTATTTCGAGTGGCGCGATGGCGTGCTCGTCAAGATCGATGTGCCATCACCAGCCAATGGCGATTCAGGGGAATTCTCCATCAAGAATGGAAGGATCTTTTTCGCGCCTGGTCCGTACGCAAGTACCCGTGATGTAGCGTGGGTTTTTCAGGACAAAGAAATTTTGCCACCGGGCCGGCATTACGAGCAAACCACCGCGTCCGTTGAGGCTGATAGTCTGGGTGTACGCTAGTTACAGTGGCAGCTGAAGCGCTGCCCGAAAAGTTTTCCACGGAGTGCGATGAGAGGGGGCCATGCCCCCTCTTTTCTTTGGGTTGGGGCATTTGTGCCTCTCGCCTTNNGCGATAACTTGCCTCGTCATCTGCGCAAGTACGAGCCCAACCGCGCGGGCAGCCGCCAGTTCCCTCATCATATGCAAGAAGTCGTTTCCCGGTTACGAGGAACCGGCGCTGAGAAGTTTCGAGTTCCAATCCGGCAGGAAGTGCCTGCTGACAAGCAGGGGCCGCACGACGCCATTTGCGCCCCTCACGGGGAGCAAGGACTACCGTGATCTTTCCAAGATGAACCACCAGCAAATTGAGGCGGATATACAGAAGCGCAAGGGAGGATTGGATCCTGCCAACAAGTACGACTTGCAGGTCGTTCAGGGCTTCTTGCTCCGGAAATCATTCGGGCAGCTAAGCGAGCGTGAGGAGAAGACGCTCGTGCGGCTCAACCCTAAGATTGGACCGGTGATGTGGTCCGGTCTTCGCGACGGCCAAAAGGTCCACCTGGATTTCAGCCCGGTCACCACGTTGACGACGGGGGAGGAATGTCAGGTGATGATTCGCAGCATTACGACGGTGGGCTGGGAGTGCAGCCAACTCAACTTCTAGTCATTCCGAGCGCTTCCGCGACTGGCGCG
>DKBM01000014.1:0-13662 GCA_002451215.1 Proteobacteria bacterium UBA6900
AACTCGGTACTGAGCTCGATGGTCTGGTTCATCATGGTGAATAATAACCTCCCGCCGCGCGCGGCGTAACGCAATTGGCGCACGCTAGGAGCGGCACGGAAAATGCGCTACCGTTTCCGCGCATGCTGACACTCGACGAAGCCCAGCAGAAGCTCATGGCCGCCATCGTGCCCGGTGAGGGCACGGAACACGTGGCGCTTGCCCGGGGCATCGGGCGCTACGTGGCCGCGCCGGTGCATGCCGTGGTCGATAACCCGGCCTTCGATAACTCCGCCATGGACGGTTACGCCGCCGCCACGGCCGATCTGCTGGCGGCAGGCGGCCGCTTGCAGCTTGTCGGTGAGGCAAGTTGTGGCGATGCCCCGGGACGACTGGTGCCGGGGACGACCATGCGGATCTTCACTGGCGCGCCGCTGCCGATAGGTGCGGATACCGTGGTAATGCAGGAGGAAGTCGCGCGCGAAGCCGATGAGGTGCGGTTTCCGGCCATACCCGAGGTTGGCCAGTACATCCGCCGCCGTGGCGAGGATTTCCGTGCTGGCGAGCAGCTTTACCGGTCGGGACAGCGACTGCGCACGCATGATCTGGCGCTGCTTTCGGCGGCCGGCGTGGTCGAGGTTCCCGTGCGCCCGCGCCCGCGTGCGCTGGTGGTGGCGACCGGCAACGAGCTGGTGGCGCCCGGCACGCCGTTACGACCGGGGCAGATCTATGAATCCAACCGTCTCGCCACAATGTTGCTGCTGGAGGCGGCGGGTGCGGAGGCAATCGATGGTGGCACGGTGCGTGATGAACCCGCTGCGCTGCGCACTTTGCTCGCCTGCGCCGCGGACTACGACTTCATCGTGACAAGTGGTGGAGCCTCGGTCGGCGATCACGATCTCGTCAAGCAGGTGTTCGCGGAGATCGGGCAAATCGACTTCTGGCGCGTGAAGATCAAGCCGGGCAAGCCAGTCGCCTTTGGCAAGGTCGGCGGAAAAACCCACTTCTTCTCGCTGCCCGGCAATCCGGTGTCGAGCCTCGTGACTTTCAAGTTGTTCGTCGAGCCCGCAATCGTGGCGTGGCATGGGGCAAGTTACCGCATGCCGCTTGTATCGGCTGTGGCGGCAGCCGACTTTTCCCGCCGCGACGCGGTTCGCATGGAGTTTCTGCGCGCGCGCCTGAGCCAGGACGACGCACATCTCGTGGCCGAGGTGCTTCGCGGCCAGGGTTCGCACCAGATCGGTACCATGCGTCAAACCAACGCGCTGTTGCGAATTGATGCCGATGTGACCGGCTTTCGCAAAGGCGACACGGTGACCATCATGCCACTCGGCAATAGCGTCGACGCGGCCTGACGCGGCCCAGCCGCGTGGTGCAGCGCCTCAAGCTCTGTCTCGACTACCTCCGCGCGCATGGCGCAGCGAGAATCTTGTGATCGAGATTGACGGCAGTACCGGGGAGGGTGGGGGTCAGCTGGTGCGCACGGCATGCGCCTTATCGGCACTGACCGGCACGGCAATCCGGCTCTTCAGCATCCGCGCGCGCCGCGCGCCGCCCGGTCTTGCGCCGCAGCACCTCACGGCGGTGCGAGCAGTGGCGGCACTGTGCGGTGCCGAGGTCGAGGGTCTCGAGGTGCGCGCGTCTGAGATCCGCTTTCGTCCGCAGGCGCTGCGTGGCGGTGAATATCGATTCGACGTCGGTACCGCCGGGTCGATCACGCTGGTGTTGCAAGCGGTGCTGCCGGTGGCGTTCGCCTGTCCGCAGCCGGTGCGGTTGATTGTGCGTGGCGGAACCGACGTCCGGGCGGCGCCACCGCTCGATTACTTGCGATTCGTGTTTCTCCCGCTGCTCGAGCGCATCGGCCTGTCGGCGTCGCTCACGCTGCATACTCGAGGCTATTACCCACGCGGCGGCGGAGAAGTTACCGTGGACGTGCGCCCCGGGTCACCGCAGTGCCTGGTGCTCGATGAGGCCGGCGCACTTGAAGCAGTCGATGGTGTGGCGCATGTATCGAATCTTCCGGTGCATATCGTCGAGCGCATGCAGGCCACCGCCGAACAGTTTTTACGGCCGCTGATGCCCACCGTGCATATCAAGCCGGAAGCGCTCGGGCCCGACCGCGCGATCGGCGCGGGTGGCGCGATTGCGCTGTGGGCGCGGACCAGCACGTCATTGCTGGGTGCCGGCGCGGTCGCACAGCGCGGAATTCCGGCGGAGCAGATCGCGCGCGACGCGGTAGAGTTGCTGCTCGCTGATTTGCAGGTGGGTGCGACGCTCGATTTGCACGCGGTGGATCAGCTGCTCATCTATCTGGCGCGCGCACCAGGCGAATCGCGGTTTCGCACCCGAGCACTCACGACGCATGCCGAAACCTGTCTATGGCTGCTGCGCCAGTTTCTGCCGCTTGAGGTGAACGTACACACGGAGGCGGAATTGATATCAATCAGCTTGCGCGCGCGTCGAGGCGACTGACGCTCAGTCCGGTCCGGCGCGTTTGCGCCCGGTGATCATGCTCCGCACCAGATTTTCGCGATGGACCAGGCTGCTCGCCAGCACACCCGCGATGTGTAGAAGGACCAGAAACACGGTTAGATCTGCCAGGGCCTCGTGCAGCTCCTTGAGCAGACCGTCGTCGTCACGATTATGTTCATCCCGACCGTTGGCACGGGCCGTGGCGATCGGCGCAAGCGTTGCCGCGGCCTTTCGATCCGGGCTAGAGGCATCGCCAGGCAACAGCAGGTAGCCCGTGATGCCAGTCAGGGAGAGGCAAACCAGCAGTGTCACCACCATCGCGCCGCCAAGCGGATTGTGGCCAAGGTAGCGTCGGGCATGCATCGTCACCATTGCCAGTGCGTAGCCGAGGATCACACGGGGCGGAAACACGAAATCCCTGAAACGCGCGTGGCGTGTACCGACAAAGCCCCAGACAATGCGCGCGGCCAGCAATGCCAGAATGGCATAGCCACTCCAAATATGCAGACGCGATTCTTCGTCACCCGTTAGGTATGCGATGGCAAACAAGACAACCAGTGACCAATGAAAGATTCGTACGAAGGGGTCCCAGACCCTGATCTCCTCGGTGGATGGCATCGCGCGTCGGTCTCCCGGAACATGACTGAGAGCAATTGTATCGCGGTGCTTAGGCAACAGGCTGGCGGGACGTCGGCGATGGGCTTACCATGAACGGATTCACCATTCGCAAGCAGCATGAGTCATCGACGATGTCCGAGCTAAGCGATAAGGATCTCAAGCAATTCGAGCAGCGCTTCGTTGCGCGGCGCGACGAGTTGCGGCGCATCATTCACGACGAGCTGCTTGCCACACAGCGCGAAGAGTTTGTCGAGCTGGCCGGTCAGGTGCACGACTCCGGAGATGAGTCGATCGCGGAGTTGCTGATCGGCATTGANNTGTCTGCGCTGCCAGACGCGATACGAAACCGCCCAACGCGGCGGGCGCGACGCAACACCAAGTCTCTAGTACCAACCAACATCCGGCAGCTGGCGCTCCCACGCCCAAGAGTCAAGACCAGTTCAGGCCGGCACTGCGCGTAAGCGCGACACCCACGATATACCCGAAAGTGAGCAGCGCGCCGGCAAAAGCGGTCAGGCGTAACGCTTTGGTGCGCCCTCGCTTAAGCGCCACCATGCCGAGTCCGATATAGATCACCAGTGCAACGATCTTCGCGGTAAGCCAGCTGTGCACGAATGGGTACTGGGCGCTGAGCAGCGCCAGGGCCACACCCGTGCCGAGTAGAAGGGTGTCCACCACGTGCGGAAGGACACGCGTCAAGCGTGCCTGCAGCAGCGGCGAGTCAATGAGCATCCAACCGCCGCGCAGCACGAAGCCCGCGATCGAGATGGCGGCACAACTGATGTGTAGTGTCTTGAGCGGATCCATGGCAATCATCAAGGGCGACCCACGGGGACGTGGGGGGTTAGCGTTACGCAGCAGCAGTTATCCAGGCTGACCGTCTGCACGGGCACGCAGAAAGAGCGGAGCATAGCGCGCCACCCATGGCACAAGGAAGACGAGCCACAGCGTCGCCGCAGCAACATTCAAGCCGGCGCTATACGTGGGCATGAGCTCGGCCGTGACGCGGGTGATGGCCGTTACATTGAGGCCAAGCAGTGCAACCCAGGTTAGCGCATCGGCCGCCAGTGCGTGCCCGGAATGTCCGAGTGTCACGCGCGATCCCATCGCCACGATCATGCCAGTGAGAAAGCCTATGCCGAGCGCGTGCAGCGGCGCGCGTCCAAGCCAGTCGATTCCGGTGGCAAGCGACAGCACGCTCTGCAGGGCGTACAGCGTCATCGCGATCCCCAGCCACAGAAAAGCGATGTGCAGCATGGCAAGCAACCGTGCGTGAAAGCTCGCGCGGAATTGCCACACCCAAGAGTGGTGCAGCGCGGCTACCGCGAGCGGCGCGTCGGCGAGGAATCGCCACTGCGGCAGGTCGGCAAGGTCGAGTGCCGCGTGCGCCATCGCGCAGGCAAGTATTAGTGGAGGTCCCCATGCCGGCCTCACCATGAGGTAGTTCATGATGATGCTCGAGGAGAAGAATGGAATCATGCGGTGTGCGACCAAAAACACCACCGGCACAAGGAACAGCCAAAGCGCGACCTCGCGCCCCGCGGCGAGCCACTGTGGCGAATCGAGCACGATGCCGGCGAGATGCAGCGCAACGCCAAGTGCCCCCGCCGCGAGTGCCGCGTTCAGCAGCGGCTCATGCGAGCCATGGCGCGGAGCGTGCCGGTAACAGCGATACAGCGCCATAAGCGCCAGCACCCAACCCACAAGCGTGACGATGAGCGCGAGGGCGAGCAGTCCGGACGCGGTGTAGAGCCCCACGTACCAAATAAGCTGTCCGGCCAAGAGCAGGGTAGCAACGAGGCTGTAGATCCGTGGCCCAATAGTTGGTCCCTCCATCCAGCGTGGATAAACAGTGAACAGGAAGCCAAACACGAAGAACGGAAATATGCCGTAGAGCACCAGAAAGCCGTGCGCCGCGACAGGCGGGAGCAGCATCGCAGGAGAAGCCTCAGGTGAAGTGCGACCGACCAACGCCACGAGCCACAGTCCCATCACCAGCACGACCTGCAACATGCCCATGAGGAACAGAGGGCGATGCGGCGCTGAGCGCAGAATCTGCCAGCGAGTGGGTAAAGGCTGGGTGGGCATTCGGACCATAAGGCCGTGGGCGTCCCGGGCATGACACACCCCCGGCCTTCCGCTGGCCTTGATGTTCATCAAGCCGACCAGCGGTGCCTGGCCCCTGATGTAACGGCCTGCCACGCGCTCACGGCGGAGGGGCCTGCAATTGCTCTGCTATTCTTCCGGAGGACGCCGGTCGCACCCGACACGGGGGATGTTTGCGGCCTGGGCGCAGGTATCGGGGCAGTCCAGAGCGCTCCGACAACAGTGACGGAGGGGAAAACTACTCCACTATGGGAAGTAGCTTGGCGCGGCTGTGGGCGCGTCTCACGTGCGCACCCGTAACGATAGCCGACGCCGAGCGTCGGCGGCAGATTCAATTTTTGTCGGGCCTGCTGCTCGCGCTTAGCGTGCTCGGGGCACTGTCGCTCGCCATCCAGGCGCTCTTTGTTCCTGGTTTTCATCGCACGCTCTTGTTTCTCGCACCGGCGCTGGCATTCCTGCTGGTCGCCTATGGACTCAACTGCACGGGGCGCTACATGCCCGCCGCGCTGATGGCCATGGCAATCATGGTCGCGGGAAGTATCAGCGCGTTGTGGGCGGATCCCAATGATGCTTTCGCCTTCGCTTATCTGGTCGTCCCGGTGTTTCTTGCCCGACTGTTCCTCGGCGAACGACACTTCCTGATCGCAACGGGAACCATCGTGTTGGTAGTCATGGTGGCGGCGTCCGCGCTTGACGTGCCGGTAGCCCGGGTCGCGGCCGGGTCGATTTTCGTTGTGCTGGTCTCCGCCATCCTGTGGCTCGCGATTCGCCATCGTGCTGCGGTGGAAAAGGATCGGCGTGCCGAGCTGGCGCAACGTGAGGCGCGCTACCGCTCGGTGATCACCACCATGGCGGAGGGCATCACCGTCCAGCTGAACGATTCCACCGTCGTGGACTGCAACCCGGCAGCTGAGAGGATTCTTGGCATGAGTCGTGACCAGCTTGCCGGGCGCACGCCTATTGATCCGCGCTGGCGCGCCATCCACCCGGATGGTTCACCGTTCCCTGGAGAGACCCATCCCTCGATGATCGCGTTGCGTACCGGCAAGCCACAGAGCAACGTTGTGATGGGCGTATACCACCCCGACGGGAAGCTGGTCTGGATTTCCATCAATGCCCAGCCGATTCGCGGCGCCGAGGGAGCCCCGTCGCAGGGTGTGGTGTGTTCGTTCTCCGACATCAGTGATCAGCTGCGCCAACAGACAGAACTCGAGGCCAGCGAAGCGCGTTGGCGCGCCATATTCGATCAGACCTACCAGTTCAGCGGGGTGCTTGAGCCGGATGGCACTCTGGTTGAGGCTAACTGGACAGCCCTTGCGTTCGCGGGTGTCGAACTTGCCGATGTGGTAGGCAAGCCGTTCTGGGAAACGCCATGGTGGAACCACTCGCCGGTGCAACAGGAGAAATTGCGCGCAGGTATCGCTCACGCCGCGCGCGGTGAGTTCATCCGCTTCGAGACCACGCATCCGGCGCCGGACGGTACGCTTGCCTACATCGATTTCTCGTTGAAGCCGGTGTTCGACGAGCGTGGCGAAGTGGTAATGCTGATCCCCGAAGGCCGCGATATCACCGAGCGCATCCGCGCCGAGATGGCGCTGCGCGAAAGCGAGGCGCGGCTCATGGAAGCACAACAGATCGCGCACTTCGGATCCTGGGAACTCGACATCGTAGCCGGAACGCTGGACTGGTCGGCCGAGATCTACCGGATTTTCGAGCTCGATCCGATTTCTACGGTGGTCGACTACGAATTGTTTCTGTCGCGCATTCACCCGCACGACCGGATTGCCGTCGATCATGCGTATGCGGAATCCGTCAAGAAACGAGCGCGCTACGAGATCGTGCACCGGCTACTGATGCCGGATGGGCGGATCAAGTACGTGCGCGAAAGCGGCAGGACGCACTACAGCGAAGACGCAGTGCCGTTGCGCTCTGTCGGTACAGTTCAGGATGTCACGGCGCAACATGCGGCCGAGACACGCGTGCGCCAGGTCAACCGTCTGCTCGCCACCATCGCCGAAACCAACGCCATGATGGTGCGCGAGACCGAACGCTCGCGGGTGATGGTGGAGTTATGCCGGATTCTGGTCGAACGCGGCGAGTATCGGATGGTCTGGTTTGGACTGGCCGATTGGGCGAGCGGTGAACTGCGTCCGGCGGCCTCCGCCGGTCTCGCCGACGCCTACCTTGGCAAGATCAGTGTGCGCTGCGATGACACCCCGGAGGGCCGCGGTCCGCTTGGTATCGCCGCGCGAACCGGCGAGCCAGTCGTGGTGAATGACACCGAGGCGGAACCGGTCTTTCTGCCGTGGCGCGCGGCAGCGCGCGAAATGGGATTTCGTTCGGTGCTCGGGTTGCCACTCATCGTGGGAGGCGAGGTCGTCGGCACGATCGGCGTGTACGCCCAGACAACGGGCGCGTTCGAGACCGAAGAGACGGAATTGTTGGCGCGACTGGCCGACACCGTCGGGTACAAGTTGCGCGCCATTGAGGATGCGCTCGAGCGTCGCCGCGCCGAGCACGCACTGCGTGAAAGCGAGGCGCGCTATCGAAATATTGTCGAAACCGCGCAAGAGGGTATCTGGACCATCGACGCCCGGGGCCGGACCACGTTTGTGAATCGCATGATGGCGGACATGTTGGGTTACAGCGTGGAGGAGATGACCGGGCGGGCGCTGTTCGACTTTATGGACGACGAGGGTCGCGAGATTTCGGCGCGTAACATCGAGCGCCGCCGCGAGGGGATCGCCGAGCAGCACGAGTTCAAGTTTCTGCGCAAAGACGGCGCTGCCATCTGGACATTGCTTAATACCACTCCGCTGCAGGATGAGCAGGGTTACGCTGGTGCGTTGGCGATGGTTACCGACATTACAGAGCGCAAGCAGGCCGAAGAGGCACTGCGCGCATCGGAGGCCATGCTCAACAAGGCGCAAGAGGTCGCCAATACGGGCAGCTGGACCTGGGATATGGGGAGCAATTCAGTCAGCTGGTCGCGGCACACTTACCGTCTTTATGGTGCCAATCCCGACGATCCGCCCACCGACCTGTGGGCCTGGATTGATGCCTGCGTTCATGCGGACGACATCCCCGGGCTGCGCGAGAGCGTTGCAAGCGGAAAGCGCGGCAAGAGCAAGCCGACCGAGTTTCGCGTCACCTGGCCGGATGGCAGTGTCCATTGGCTATACGGCGAAGGGGAGGTGATCTGCAATGCGCACGGCGAACCCGTGCAGATGGTAGGGACGTTGCAAGACGTCACCGAGCGTAAGCGCGCGGAACTGGCCCTGCGCGAAAGCGAGGCGCGCCTGCGAACCGTCGTCAGCAACGCACCGGTGATAATGTTTTCGCTCGACCATGAGGGAAAGTTCGTCCTGTCCGAGGGCAGCGGGCTCAAGTCGCTCGGGTTGAAGCCGGGCGAACTGGTGGGACGTTCGGTCTTCGACGTGTACAGCGAGTATCCGGAAATCTGCGCTGACGTACGACGGGCCCTGGCAGGCGAGGCATTTATCGCCGTGACAGCGGTTGGTGCGCTGGAGTACGAGGTGTACTACTCGCCGATGACCGGTGTCGACGGCAAAGTGCAAACAATCAACGGACTGGCGCTCGACATCACCGAGCGCAAGCGAGCCGATGCGGCGCTGCGCCAATCAGAAGAGCGTTTTCGCCGTGTGTTTGAGGTGACGCCGGTTGTCATGTCGGTCACGAGAGAGCGCGATTCTTCCTTCGTGGACCTGAACGAGGCGTTTTCCGAGGTAACCGGCTGGGCGCGCGAGGAGGCGCTCGGCCGCACTGATCTCGACCTCGGCATGTGGCCGGATCCGGGCGAGCGCGAGGACATGATGCAGCAATTGCTCGCTCGTGGGGCCATCCACAATGCCGAGTGGCGCCTGCGCACGCGCAGTGGAGAGTTGCGCCATATCCTTGGTTCGGCTGAGCGCATGCGCCTGGCGGACGAACCGTGCATCCTGCTGGTCGGTCAGGACATCACCGCGCGCAAGCGTGCCGACGAGCAGATGCGCAAGCTTTCCAGTGCGCTCGAAAACACTGCCGAGTCCGTCATGATTACCGACCGCCGAGGTGTGGTCGAGTACGTCAATCCGGCCTTCGAATCCATTACCGGCTTCGCGCGCAACGAGGTAATCGGTGGTAAGCCAAGTATCGTTAAGTCCGGTCGCCAGGGCCCGGAGTTTTACCGTCAGCTGTGGCGTTCCATCACGGCAGGCGACGTGTTCAGTGAGGTGTTCGTCAACAAACGAAAGGACGGCTCGCTGTTCTACGAAGAGAAGACCATCACGCCGCTCAAGAACGATGCGGGCGAGATCACGCACTTCGTATCGACCGGCCACGATATTACCGAGCGCATGCAGACGCAGGAGCAGCTGCGCTTCCTCGCCCACCACGACGCGCTCACCGAGCTACCGAACCGCACCCTGCTGCTCGATCGTCTCCGGCAGGCGCTGGCGCGCGTGCGCCGCGGCAATCGCCGCCTGGCGGTGGTGTTTCTTGATATCGACCGTTTCAAGAACATTAACGACACGCTCGGCCACGATATCGGCGACCACTTGCTGCAGGACATGTCGCAACGCCTGCTCGGTTGCCTGCGCGACGGCGACACGGTGGCGCGCTTTGGCGGCGACGAGTTCGTGGTGCTGCTCGATGATCTTGGCAGCGTGACTGACGTTACCGGCATTGCCTTGAAGATCCTCGAGGTGCTGAAACCCCCGTTTCTCGTTGGCGAGGCAACCCTGCACGTGACGGCATCGATTGGTATCAGTCTGTTCCCGAATGACGGCGAGGACTCCGGTACTCTGCTCAAGAACGCCGACACTGCCATGTACCGTGCAAAGGATCTCGGTCGCAACAACTACCAGTTTTACTCGGCGGACATGAGTGCACGCGCGTTCGAGCGTCTGACGCTGGAGAACTCCCTGCGTCATGCGCTCGAACGCGAGCAGTTCGTGCTCTACTATCAGCCGCAGATAGACGTTCGGTCAGGCAAGATCATAGGTGCCGAGGCCTTGTTGCGCTGGAAGCACCCCGAGTTCGGTCTCGTGGCGCCCGCCGACTTCGTGCCGCTGCTGGAAGAGACCGGACTCATCATGGCAGTCGGTGAGTGGGTGTTGCGTCGCGCCTGTTCGCAGTTGCGGCGCTGGCACGATGCCGGGCACGCTGGATTGCGCGTGGCGCTGAATCTCTCCAGCCGCCAGTTCAATGACCGCAACCTGGCCCGTGTGGTAGAGCGCATCGTGTCCGAATGCGGCGTGAGTCCCGACTGCATAGAGCTTGAGATCACTGAAGGGCTCATCATGCAGCAGACGCGCACCACGATGGACATTCTGTCCGCGCTCAACCAAACCGGCATCCGGCTCGGGTTGGACGATTTCGGCACCGGGTACTCGTCGCTCTCATACCTGCGCCGATTCCCGCTCGATACCCTCAAGATCGATCGCAGCTTCGTACTCGACATTCCAGCTGATCCGGATGACATGGCGATCACCCAGGCGATCATCATGATGGGACGCAGCCTAAAGCTAGACCTGATAGCCGAGGGAGTGGAGACGCCGGAACAGCGTGATTTCTTGATGGATCAGGGCTGTCCCGTCATGCAGGGTCACCTGTTCGGTCACCCGATGCCAGCCGAGGACTTCGACGTTCTGCTCGCCAGGCCAGCCGAGCAGAAGGGCGACGAAACGCCGAAGCGCGTTATGCGCGACGCACGCGGTGCGCCAGGTAAAGTGCGACGCTAAGCACCAACAGGGCCACGCCCTGATGCGCCGCCGCCAATGTCAGGGGTACGCGCAGCAGCAGGGTGCTGATACCAAGCGTCACCTGAAGCGCGAGCGCAGCCAGCAGAAGGTGGTTGGCCAGGCCGACGTCGGACGGCAGCGCCAGTTTCCGGAGGCGCCACCAGAAGGCGGCGATCACGCCGATCAGCGCATACGCGAGGAGCCGGTGATTGAACTGCACCGTGCCGACGTTCTCGAACAGATTTACCCACCACGGTTGCTGCGACCACATGCCGACCGGGAAGAACGACTCGCCCATCAGTGGAAAAGTGTTGTAGGCGAAGCCGGCGCGTGTGCCAGCCACCAGACCACCGGCGAGAATCGTAACGAACACGGCGCCGATCACCAGCCACGCAAAGCGCCGTAGTCCGGGCGCGGCGGCGACCGGTGCCGGTCGCAGCAAGTCGAGTATGAGCCAGACTAGGTAGGCATAAATCACCGCCGCCAGCCCAAGGTGCGCGGTGAGCCGGTAAGCGCTGACGCGCGGCGTATCCACGAGGCCGCTCGCAACCATGAACCAGCCGAGCGCACCCTGCAGCCCGCCGAGCGCGAACACGCCGATCAACCTGGATGTGAAGCCGGGCGGGATACGCTTTCGCCACCAGAAGTACAGGAAAGGTACCAGCACCACGAAACCGATCAGTCGCCCGAGCAGGCGGTGATAGTACTCCAGCCAGAAGATGCCCTTGAAGCCTTCGAGGTCCATGCTGCGATTGATCTTTTGGTACTCCGGCGTCTCCTTGTACTTTTCGAACTCCGCCAGCCACTCGGCTTCGTTGAGTGGCGGCAGGGCACCGATTACCGGCTTCCACTCCACGATCGAGAGCCCGGAGTGCGTGAGGCGTGTGACACCACCGACAACGACCATGGCGAATACCAGCACGGCACAGGCGAACAACCACAGCACGATGGGGCGCGTGTTGGCATGGGCTGTGTGATCGGGTGTGGGGTCCATCAGTATTTCCTTAAACGCCAATGTTGCGTGTTAGGCCGAATTCGTCGCGACAAACGGCCGAGCATTTTAGCCAAATGCACGCCGGCACGCTAAGGCGGGTGGATTGCGTTGCGGACGGCCAATTGGGACAGGCTTGACCTACATCAAGTTATTTTCCCGGCGTCTCACTAACCTTCTGCAAGGTGCCTTGGTGCCAGCCGAGCAGGCTGGCAGCGGGGCGCGCAGTGGCTGCGGCTACGAAAACAACATTCACTCAGGAGGAGCGACCATGGCCGATCCATCCGCACCGAAGTCCTCTCGCGAGGAACGCATTCCCACCATGCAGCGCATCCTCGACAACCCGTTCCTGCTGTTGTTCCTGGGTGTCGTTGTGCCTGCCGTGCTTTACATCCTCTGGGGGGTCATGGAAATCGTCCAGATCCCCATCGCCAAGTAGCGCAAGGAGACGACATGGCCATTCATCCTCCCAGCGAACGCGTGTGGTGGAACCTGCCGATCGCGCGCACCGAACTCATCTGGATCATCGTGGCTTTCCTGTGGGGCCTCACGATGTTCTTCATGATGATCTACTGGCACGGTTACGGGAAACAGAACCTCTCGAACGAGGCCTATCGCACCACCCCCGAGCAGTTCTCCGCCAAGGTTCAGGCGATGGTGGAAAAGTACAAAGTGCGCGAAGAAGCCGGCATACCGGTGGTGCGTCCGCCCCCGGGCTCGGAGGTGTACATGCTGGCGCGGCTGTGGCAGTGGTATCCAATTCTTGAGTTTGAGAAGAATCAGAGTTACCGGCTGCATCTGTCCTCGCTCGACTTGCAGCACGGCTTCTCGCTGCAGCCCGTGAACATCAACCTGCAGATCCATCCGGGCTACGAAATGGTCCTCAGCGTCCAACCGGACAAGGCCGGCACCTACGGCGTCGTGTGCAACGAGTACTGCGGTCTCGGGCATCACCAGATGGTCGGTCGCATCTACGTGCTCGACAAGTAAGAGGGGGAACCAGACATGGCAATTGCAAGCGACTTCCGTACCTGTCCGACCACCGGCCTCAAGGTTCACTTGCCCGCCGAGCGGTTGATCAAGGCCAATGCGGTGGCGGCGGTGGTGTTCCTCGCGGTCGGCGGGCTGTTCGGCCTGTTGGTAGCACTTACGCGTGCGCCGTGGGCGGCACGCCTGCTGCCGGCCGACTGGTTTTATCTGGCGCTCACTGCGCACGGACTCGATGTACTGATCGTGTGGATCATCTTCTTCGAGATGGCCGTGCTGTANNGTGCTCCAGGGCCAGTCGTCGGTGATGTTCACGTCTTATGTGCCGATGAAGGCGGCTCCGCATTTCTACCTCGGCATCATCCTGTTCGCGGTCGGGGCGCTGATCGGCACTTTCGTGTTTTTCGGCACGCTGGTCGTTGCCAAGGACGAAAAGACCTATGAGGGATCGATTCCGCTGGTGACCTTCGGGGCGCTGACGGCCGCCATCATCGCGGTTTTCACCATTGCCTCGGGGGCGATCATCCTTATTCCGACGCTGCTGTGGTCGGTCGGGATCGTTTCGTACATCGATCCACTGATGTACAAGACCGTGTGGTGGGCGATGGGGCACTCCTCGCAACAGATCAACGTCGCGGCGCATGTGTCGGTGTGGTATGCGATTGCGGCGATGGTTTTCGGCGCAAAGCCCCTTTCCGAGAAGGTCTCGCGCATGGCCTTTCTCATGTACATCCTGTTTCTGCAGCTCGCTTCCGCGCACCACATGCT
>DKBM01000112.1:0-4193 GCA_002451215.1 Proteobacteria bacterium UBA6900
CGCGGAAGACGTGCTCGCCGAGCTTGCGCTCGATTATCCGCTGCCGCAGCTCATCCTCGATTACCGCGGCCTGCTGAAGCTCAAGTCGACTTACACCGACAAGTTGCCAGAGATGATCAACGCCAACACGGGGCGGGTGCACACTTCGTACCATCAGGCCGTCGCGGCGACCGGGCGGCTGTCATCCACCGATCCGAACCTGCAGAATATTCCCGTCCGCACTGCCGAGGGCCGGCGTATCCGGCAAGCGTTCATCGCCTCGCCCGGCTGCACGATTCTCTCGGCCGACTACTCGCAGATCGAGCTGCGCATCATGGCCCATCTGTCCGGAGATGAGGGGCTGATCGGCGCATTCGCCGCTAACATGGACGTCCACCGCGCGACCGCTGCCGAGGTGTTCGGTGTTCAGCCATCCGATGTGACCGACGAGATGCGCCGCGCTGCCAAGGCGATCAATTTCGGTCTCATCTATGGTATGTCGGCCTTCGGGTTGGCGAGGCAATTGCGCATAGACCGGAAGTCCGCCGACGAATATGTCGAGCGCTATTTCGCCCGCTATCCCGGTGTGCGTGCCTACATGGATCGAACGCGCGAAACCGCGCGTCGCCAGGGCTATGTGGAAACGCTGTTCGGCAGGCGTCTGCACCTGCCGGAGATCAACGCCTCGAACGTGGCGCGTCGGCAGGGCGCCGAGCGGGCCGCCATCAATGCACCGATGCAGGGCACGGCCGCCGACCTCATCAAGCTCGCAATGATTCGCATCGATCGCTGGATTGCCGAGTCGGCACCGGCGCTGCGGATGATCATGCAAGTGCACGATGAGCTGGTATTCGACGTCCCCGAGCCAATGCTCGCCATGGTGCGCGAGGCGATTCCGCGCATGATGAGCGAGGTTGCAGATCTTGCCGTGCCGCTGATCGTGGATGTTGGGGTCGGCGGCAACTGGGATGAGGCGCACTGAATCAGTAGTTTTCAATATCTCACGAATAGCTGTACTAACTTTGTGGAAAAGGTCTTTGAAAACAAGGCGTACGGAACTGAATCGCGAACCACTGGTCTATACTCGACGTGGACGGTTGGATAATCGTCCGGTCCCGCTCCACCTCCCTGGGCGGGACAGTCCCGGACCCTAAGAGGTCCAGGACACGTTAAGCCCCGGACTTTCTCCCCTTGAATCCGGGGTTTTTTTTGTGCTGTAGGTCGACGTACGACTGCCGTCCGATCGCTCGCGGTGCCTGGAAGCCCCAGTCCGAGGCAGGCAAATCCCAAACAATTTAGGCCTCGAGATTAGGCTTTGGTCGTAAGCCAGCACGTCCTTCCTCTTCGGATGACGAAGTGTCTGATGCCTGTGGCAGATCGCTACGTCGCCAAAATTGACCCGCTCCAGCGGGTGGGTTATAAGGCGGCCTCGTTTTCGACTCTCGACCCGCAGCTCTCAAGGGGGCACATCATGCGTTTGATGTTCGGATTTCTGGTCGCCGCAAGCGTGCTGGCGGTCCCTGCTGCCATGGCAGGCAGCATCGAGGCCGGTAAGGCCAAGTCCGCCGTGTGCGCGGGTTGTCACGGGGCGGACGGCAACGGTGGTGCCGATCCTAGCTGGCCCAAGCTCGCGGGCCAGGACGCCGCTTACCTTGTGAAGCAGCTGAAGGACTTCAAGTCCGGCGCGCGCAAGGATCCCATCATGGCGGGAATGGTCGCGGGCTTGAGCAACTCAGACATGGCCAATCTAGGGGCCTACTTTGCGAGCCTGAAGCCCACCGCCGGTACTGCGCGCAGCGCCGAGATCGCCAAGCAGGGGGAGCGCATTTACCGCGGCGGCATTGCCAGTCGCGGCGTGGCGGCCTGCATGAGCTGCCACGGCCCCTCGGGTGCGGGCATCCCGCCGCATTTCCCGCGCGTGTCGGGACAGAAGAATGCCTACACCAAGAAGCAGATGCTCGCCTTCAAGGGCGGCACGCGTACCAATGACGGTAAGGTAATGACCATGATCGCCTTCAAGCTTTCAGAGGGCGAAATCGACGCGCTCTCGGAATACATGGCGGGCCTCCACAAAGCCAATTGACCATCCATATGATTTGCCTGACAACGCCCCGCTCTGCGGGGCGTTGTCTTTTTTGCGCCTAACACACGCCCGGCGCGGCCAAGTGTCCGGTGGCCTGGTGGGTCGCCAATCGCCCCCTGATTCCGCATCAACCCAGTTGTCCACAGGTCTTGCCGAATGTGCCGCAGGTCGGCAGTGACAAAGCTCGTCTAATCGCCCTTTTCGGCCAGCGTTCAGCCGCGATTCGGCACGCCCGCGTATTCTGTACCCCCTGTCAAATCAATAGCTTAGGATCGTGTCACGAGTTGGCACGCGTGTTGCTCGTTGCACAGTACAAAACGGACACAGTCTGTCGGGGAAGCAACAGGAGCAGATCCATGCTGAGCCACATCGTCAAATTAGTAAGCAGCTACGAAGTCGATCACGGCGCGCGTCCCAACGTCGTGTTCATGAACGAGACCCATTACAGCTACCTGCGTGAGGAGCTGCCCGGGGTGCGCGACCACAACGACGTGATCGCCATTCTCGGTGTCGACATCGCGCTCTCGGATGAAGTGCTGCATCCGCAGGTCGCCACTGTCCGCTTTGCTTCGGAAAACATCCTCGTCAGTTAACGATTTTGTGTGCGGGGTGCACTCAGGCCGGCGAAAGCCGGCCTCTTTTTTTACAGCGTCCGGAAAACCCGCCCGGCCGCATCGAGCGTCGCCCCTATGTCCCCGTCCGTGTGCGCGCTGGAGACAAACCCGGCCTCGTAGGCGGACGGCGCCAGGTAGACGCCCTCGGCCAGCATGCCGTGGAAGAAGCGCTTGAAGCGCTCGATGTCGCAGGCAGTGGCTTGCTTGTAGCTCGTGACGCGCGTGGCGTCGCTGAAGAAGAAGCCGAACATCCCCCCGACTGCCACGGTGTTCAGCGGCACGCCGGCTTGCCTGGCGCGCTCGCCCAGCCCTGCCATGAAGGCCCCGGTCTTCTGCTCGAGGGCCGCATAGAAACCGGGCTTCATTGCTTCTCTCAGGGTCGCAAGACCCGCCGCCATGGCAACCGGATTTCCCGAAAGCGTGCCGGCGTGGAAAACCGGGCCATCGGGAGTGATGCGATCCATGATCTCGGCCCGCCCGCCGAAAGCCCCGACCGGCATGCCGCCGCCGAGGACCTTCCCCAGGGTAGTAAGGTCGGGCGTGATCGCGTAGCGCGCCTGGGCGCCGCCGAGCGCCACCCGGAAACCAGTCATGACCTCATCGAAAATGAGGAGAGCGCCGTGCCTCTTCGTCAGGTCGCGCAACGCTTCCAGAAAGCCCGGCACCGGGGGAATGCAGTTCATGTTTCCCGCCACCGGCTCGACGATCACACAGGCAATATCCTTGCCGATCTGGCCGAACAGCTCGCGCACTTGCTCAATGTTGTTGTACTCAAGCGTGAGCGTGAGCTCGGCGAGCGCCGTCGGCACCCCGGGCGAAGAGGGCACGCCGAGAGTGAGCGCCGAGGAACCGGCCTTCACCAGTAGTGAATCGCCGCTTCCGTGGTAGCAGCCCTCGAATTTCACGATCTTGTCCCGGCCGGTGAAACCGCGCGCGAGGCGGATGGCGCTCATCGTGGCCTCGGTGCCGGAGCTCACCATACGGACCTTCTCGATCGAGGGCACGATTTGCTTCACGAGCTCGGCCATTTCGGACTCGATAACGGTCGGCGCGCCATAGCTCATGCCGGTCGCGGCCGTATCCGCCACCGCCTTTACGACCGCCGGGTGGGCGTGTCCGAGAATGGCCGGTCCCCAGGATCCGACGTAGTCGATGTAGCGATTGCCGTCGATGTCGAGGAGATACGCGCCTTCGCCGCGCGCGAAGAACACCGGTTCACCGCCGACCTGCTTGAAGGCGCGCACTGCGGAATTGACGCCACCGGCAATCGAGCGCCGGGCGCGGGCGAATTCATCATGGGATCGCTTGGTCTGGTAGCTCATGGTGAGTCTGCTGTGGTCGAAAATAGCCGCGCGTAGCGCGCTGCGGCAGCCCGGATGTCGGGCTGATTGAAAATCCCTTCGATCACCGCCAGGGCGTCGGCGCCCGCAGCGATCAGCGAGCCGCCATTCTCCGGGGTGATGCCGCCGATGGCAACGATCGGCAGCGAGAGCTCGGTACGTGCCGCCCGCAGCAAC
>DKBM01000051.1:0-372 GCA_002451215.1 Proteobacteria bacterium UBA6900
GGTCACGGTGTCCATGGCCGCCGAAAGGAGCGGGATATTGAGCGTGATCTGGCGGGTGAGCTGGGTCTGGAGAGACACGTCCCGAGGCAGGACGGATGAGTGCGCAGGGACCAGCAGGACATCATCGAATGTCAGTGCTTCCTGTGCGATCCGCATGCGGTATTATACGTATCCGCGCCGGGCGCGAAAAGGCCCGGGGAGCGGCGTTGACGACCCCGGGCATCTCGCGTTAGTGTCAAACCCTACAAGAAATCGCTATCGCATAACCCCATTTTTTCTACCCAGGAGGAATTCATGAAGCACACTCTCTTGTGCACCGCCGTTGTCATCGCTCTCGCAGGCTGCGCCGGTGGTGGCGGGTCGGCTGCGACC
>DKBM01000051.1:431-44309 GCA_002451215.1 Proteobacteria bacterium UBA6900
CCGGCCTCGGGTCATGTCTACTTTTCGCTCAAAGACGCTCAGGCCCAGGTGCGCTGTGCCTATTTTCGCCAGTACCAGCGTCCCCCCGCCCTGGCAATTCGCGATGGACTTCATGTGCTGGCCCGCGCCCGGGTTAGCCTCTACGAGGGTCGTGGTGACTTCCAGCTCATCGTCGAGTACCTCGAAGAGGCTGGGGAAGGCGCGCGCAAACGAGCCTTTGAGCTACTCAAGCAGCGCCTGAGTGCCGAAGGACTATTCGACAGCGCCCACAAGCGACCCCTACCGCGCCTGCCACATCGTATCGGGCTCATCACGTCGCCGAGTGGGGCCGTGCTGCACGACATCGTGACAACCTTGCGACGTCGTTTTCCTGCCATCTCCGTACTGCTGTATCCGGTACCGGTACAGGGCGAAGGTGCCGCGGAAAAGATTGTCGCGGCAATTCGCCTCGCCGGTGTGCGCCGCGACTGCGATGTGCTGATCGTTGCCCGCGGAGGTGGGACGCTCGAGGATCTCTGGGCCTTCANNCGCGGCGGCGGCTCGATCGAGGATCTCTGGGCCTTCAACGATGAGATCGTCGCGCGGACTATTTTCGATTGCCCCATCCCGATCGTTGCCGGCATTGGACACGAAGTTGACTTCACCATTGCCGACTTCGTCGCGGACGCCAGAGCTCCCACGCCGACTGCCGCGGCGGAGCTGTTGAGCCCCCATCAGGACGAGTGGCTCATGGCCTTTACCAACACCGGTCAGCGACTATTACGCAGCATGCGCCAGCGCCTCGAGCGCTCCAGCCAGCATCTCGACTGGCTGACAGCACGCGTGGTGCATCCGCGCCAACGCGTTGCCCTGATGCGCGAGCGCCTCGAGGCGATGCGTCGTCATCTCGGAGCAGGTGCGCGCGCCCTGCTCGCAGCGATGTCGGCCCGCGAACATTCGCTCGAGGCACGCCTGCGCGGCTGCTCCCCGGCCGCGCGATTACGGGCTACGAGCATTGACGAGGCGCATCTCCATCGGCGCCTGCAACTCGCCATGACGCAGCGCCTGCGACGCAACCGTGAGCACCTGCACGAACAGGCTGCACGACTTAACACACTCAGCCCCCTAGGAACGCTTGCGCGCGGTTACGCTATCGTTCGCAAGGCGGGTATGATCGTGCGCGATGTATCGGGAATCCAACCGGGCGACAAAATTGAGGCCCGCGTCGCGCATGGTGAACTCGCCTGTGTCGTGGAATCACGCCGTGAATCCTAGCTGCACCGCACTGGTATTGGCCGCAGTCGTGGCTCCAGCCTTTGCGCAAACGCTGCCGCGCGCAGACCAGGTTCCCGGCGGGGTGGCGCTTGTCGACCTTGGCCCCGCCAGCGCGCCGCGACCAACTGCCCGTTTTCAGGGCGAGCCCATCATGATCGTGAAGCACACTGATCGCTGGATCGCGGTTGTTGGTCTGCCGTTGTCGCTCCAACCGGGTGATCATGACCTCGACGTTCAAAGCAGCGGACAGAAGGTCGCCACAACCTTCGCGGTTGCAGCAAAAAAATACCCGGCCCAGCACATTCGCATCAAGGAAAGGCGCATGGTCGATCCGGGGCCGGAAGACCTGAAACGCATTGCCCGTGACCAGGAGGTCATCCGCCGCGCCTTTGCCAGCTGGCGTGAGGATCCCGCACCCCCGCTCAGCTTCGTTCTGCCAACCCAGGGGCGCCTGAGCAGTGAGTTCGGCTTACGTCGTTACTTTAATGGCCAAGCGCGCCAACCGCACAGTGGACTCGACATCGCGGCACCCACGGGCACAGCCGTATTTGCCCCCGCGGCCGGCGTGGTAGTGGCCATCGGCGACTACTTCTTCAACGGCAAGACCATATTCATTGACCATGGCCAGGGCCTGGTCAGCATGTATAACCATCTCAGCCGTATAGCCGTCACTGACGGGGCGCAGGTCCGGCGTGGTGAACTGATTGGCAATGTGGGCGCGACCGGTCGCGTCACCGGCGCGCATCTTCACTGGACAGTGAGCCTGAACAATGCGCGGGTAGACCCGAGTCTGTTCTTGGCGAAAGGCGAGCTCGCGCGGACCACCGCGCCAACAGGCGCACGCGCAAGCGGCAACTACTAGCCGCCTAGATGGGTGCCTACGCCTATCGGGCCCGCCAGAGCCGGATCGTCTTATCGCGGCTGGCGGAGGCAAATTGAGCCCCATCGGGTGACACAGCGACGCTCTGAACGATGTCCGAATGGCCGGACAGGCTCTGCAGCAATACGCCGTTAGCCGTATCAAAGAAATGAATCTTGGAATCGGCGGATGCCGCCGCCAACCAACTGGCGTCGCGAGCAAACACAAGTGACAGGACCGATTGCGACAACTCGGTGATGGTGCGCGCATGAGCCATGCTCTGCATATCCCATAGACGAATGGTCTTGCCGGCGTCACCACTGGCGAGCCAGCGACCGTCCGGAGAATACGCCAACGCAAGTATCTGGTCCCGGTGCCCCTCAAAGGAAGCCACCTCCTCCCCTGTACTCGCTGACCACACGCGAATACGACGATCGCCACCGGCGGAAACAAGCGTCTGTCCATCGGGAGAGTAAACGAGTGCGAAGACGTCGCCTGAGTGGCCATCAAGGGCGAGCAGGCGCTTGCCACTCGCCACCTCCCACACGAAAACCGTTTGATCGCGCCCGCCAGCAGCCACGCGCGTTCCGTTCGGAGAAAATGCCACGGCGTACACGGACGACCCATGGCCCCGCCAGACTTGGCGGGCCTGCGCCGAACGCACCTCCCACAACCGCACCGTACCGTCGTTACCACCGCTCACGAGCCAGCGACCATCCGGAGAAAATGCAATGCTATTGATTGGATAGCCATAGCCGGGCCAGGTTGCATGCAAGCGGCCACTGCGCGCGTCCCACATGCGAAGCGTCTTGTCGGTCGACGCACTGGCGAGCCACTTGCCATCAGGAGAAAACGCCACTGACTGCACCCAGTCGCTATGTCCGGTCAACACGTGCACGGCTATGGCCGGGAGCGGCAGCTCTGCCTTGGGGACCGGGGGTGCCGTCGCTCGACTTTTTTCAGGTGGAGCATCCGGTTTTCCCGGGCTGACCGCGACGGACCGCGCGGTTGCGGATTCTTCGCGGGTGGTCGACGAAGCGTGTATCGCCGCCTGACGCTCGTGCCAGCGTGAAGCCAGCTCGTCCCAGAAATACACGACGAGGCCCCCAAGCAAAGCGAGCAACACCAGCGTAATTGCACCGCCTCGTGCTGGCGGTGATATGCGCCGTGACCCAGCGCGCGGCACCGCTGCAATTGTCGGGCGGCTCGCCAGAATCGGATCACTGGTGTGGAACCTGGCGGGACCGGCACTCGCACCCGTCCCCTTGCTGCCTGCGGGACGCAGCTTGCCCATCAGGGCATCCTGCAGTTCCCGCGCCGATCGCGGCCGATCTTGCGCATGGATCTGCATGGCCCAGTCGACGCACTCGAGCAGGTTTTGTTGATAGCGCTTCTTTCCGAGTTTGATCGCTGGCGTGAGAGGATCAACGGTGTACTTGAGCACTGCCTGATACCGATTAACTGAAGAGTCCGGCCGTTTGCCGGTGATGCACCGATACATGGATGCGCCGATGGCATACACGTCGGTGTAGGTACCGGGCTTGCCCTTGTCCGGGTATTGCTCGATCGGCGCATAACCGTGCGTCAGCGCGATGCGCGACACGTGACCGGCTCCGGTAATCGCCTGGCGCGCAGAGCCGAAATCGATCAGCATCGGACTGCCATCGGCGCGCAGATAAATGTTCTCGGGCTTGATATCGAGGTGGAGCATTTCTGCCTCGTGCACCGCGTGCAGCCCGTTCAGGATCGGAATAAAAATACGCAGCAGCATCGCCTCATCGAGACGGTCCCCGCTCTTCTTCATATGGTCGGCCAGGCTTTCACCCTGCTCGTATTCCATCACCATATAGGCGGTACCGTTGGCTTCGAGAAAGCGCAGTACACGCACGATATTGGGATGCTTGAAGCGCGCAAGCGCCCGGGCCTCTTTGACGAAGTTCTTGAGACCCCAGTGGTAGTCCCGGACCGCGTCCCGGGTTGGCTTCGGCATGACCGCGGCGGTTTTGGGATCGCGCACCGCGATCTCGTGCGGCAGGAACTCCTTTATCGCAACCAACGCACCAAGAGAAGTGTCACGTGCGAGATAGGTGATACCAAACCCGCCGGTACCCAGGACAGATTCGATGGTGTACTCGGCGAGCGTGTAACCCACCGGCAGGGCACTCTTGTGAAAGGCGGCCACTGTCAGAGCCTCGCCCGTCCGCGCTGCATCGAGCCAACTTCCATTCCCACTGATCCCTCAGCTGATTCCTGATCCAAACATACGAATAGCACGCTGCCTTCAGTCACGGCTAAATTAAATTCGTTGTCGACTCTTACCATTATTAATCAATAGCTTATCAATTACTTCTTACGTTTCTTTTCACCTACTTTTCTGGCCCGGCGAACCTTCACCCTCGGCTTGCGCCGCCGCTCGGTAGCGGCGAACGGATTCTCCCCTTCCCGGCATTCAATTCGTACGGGAATACCCGACAGCCCAAAGTCCTCCCGAATGCGATTGGAGAGGTAGCGCCGGTAGGCCTTCGGCAGCGCCGAAACCAGATTGCCGTGGATTACCACCGTAGGCGGGTGCCGCCCAGCCTGGTGGGCAAATTTCGGACGTATTCTTCGACCTCGAGCCACGGGAGGCGGCGTGGCGGATACGGCCAACTGCAGGACCCGATTGAGGCGCGCGGTTGGTAACGTCCGATTCGAAGACGCGAAGGCGAGCTGCACCGAGCTGAACAGCCTATCGAGCCCCTCTCCACTAAGCGCCGAAAGGTAGTGAACGCGCACAAACGATAAAAAGGGACATTTCCGGTCCAACTCGCGTTTGACCCATTCGCGTTGCTCCGCGTCGAGCAGGTCCCACTTATTGACCACCACTACCAAGGCCCTGCCTTTTTCTAGCGCGTAGCCCCCAAGCGTCACATCCTGTTCCCCTACCCCCGCATCCGCATCTATTACCAGGATCACCACGTTCGCGCCGGCAACCGCATCCAGCGTCTTGATCGCGGAAAACTTCTCGATAGCCTCATGGACTCGGTGCCTGCGCCGGACCCCCGCGGTGTCGATCAAGACATACGCCTGACCGCCTCGCTCGAGCGGTACCGCGATGCTATCCCGGGTCGTGCCCGCTTCATCGGAAACCAGCACGCGCGCCTCACCCAGCATGGCGTTCACAAGCGTGGACTTGCCGGCATTAGGGCGCCCAATCACCGCAATGCGCGGCACGTCTTGCGCAACCTCCACTTCGGGAACGCGCGCAAGACCGGCGAGAACATTGTCCATGAACTCTGACACGCCTTCGCCGTGCGCAGCCGATACGGCGTGCGGAACACCGAGCCCTAGCGCATGGAACTCGGCGGCCGCAACATTCTCGTCGAGGCCTTCGGCCTTGTTTACGGCCAGCCACACCGGCTTGCCGGCACGGCGCAGGGCATCCGCAATCTCCCGATCGGCGGGTGTGATGCCCTCCCGGGCATCCAGCACGAAGATGATCGAATCCGCCTCGCCGATGGCCTGCGCGGTTTGCATGGCGATCTGACCCAGCAGTTTCCCGCCTGCAGTACCGGGTCTCAGGAAAGACTCGACGAGCCCGCCAGTGTCAACCACGTAGTACGGCCGGTCTCCGATTCTTCCATCGCCATATTGCCGATCTCGCGTGACACCAGGCTGATCGGAAACCAGCGCCGAGCGGCTGCGCGTGAGGCGATTGAAGAGCGTGGACTTTCCTACGTTCGGTCGCCCGACCAGCGCCACAGTAGGCTTCATGTCGCCTCATTTGGCATCGGGGCACGCATCAGTTCCCTGGCCGTCAACACACTCGACAGACCCCTGCCCCACTCACTTGGGCGCACGCCGCAACGCCGCAAGTGTGCCATCTTCGTTTGCCACGAAAAGCGTCTGTGCGACTGCCTGAGCCGGTGCGCGGATCGCGTCGCCACCGACCCGCGTGCGCGCCACGAAGTGGCCATCCTCTCGCGCCAACCAATGTATGTAGCCTTCGAAGTCGCCCACGGCTATATAGCCGTCATGATAGGCAGGCGCGTTGAGTCGTCGTGCCCGCAACTTGTCCTGTTTCCACACACTCGCGCCGGTGCGCAGGTCGAACGCCAGTACCTGCCCTTTGTCGTCGGTCACATAAAGGTTGCTGCGATCTGCCGCCATGCCTGTAAAGCTCGACATCTCCCGCGTCCAGGCGGTTCGACCAGCCTGCGGATCAATCGCGACCAGCTTTCCCTGGAAACTCACGGCATAGAGCAGTTCACCTGCAAATAGCGGTGCAGCATCGATGTCCACCAGACGCTCGATCTCGTTACGCCCACGCGGCTCCGCAACCATTATTTCGGTCAGCAGTTTCCCATCGCGCAGGCCGAGCACCGCGATCTTTCCGCTGGCGAAGCCCGCGAGCACCTGGTTTCCAAGGATCACCGGCGGTGCAGTCCCACGCAGCGATAGTGCCGGCTCGCTGCGCTCATAACGCCACAAGCGCTGACCATCGCCCCCGGAGAAACCCGTGACCGCTCCATCCTGGCTCTGCACAACGACAATTCCGGCGCCAACCGCAGGCGGCGCGAGCACGGTACTGGACACCTGGGCTTCCCAGCGCTGCGTGCCCTTGGCGCGGTCAAGCGCAAACACCTTGCCCTCATCGGAAGCAACGACCACCAACCCATCCGCCGTGCCCACCGCACCCGACAGCGACGCGTTCACACGGGCTTCCCACAGGAGCCGCCCGGTTGCCACCTCGATCGCAGACACCCTTCCCGCCCGGCCTGCGGCAATCACCGCGTCCCCATCGACGGCTGGCACCAACGTCATGTCGCGTCCGTGCGCACTCGCGCCGACATTGACCGACCAGATCTCCTTGATATCGAATGAGGGCTTCAGATCAACCAGGGGGGTTGGTTCCTCGCGCTGAATCTGGCTGCTTGAGGCGCACCCGACCAATGACAACAGCATTATGCCGATAGCAACAAAATGCCTCACGGCTTGTGCTCCGGCCCCAAGTCGTCGAGTTTCATCTGGAGCGTGGTGCGGTAGTTGTTCGCGCCGACATGCGTAAGGGCCTCCCGATAGGCTTGGCGAGCCTCATCGCGTCGATTGAGTGCACGCAGGGCATCACCGCGCAATTCCAGGTATTCCCCGGCGAAACCGTCCATTGATTTCTGCTGCGTGAGTGCCAATGCGGCGTCAAACTCTTTCCCACTCATGTGCAGCCGCCCAAGCCGGAGGCGTGCGGCATGCTGCAGCGACGCGTCTCGCGTATTTTCCAGTGCCCACTTGAGCTGCGCGCGGGCGCTGGCGCTGTCTCCAGCCTCGTAAGCTACCTGGGCCGCAATCATCGCGGCCATGCTGGCGTAGGGCGTAGAACCATACTGCTTGCCCAACTGCTCCGTTGCCGCACGCACCAGATCGGGCCTGTGCTGCTGCTGGCCCGCCAGCACCTCCAGGTAGAGCCCTGACGCCGCCAGCCGCTCCTTCTCCTTGTGCGCCTGCCAGTACTTGTTTCCATAGAGCAGTGCAATTCCGAGCGCGATGCCAGCCAGCAGCGCATTGCCGTAGTTCTTCCACCACGCCCGGAAGCGCTCGACATCGTGTTGTTCTTCATAGGCACTCATGGATCGTCACCTCCCGCAGCTCATCGAGCCGCGGCGCATTATCGTTGTTCCAGTCGCTCGCGCAAGAAGCCGTCGAGCTCCCCGGCGGCCACCGACCATTGCTCGCCCGCACCGCGCAGATCCTTGACCTGCACCTGACCGCGCGCCAGCTCGTCCTCGCCGAGCAGCAGTGCAAGACGCGCCCCGCTGCGATCGGCCTGCTTGAGCTGGCTCTTCAGGCTGCTCCCACCGCAATGACAGGTCACGCGCCAACCCGCGTCGCGCATGCGCTCGGCAAGCTGCAATGCGGCCGCCTGTGCCGTCGGTTGCGCCACCGCCACGAACAACTCCGGCTGGTGGGGCTGACTGGCCGATCCCTGCATCGCCAGCAGCTCGATGAGACGCTCAAGTCCGATTGCAAAACCTGCCGCTGGAGTCGGACGGCCGCCAAGCTGCTCAACCAGGCCGTCGTAACGTCCCCCGGCACAGACCGCCGATTGCGCGCCGAGCCGGTCCGTCGTCCACTCAAATACGGTGCGAGTGTAGTAATCGAGTCCACGCACGAGTCGCGGATTGACGACGAACGAGACATTGGCCGCTGCAAGTAGTTCCAGCAACTGATCGAAATGCGCGCGAGATTCATTATCCAGCGCGTCCGCCAGGCTTGGTGCGCCGCTAACCACGTCCTGCATCGCGGGATTCTTGCTGTCAAGCACACGCATTGGATTGCGGTGCAGCCTGCGCAGGCTATCCTCGTCCAGCTCGCCTCGGCGCGATTCGAAATACGCGACCAGGCTCTCCCGGTAGGCGGCACGAACGGACGGCGTGCCAAGCGAATTGATCTCCAGAGTCAGTCCGTCAAGATTCAGTGCCCGCCACCAGCGCGCGCTCAACAAGACGAGCTCCGCATCAACGTCAGGGCCTGGCATGCCAAGTGCCTCGACTCCAAACTGATGAAACTGGCGGTAGCGGCCCTTTTGCGGACGCTCATGCCGAAACATCGGGCCGAGGTACCAGAGGCGTTGTTGCTGGTTGTGCAGCAAGCCATGTTCGATGCCCGCCCGCACACAGCCAGCCGTTCCTTCCGGACGCAACGTGAGGCTGTCGCCGTTGCGGTCTTCAAAAGTGTACATCTCCTTTTCGACAATGTCGGTCAGCTCACCGATCGAGCGGGCATAAAGTTCCGTCTTTTCCAGCAAAGGAAAGCGAATCTCGCGGTAACCGTAGGCGTGCAACAGATCACGCGCGATGCGCTCGACATGCTGCCAGTGGCCGATGGAATCGGGCAGCACATCATTCATGCCGCGCACGGCCTGAATTGCCTTGCTCACGGCGAGCACCTCAGCCGATCTGCTTGATGGGAATGCTGCGAGAGTCCGTCGGGGCGTCCCGACGCTCGCGCAGGTAGTCGCGCACTACGCGCTCAATTTCGTCGACGAGATTGGCGCTTTCGACCTTGTGGTGGGGTTTGCCGTCAATATAGAGAAGGCTCGGGCTACCGCCCGCGAGGCCGACTTGGGCGGCCTTGGCCTCACCCGGTCCGTTGACGCAGCAACCGATCACTGCCACTTCAATTGGTTCCTGGATGTCTTCCAGTCTGCTCTCGAGCGCATTCACCGTGGCGATAACATTGAACTCCTGGCGCGAACAGGAAGGACACGCAACCAGATTGACGCCCTTGTTGCGCAGATGCAGCGCCTTCAGGATATCCCAGCCAACACGCACTTCCTCCACCGGATCCGCCGCGAGCGATACACGTATCGTGTCGCCAATACCCTCGGCAAGCAGCATTCCAAGCCCAATAGCCGACTTCACCGCGCCTGAACGAAATCCACCGGCTTCCGTAATGCCGAGATGTAGCGGCTGTTCGATCTGGCGTGCCAACAAACGGTAGGCCGACACCGCCATGAAAACGTCCGAGGCCTTCACGCTCACCTTGAAATCTTGAAAATCCAAACCATCGAGAATTTCGACATGACGAAGCGCCGATTCCACTAGTGCCTCCGGGGTGGGCTCGCCGTATTTCTTCTGTAGATCCTTCTCCAGCGATCCGGCATTCACCCCGATCCGGATCGGGATCCCGCGGCTGCGCGCCGCATCCACCACCATGCGCACACGGTCTTCGCGACCGATATTGCCAGGATTTATGCGCAGGCAATCAGCGCCGAGCTCAGCCACCCGAAGCGCGATGCGGTAATCGAAATGGATATCAGTCACAAGCGGCACAGAAACCTGCGGGCGGATGGCACCGAAGGCTTCGGCGGCATCCAGCGAAGGTATCGAGACCCTCACGACGTCCGCTCCGGCTGCGGCGAGGGCATTAATTTGTGCGACGGTCGCGGCGACATCGGTGGTTTCGGTGTTGGTCATGCTCTGAACGCTGATCGGCGCGTCGCCGCCGATCGGCACATTACCCACCATGATGCGTCGGCTCTTGCGCCGGGCGATGTCGTTACTATGGAACATTGCCTGCGCTCGTTCCCGCGCCAGACTCGCCCAGTGTGAAACGTGCAATCGGCCCGCGCCGGTATGGCGTCGTGTCATAGGGCTTGCCATTGAACTCGACGCTGACGCCTTCAACGTTCCCGAGAAACACGTTCAGCGGCGCCGTACCCTCCAGCACCACAGTACGCCCAGCCAGCACCGTTTCGTAAAGCAGCCTGTTCTGCTTGGCGTCGCGCACCTCGGCCCACGAGTCCTGCGTTGTGATCAAGGAGAGCTTTACCCGTGGCCCCGTGGCCAGCGCGGGCGCAGCTGGCACGGGTGTCGGCACGGTCCGTGGTACCGCCTGCTGCGCTGGTGGCGCGATCGGCGCAGGCGCCGCCGGACCGGGTGTCACCACCACAGGACGCGGGGGGGCTACCGGCGCCGGCGAGCCGGAAACCCCAGACGCCCCCGGGGCGAGCTTCTGATCGCCCAGTGTCGGCTTCGGAGCGGGATTTGCCGTCGGCCCCGGCTTTGCTTCACTCGCGGTAGTTGTGTCTGGCTCGACCGGAAGCACAGGTGCCTCGGCGCTTGGTGGGGCGGGACTCAGCGCCACTGGCGGCACCGCGGGGCGCTCGGTACGACCGAACCACCATGCCAGCGCAAGGCCCAGGATCACTACGATCACACCAACTGAGACGATGCGCACCAAGTGATGGTCACTGCCAATCTGCGGCTCAGGCACAAGCTTGGTGAGATCGACCTTGGGTGTCGAGACTGACAAGCGATTGAACGCTTCCACCACCGGCTCCGGTTTCAGGCCGAGCAAAAGCGCATAACCGCGCAAGTAGCCACGCACGTAGGTAGGACCCGGGAGGCTGGCGAAGTTGTCATCCTCCAGCGCGAGAATCTGGCGCGGCGCAAGCTTCAACATCTGCGCCACGTCTTCAGGCGCAAGCCGCAAATCAAGTCGTGCCTGGCGCAGGGTCTGGCCCGGCCCTTTAGCCGGGTCACGCGCCGGCGGGATATTCGTGCGTTCTTGCGTCATCGCTTCCCTGTCTTGCGTGTTTCGCGCTCAAGCTGCGCCGCCTCGGGTGAATCCGGAAACTTGTTACGCAGGCGCAGTGCATAGCTGGCCTCGGCATTCCGATTGCGTAACGCACGTTCGATGTGCACGGCAAGCAGGAGACTGTCGGCGGAGTCTGGCGAAACCTGAAAGTAGCGCTGGATGAAGCCGCGAGCCGACAGGTTCTGGCCCTTGTTGTGGCTGAGGCGAGCCAAGTTGAGCAGCGACTTTGGCTGCTGCGGGTTGCGCTCGAGCGCCTTGCGAAAGTACTGCTCGGCGGCCGCGGGCGATGGCCTCTTCATCAGGCACAATCCGGCGTTCTCATGAGCGGCCGCGGGCGTACGATAAGCTGGATTGCGCGCCACCTCCTCAAACAACTTGACCGCCTCATCGTACTTGCCGCGCGCGCACAAAAACACCGCGTAGTTGTTTTGCACGTCGGGATCCACCGGCTCGGAGCTGAGCGAACGTTGAAAGTAGCGCTCCGCCTCATCGTATCGCTCCAACCGCCACTGCAACACGCCCATCAGGCTGTTGGCTGCCGGATTGTCGGCATCCAACTCCAGCGCCTTATCGAGTTGCTGGTGCGCAATATCCAGTTTCCCGCGCTCAAGATAGCCGGCCGCCAACTGGACCTGCGTCTGAACAATTTGGCGAGTGCGCGCACGCTCAGCCTCACGCTCCGGCCCCGAGGCACACGCCGAGAGAGCCGCGACCAAGATGAGGATCGTGACAACGCGCTTCACGTGCCTATCCCCAGACGTGCGAGACGTGCTCGTCGAGCGGTGCGATCCGTCACTCTACCCGCGAGCTGACCACAAGCCGCATCGATGTCATCGCCGCGGGTCTTGCGAGTGATAGTCGTGAGGTCGGAGCCGCGCAATACCTCTCGAAAGCGCTCAATCGCTTCCGGAGAAGAGCGTCGATACCGGCCCTGTGGAAAGGGATTGAAAGGAATCAGATTGACCTTCGCCGGCACATCCGCCAGCAGGCGAACCAGTGCACGCGCGTCCTCCACTGAATCGTTTACGCCCTCGAGCATGGTGTATTCGAAGGTTACGCGCCGGCGGGTACCATCGCCAACGTAGCGGCGGCAGGCGTCGAGCAGCTCGGCGATCGGATATTTGCGATTAAGCGGAACCAACTCATCCCGAAGCGCATCGCGTGTGGCGTGAAGCGAAACCGCCAGGCTCACCGTGCAGTCTTCGCGCAGCCGATCGATCATCGGAATGACGCCCGCGGTCGAGAGCGTGACACGCCTCCACGAAATCCCATAAGCATGGTCATCCAGCATCAAACGGATAGCGGGGAGCACATTGTCATAGTTGAGCAACGGCTCGCCCATGCCCATAAAGACGACATTGGTGATGATCCGCTCGCCTTTCGGATCACTGCCGAGCGCGCGATTGGCCACCCAAAGCTGCGCAATGATCTCCGCCGTCGACAGATTGCGGCTGAAGCCCTGATGTCCAGTCGCGCAGAAGCTGCAATTGAGAACACATCCGACCTGCGAGGACACACACAGCGTTCCGCGATCGCCCTCTGGAATGAAAACGGTCTCTATGCAATTTCCGTCGTCGAGCCGCAGCAACCACTTGCGGGTTCCGTCCGCGGCGAGCTGGTCCTCTGCGATTTCCGGGGAGCGAATCTCGGCTTCCCGGGACAACCGTTCTCTCAGCGCCTTGGAGAGATTCGTCATCTCCTCGAAGCGCTCCAACCCATACTGATGAATCCACTGCAGCAGCTGCGAGGCACGAAACGGCTTCTCGCCAAGCTGCGTGAAATACGCGACGAGGCCATCCCGGTCGAGATTTAGCAGGTTGGTCTTACTGCTGGTTTCTGTGGTCACGTGCGTCTCTGGATATGCGCAAGCAGGCGGTAGGTGCCCTGGGCACGCTGCCGCCGCTTCCCGTTCCAAGTATAGGAAAATACGGGGATTTTTGAACCGATCAACGCCCGATAGTCTAGCGATTCGCGTGGGAACAAACAATCGCGCCAGTCAGCCATTTCGGCGCGAGATTCGGGCGATTGATGCGTGCCTGCCTAGACGTCGGCCTCTTCGATCCATGCCATCTGGATGGCCTCGAGTATCTTCTCGCCAGAGCGCTCGGCAGCGTCATCGAACGTGGGTAGCGCCATAACCCACTGATGCAAATCGGTGAATCGCACAGACAGCGGGTTCACGTCGGGATGCGCCTCGACCAGTGCTATGGCGATTTCCCGCGTGTCAGTCCACTTCATCCCCATTTCCCCTCCTAGTGCCGCTCAGACGCAAGATTGATGGTGTAGCGCGGAATCTCAACCACGAGATCCACTGATCCGACCTTGGCCTGGCAGCTTAGCCGCGACTCCGGCTCAAGACCCCACGCCTTGTCGAGCAGGTCTTCTTCCTTGTCGTCAGCNNACGTCCACCATCTTTCCCTGCGGGCAGAACTCGGGATGTGGAAGGAACGTGATGCGCGTCACTTGTCCCCTCCCGGCGGCAACGAGTGAAACTCCTCCAACCGATGTCCGGCCAGCGCCTTGCGAATTCCTGCGTCCATCCGGCGCGCCGCGAATTCGCGCGTCGCCGAATCCACGGCTTCACTGCCACGCTTGATGGCTCCGATGACGCCCCCATTACGCGCCCCGCGAAGCGCCGCCATGGCATCGTCAATTTCAGCCCGCTCCGCCCGAGAAAGCAGCGCGTCGCCGTCGGCCGCAAGTGCCGCCGTCACTGCCTCGAGCAACCGATCGGCATCCACCTGGGCCTCACGTAACGCGCGCGCCGCCTCATCCTCTTTTGCGTGACTGAAGGATTCCCGCAGCATTCGCTCGATCTCCCCATCCGACAGTCCATAGGAGGGTTTCACCACTACGCGACTCTCGACGCCGGTTGTCTGCTCGCGCGCCGAGACATTGAGCAGCCCGTCAGCGTCAACCTGGAACGTCACGCGGATGCGCGCCGCGCCAGCCACCATGGGAGGTATGCCGCGCAGTTCGAAGCGCGCGAGTGAGCGGCAATCAGCCACCAGGTCCCGCTCGCCCTGCACGACGTGCACGAGTAGCGCTGTCTGACCGTCCTTGTAAGTCGTGAACTCCTGCCCGCGCGCGGCCGGAATCGGGGTGTTACGCGGAATGATCTTTTCAACCATTCCACCCATGATCTCGATACCGAGCGAAAGCGGGATGACATCCAGCAACAGCATGTCCTGATCGCGCCGGTTTCCAATCAGTACGTCGGCCTGAATCGCGGCCCCAACTGCGACCACCTTGTCGGGATCGATGTCCGCAAGCGGTGGCTTTCCAAAGAACGCCTCCACTTGCTCACGTACTCGCGGAATACGCGTCGCACCGCCTACCAATACAATGCCGTCGACGTCAGCAGCACGGATGCCAGCATCGCGCAGCGCGCGTCGGCACGGCGCTAGCGTACGCGCAATCAGAGGATCGATCAGAGTACTGAGCGTGTTGCGATCCAGCACACCCCGCCATAAACCTGCGCTTCCCTGCAGCTCGACTTGCGCACTCGTGCGCGTGGTAAGCGTCTCTTTTACCGCCCGCGCATCGCGCAGCAGCCGCCGCAGCGCTCGATGGTCTGAATCGTCAGCAATGCTGGCCTCGTGCATAAACCATTCTGCAATGGCGTGATCCATGTCATCGCCGCCGAGGGCCGAATCACCAGCCGTCGCCATCACTTCAAATACGCCACGATTGAGGCGAAGAATCGAAATGTCGAAAGTGCCACCGCCCAGATCGAACACTGCGTAGATTCCTTCGGAACCTTTGTCGAGACCGTAGGCCACCGCCGCGGCGGTGGGCTCGTTCAACAAACGCAGCACATTCAGTCCCGCGAGTCGCGCCGCATCTTTGGTTGCCTGGCGCTGGGCGTCATCAAAATAGGCCGGCACTGTAATTACCGCGTCCGGGATCACCGCTCCCAGCGTGTTCTCAGCGCGCGCCTTGAGGACTTTGAGAATCTCCGCCGACACTTCCACCGGGCTAACATCACCGGCAACTGTGCGAATGCGCGGCACCGGCGAGTCGCCCGCAACGAACTCGTAGGGCAACTGTGTGCCGAGCTGCTTTACATCGGCCACGCCGCGGCCCATAAGTCGCTTCACCGATGCAATCGTGTTGAACGGGTCATCATGGGCGTCGCGAAGTGCCTCATGGCCAACCAATGGCGGTGCCGTCGTCTGGTAGCGCACGACCGACGGCAGCATATGGCGGCCTTGTGTGTCCGGCAGCGTCTCCGCCACGCCACTGCGGACCACGGCCACCAGCGAATTCGTCGTACCGAGATCGATGCCCATGGCATACCGATGCTCATGGGGCGCGGTGGATTGTCCCGGCTCACTTATTTGTAAGAGTGCCATGATGAATACAATTGACGGATAGTTTGCGTCTGTTTCGGCATTACGCCCGACACACCGACGCGACTGCTGACCCTCAGGTCAGCTCCTCTTCCTGGTCACGGATCTCCCGCAGGAGTTTCCCAAGAAACTGCAGTTCGCGCACCGCATTGCGCGTGGCCGCGAGCGCACTCTGACCGCGGCTAAAGTAATCGCGCAGTTCCTCGAGCTTGGCGGCGTGACGACGCTCGATGTCGTTGGCGAGTTCGGCCAAACGCCTGAGCGAGTCTTCCCGCGCACACGCCTCCTCGAGCGCTTCGCGCAGCTCCATCTGTTCTACCAGGAACTCCGGCTTCATCGAGGTGTCGGTCTCGTCATTCATCGCCGCACCCGATAGCTCCAGGAGGTAGCGCGCACGCCGAACCGGGTCGCGCAATGTCTGATAGCCTTCGTTGACAAGCGTCGTGAGTTGCATCGACAGGCGCCGCTCTTCCGCCGAGGCGCTGGCAAACTTGTCCGGATGAACGCGGCGCTGGAGCTCGCGATAGCGCGTCAGCAGGTCAGAGGGGTCGAGATCAAACTGGACAGGCAAACCAAACAGTTCGAAGAAATTCTTGCTCCAGTCGACCTGCATGGAACGGGACCAAAAGACATCCGGCGCCGCGGCGCTCAGACGTTGAAACTCTCACCGCAACCGCAGCTGTCCTTCACGTTGGGATTGTTGAACTTGAAGCCCTCGTTCAGTCCCTCGCGCGCAAAATCGAGTTCCGTGCCATCAAGATACACCAGGCTCTTGGGATCAACGATCACCTTGACGCCATGGGACTCGTAGACGAGATCCTGCGGCTCAACGTGATCTGCATACTCGATGACATAGGCCATCCCCGAGCAACCTGACGTGCGAACGCCCAGGCGTAATCCTGCGCCCTTGCCCCGCTTGGCGAGAAACCCACGTACACGCTCCGCCGCCGATTCGGTCAATGTAATTGTCATGCTGCCTTACCTCTGCGCAATCAGGCCGCGTCGGCCTTGTCGTCGCCACCCGCCGTCTTCGACTGGTAGTCCGCTATCGCCGCCTTGATGGCATCTTCCGCCAACACGGAGCAATGGATCTTTACCGGCGGCAGAGCCAGCTCCTCGGCGATCTGCGTGTTCTTGATCTGCGCCGCCTCATTCAGCGTCTTGCCCTTGACCCACTCCGTCAGGAGCGAGCTAGACGCAATCGCCGAGCCGCAACCATAGGTCTTGAACTTCGCATCTTCGATGACGCCCTGGCCATTCACCTTGATCTGCAACTTCATCACGTCCCCGCACGCGGGCGCCCCTACCATGCCCGTGCCGATGTTCGGATCACCCTTATCGAACGACCCGACATTGCGTGGATTCTCATAATGGTCGAGTACCTTGTCACTGTAGGCCATGTTGCTTCTCCTCTGTAAATCAAACGTAAATTGATCGGTGTCCGGCCGCTCAGTGCGCCGCCCATTGTACCTTACTGAGGTCGACTCCCTCCTGGAACATCTCCCAAAGGGGAGAAAGCTCTCGTAGCTTGTTCACCTTTTCGCGCACCAGGCGCGCCGTGAAGTCGATTTCTTCTGTCGTGGTGAAGCGCCCAATTGTGAACCGGATCGAGCTGTGGGCCAGCTCGTCGTTTCGCCCCAAGGCACGCAGCACGTACGACGGCTCGAGACTCGCCGACGTGCACGCCGATCCTGAAGAAACCGCAATGTCCTTGAGCGCCATAATCAGTGACTCGCCTTCAACAAAGTTGAAGCTGATGTTGAGATTTCCCGGTACGCGGTGGTCGAGGTCGCCGTTCACATAGACCTCCGGCATCTCCTTCAACGCGCCGAACAAGCGGTCACGCAGCACTCGAATACGTTCGCCCTCCGTCGCCATCTCCTCGCGCGCGATGCGATAAGCCTCGCCCATGCCAACACATTGGTGTGTGGCCAGCGTTCCGGACCGCATCCCCCGCTCATGACCGCCGCCGTGAATCTGCGCTTCAATGCGCACGCGCGGCTTGCGCCGAACATACAGCGCGCCGATACCCTTGGGTCCGTAGATCTTGTGGGCCGAAAGCGACAGCAGATCAATGTTCATGCCATTCACGTCGATCGGTACCTTGCCGGCGCTCTGAGCAGCATCCGAGTGGAACAGCACACCTTTCTCGCGACAGAGCGTACCGATTGCCGCGACGTCCTGAATCACGCCAATCTCGTTATTCACATGCATGATCGACACCAGGATCGTGTCGGGCCGAATGGCTGCTGCCAGCTTGCCGAGGTCAACCAGGCCGTTCGACTCGGGATCGAGATACGTCACCTCGAAACCCTCGCGTTCCAACTGGCGACAGGGATCGAGCACCGCCTTGTGCTCCGTCTTGCACGTAATGAGGTGCTTGCCCTTCTTGCTGTAAAAGTGCGCCGCGCCCTTGATGGCAAGGTTGTTGGCCTCGGTCGCGCCCGAGGTCCAGACGATTTCCTTTGGATCGGCGCCGATTAGTGCCGCGACGTCCGCGCGCGCCGCTTCCACGGCCTGTTCGGCACGCCAGCCGAAAGTGTGCGAGCGAGAGGCCGGGTTACCGAAGTCGCCATCCATGGTGAGGTAGCTGCACAGCTTGTCTGCCACACGCGGATCCACCGGCGTGGTTGCCGAATAGTCGAGATAAATTGGTCGCTTCATCATTTCCACATCCTGATTCGAATCACGTCCTGCTCAAACTCTTTCTTAAACTGCACGGCGGCGGGACGGCGGCCGCAGCCGCTGAATCTCCATCGCTAGTGCGGCAGCAAAATCATCCACGTCACGCTCGTTGTTGCCAGCGCCGAAACTCACCCGAATCGCGCCTATTGCAAGATCCGACTCCACCTGCATGGCGCGCAGTACGTGACTTGGCTCGTGTCGCACGCTACCGCATGCTGAGCCACTGGCGCAGGCGAACCCCTTGCGATCCAGCCCGAGGATCAACGTCTCGCCATCGATGTCGCGTAAACCAAAGTAAACCGTATTAGGCAGACGATTCGCACCGGCACCAAAGATTGCTACTCCCCCGATGGCGCGAAGCGCCGATTCGAGCCGCGTGCGCAACTCCATGAAATGCGCAGTGCGTACCCCCATCTGGTCAATAGCCAAGGAAGCGGCGGCGCCAAAACCGACGATGCCGGCCACGTTCTCGGTACCCGATCGTCTGTCGCGTTCTTGCCCGCCGCCATGAAGCAGCGGCCGACACTCGATCGCCTTGTCCACCACCAGCGCACCGACGCCCTGCGGTCCATTTATCTTGTGGGCAGACAGACTCATTAAATGGACGCCCGAGGATGGGAAATCCAGTGCGAGCTTGCCAGCCGCCTGTACCGCATCCGTGTGGAATACCACGCCTTGGGAACGCGCCGCACTCGCGAGGGTCGGCACATCCTGAATCACTCCGGTCTCATTGTTGGCGTACATGAGCGACACCAGCCTGGGGCGCGCCGCGATCGTCTCACGAAACAACTCTGGGTGGACTCTTCCTTCGCGATCGACGGTAATCTCCTTCACTCGCCAGCCATGCACTGCTAAAGCACGCGCCGGCTCTATGACCGAAGGATGCTCCGTGGCCCCAATTGCGAGAATACCGGGCTCGTCGGCTGCTGCCACACCCTTGATCGCAAGATTGTTGGACTCGGTGCCCCCACTCGTGAAGATCACTTGTGATGCGTGAACCTTGACCAGTGCCGCCACCTGCTCGCGAGCCGCGTCAATCGCAGCACGTGTGCGACGCCCGAAGCGATGCGGACTCGAGGGATTGCCGAACTGCTCGCGCAGGAAAGGCATCATCGTATCGAGCACCGTCGCATCAAGCGGCGTTGTAGCGTTGTGGTCGAGATAGACCGGCATAGCCGTTACACGGATTTCCGCGCTGACCTCAAACCGCCGACGCCTGCACGCGTTGCTGTTGGCGCGAAGCCAGTTCCTGAACACGTGGACGATTCACCAGATCTGCAAGACTGATTCCAGCCAGGAAGTCGTGAATACGAGTGCTCAAGTCGTCCCACAGCTGATGGGTCAGACACTCTTCGGCGCCATGACAATTGCGCTCGCCGCCGCAACGACGGGCGTCTATGTTTTCGTTGATAGCGAGAACGATATCAGCGACCGAAATCTTGGCAGGATCCATGGCGAGGTTATAGCCACCGCCCGGTCCGCGGATGCTGTCTACCAACCCGTTGCGGCGCAGCTTGGCAAAGAGCTGCTCAAGGTAGGAAAGTGAGATTCCCTGTCGCCGGGCAATGTCGGCCAAGGTCACGGCACCCTTTTCATAGTGGAGCGCCAAATCAAGCATGGCCGTCACCGCGTAGCGGCCCTTGGTGGTGAGTTTCATAGGCCTAATCCTTACATGGGTTAAGACAAAACCAAGCTTTCCATACCTGATTAGAATTGTCAACAATTAATCCGGTTTTGTCGGGTATTAGTCCTCCTTTGGTGCTCCGCTACCACCGGCCTTTTCCAGGTTTTCGACGTCGAGTTCGGGAATTTCAAGATCCACCTTGATCCCCGCCTTTTCTAGCGCCGATGCCAACGCCTTCATTTTGCCGTCCACACGATGCATATGGTCGAGCATGAGATCGATGGCGTGCGCCACCGGGTCGGGCATGTCGCGCGTTTGCCCGTATGCATCAAAGCCGAGCTTGCGCGCAAGGGCTTCGCGCTGACGCGTCTCGTCATCGCTGCGCGGCGTGACGACACGCCCCGGAATACCAACCACCGTCGCGCCTGAAGGAACGTCCTTCACTACTACCGAATTCGAGCCAATACGCGCGCCGTCGCCAACCATGATAGGTCCAAGCACTTTCGCGCCGGCCCCGATCACGACGCTGTTGCCCAGCGTCGGATGACGCTTTTCCTTGCGCCACGTGGTCCCGCCTAGCGTCACGCCATGGTAGAGCGTGCAATCATCGCCGATCTCGGCGGTCTCGCCGATGACTACGCCCATCCCGTGATCGATGAAGAAGCGCTTGCCAATGCTGGCGCCGGGATGAATCTCGATTCCGGTAAGCCACCGTCCGAACTGCGACAGGGCACGCGCCAGCCAGCGCAACTTCCATCGCCACAACCGATGGGAGACGCGATGCAGCGCCAGCGCCTGCACGCCCGGGTAGAGAATTAGCACCTCGAGCGCTGAGTGCGCAGCTGGATCGCGTTGGAAGACGCTTCTTACATATTCACGCAGACCATGAAACATCGGGTGATCTCGGGGTAAACGGCTATTAACTTATTCCTGATTCACGGCGTCAAGTTTTGTGGCGTTCCGGATGCTCCACCGCCGTGAGAATGCCGCGCAGGATATTCAACTCACTCTGAACGGGTTCGGCCCGATTGAAAAGCCGCGTTAAACGCCGCATGAGCAGCCGCGGATTGGCCGGATCGAGAAACCCGATCCGAACCAGCACCCGTTCGAGATGTTCGTAGAAGCGGTCCAATTCTTCCGTCGTTGCCGGTGCGAGTTCCTGGGCGGCAGCACCGCGAGCAAGTGCGCCATCGCTGCGTTGGATCGCCTGAAGAATCTCATACGCAAGGATCTGAACTGCGCAGACTAGGTTGAGGGAAGGATAGGCTGGGCTCACCGGAATACTCACCACGGCGTGGCACCGGTCGAGCTCTTCGTTCGTGAGGCCTGTGCGCTCCTGCCCGAAAAGCAGGGCCACAGGCCCGGTAGATTGGGTCGCGACCAACCGCGCGGCGCACTCACCTGGTGTAAGGGTGGGCCAGCCGATTCGCCGCGCTCTGGAACTGGTACCGATGGTGAGCACGCAGTCGCCCACGGCAGCCTCGAGCGTGTCGAACACGAGTGCTCCCGACAGCACGTTGCTCGCATCGGCGGCGCGGGCCTCAGCTTCGTCATCCGGAAACCGTTCCGGGGAGACCAGGCACAAACGGTCGAGACCCATATTCTTCATGGCGCGCGCTGTCCCGCCGATATTCCCAGGGTGGGTGGGCCGCACCAAGACGATCCGAATATTCGCTAGCGACATCGCCCTCTCCCGTCGTGCAGCGGCCTTCCATCCCCTTTCATGTGAAGGAGGTGACCGCTACAATGCGCGCCGTCTCCTCCCCACTCCGTTCTTCGGCGGTCAATTCATGCATCCCATGCTCAACACGGCGATCCGCGCCGCGCGTCGTGCCGGAACGATCATTATGCGTCATCTCGATCGGCTTGAGCGGGTCACCATCGAGACCAAGGGTCGCGCGGATTTCGTGACCGAGGTCGACCGCATGGCTGAGGCGGAAATTATCGCGATCCTCCGAACCGCCTATCCCAACCACGCCATTCTCGCGGAAGAGTCGGGTGCACAGGACGGCAACGAATTCCGCTGGATCATCGATCCGCTCGACGGCACAACCAACTACCTGCATGGCTTCCCGCAGTTCGCGATTTCGATCGCGCTGCAACATAAGGAAAAGCTCGAACAGGCGGTCGTCTTTGACCCATATAAGAACGAACTCTTTTCCGCGAGTCGCGGGCAGGGGGCGCAACTGAACGAACGCCGGATCCGGGTGAGCAAAATTAGCGAGCTCGATCGTGCGCTTCTTGGTACCGGCTTTCCCTTTCGATCGCAGGAGCATCTCGACGTGTGGCTAAACACCCTCCGTGCGCTCCTGCCGCTCTCGAGTGGCGTACGACGTCCCGGCTCAGCTGCTCTGGATCTGGCATATGTTGCCAGCGGGCGCTACGACGGGTTCTGGGAGTTCGGGCTGAGCCCCTGGGATATGGCTGCTGGCTGTTTACTGATCCAGGAGGCTGGAGGCATCGTGACCGATTTTCGCGGTGGGCAGAGGTTTCTTGAGACCGGACATGTGGTAGCCGGAAATGCCCGCATCCACGAATCCTTGCTCCGACACATTGAGCCTCACTTGGGTACGAATTTCAGTTAGCTCGCAGACGACTCCGATTTCTCGGCAAACACAAACTGCTCGAACGCACTGGTACGCTCCAACATCTTGAGCACGACCACACCGCGTCCGGAACTGCTGTCGCCGTCGTGCAGCGTCATATCCTTGCCGTCCTGTCGCAACCCGCGTGGCAGGACCAGGGTCGCCGGACGGTGCAGTTTGCTCATGGTGGGAAGCAGCAAGGCGGGGGCATGACGTAGCCCACCTTCCGCACCGGCTCCATCCACGCTTACTACGACAGGCGTGACCCGGGGCGATAGAACCTCGATACCCACATCGACGCTCTCCTCGCGGACGCTCTTGAGCCACCGCACCGCGGCGACGCTCCAGTGCTCGAGCTCGCCGGCGCGTTGAACACCAATAAGATCACCAACCCGAACGCTCGCTGAACCTTCTCCTGAATGCAGCAAGAGGAATCCGCGCGGACTGATGTCCTTGATTTGCCAACGATCTATCCGGAAGATCTCGGGCACCACTGGAGGCACTGATGGCGCCGCCACGAGTGCAATCGGATCCGGCGGGGGCGCCTGAAATCCCGGTTCGTCAAGCGCCACATATTCCTCATTCTCGTTGTCCTGCGGCATCGCACTAGGCGGCGTCGCACCCACGTTGGCGTCTGGCACCGATACGGGTTCCGGCGTTTCTGCGTCTGGCGCACTGAACGGCTTCTGGCCGCTTGCAAAAAAATGCAGGGCATTTACGCCGCTACAGATCAGTACGGAACCGTGGCGTTTGATCCGCGCGTGCTCGCGACGCACCACTTCCCCCCAGGCACGCATGAGGCGCTGCATCAGATCCAGACATGCGCTCTCCAGACAATCCACACCCATATCGAGCGACTGCACCGACGCGCCCTTCTCGAGGTGTTGGATGAATCCCTGAACAGTGCCCGCCAGCTGCGCGGCATCGAGCCGCCGCGCGCTTGGTAATGCCTCTGGTGCCCGGCTGCGTGGGTAGCCAATCGGCGGCCGATCTGAATCCAGATCGACCAGAAACTGACTCAATGGGCTGGTAGCTAGTACGTCCGCCGTCAATCTCGCCTGCCCCGCCCAGCGGGCAAGAAAATGATAAACCGTGAAACATTCAGCTGGAGGCAGCTGGTAGGGGTTGCAGGCGGCAAGTAGCAGAATTTGCAGATATCGATGCCCGATCGACTGCGCTGGACCCGGATCACCTTCCGGGGCCTGGATGATCTCCTCGAGCCTCCCGGTTTCCTCCGCATAACGATACAACGCGTGCACGTCGCGCCAGATATCAGCCGGCGTGGGAAAGTAGGTCGCGTACGAGCGCAAGAGCGCCTCTCCGAGGAAATGCAGGGCACGTGCCGCGCTCGGTGAAACGAGCTGTTTCTTACCCCATAGAATCCGCTGCTGTTGAAGATCGTTCAGGCAGCATTTGTAGCCATTGGCCATCTCGAGATACAGGAGCCGAAGAAACTCAGCCAACGCGCGTTTCTTGGGGGGCAGCGGAATCGCAAGGCGCACGAGGGTCGCCTGCAAGCTCGAGATGACAGTGGCAACCGGTCGCGCGTAGAGCTCCATCAGCTCGAATCGCTGCGCGACATCAAGGTCCTGCCGATTGAGGGTATAAAGCGCCTGATAGATCTCGCGCGCAGCCTCGGCGCTGTCAGCCAGTGGCAGCGAATCGAGCCAAGCGCGTGCATTCTTCAGGTCGGTTTCGGCAACCCACGCAGACACACGCTTGTTAGGTACAGAAAGATTGAGTTGCGCCACCCGAGCGGTCCGGTCAGTCTATTTATGTTTTGTATCAATTGATTATAGACAACACCGCAGGCCCGCTCGAGCGTACTCCACCTCCATCGGGAAACCCGCTGCGAAAGGCCCCTATTCTGCCGCCAGTACCGTGCTTTTGGTCGGGCCGGGCCCCCAGCCTACCCCAAGTCAATGGGCAATTGACCACAATCAATTTCAGACGTGTGCTGAGCCGGGTCTAATCCGGGAATATGTTGAAGCTTCGCCGCAGCGGCGCAGGCTGCGGCTACCATCGCGGGCTGGTATCATGCGCCCGCACTTTTCCTGAAAGGTGGAGAAAATAGATGGCGTACGTTGTCACGGAAAGCTGCATTCGCTGCAAATACACCGACTGTGTCGAGGTATGTCCGGTAGACTGCTTTCACGAGGGGCCGAACTTCCTTGTTATTGACCCCGACGAGTGCATCGACTGCACGCTGTGCGTACCGGAATGCCCGGTGGATGCCATATACGCCGAGGACGATCTCCCGGATGAACAGCGCCAGTTCACCCAACTCAACGCGGAGCTGGCCAAGAAATGGCCGGTTATTACGGAAAAGAAGCCTGCCCCGGCTGATGCAGCGGACTGGGAAGACAAGCCGAACAAGCTGAAGGAACTGATTCGCTGATAGCGCAGGCAGTCGCGGGTCGAACGGCGGCTTTCGCGGTCGCACAGGCGCGGCTTAACCAGCTAGGACGGTAGGGCTCTCTCTAGGCGTTGACTACGCAGTTGCGGCCGGCCGCCTTGGCAGCGTAAAGAGAACGATCTGCACGTCGCAGGAGCCCATTGGCTGCATCGACACGGTTGCCGCCCTGCTTTTCCTCTAGCGCGGCGACCCCGAAGCTTGCCGTCAGTTTGAACCCCTCCCCGCCGTCGTCGAGGTTTATCGACGCGTGCGCGATGCGCTCCCGCAAGCGCTCTGCGATCGTACCCGCCTGACGGGCCGTGGTGTTCGGCAGTAACAATACGAATTCCTCCCCCCCGAAACGCGCCAATACGTCGCAAGCACGAAGCCCTTCCCCCAGCCAACGCGCAACTTGCGCCAGTGCGCTGTCGCCGGCCTGATGCCCATGACGGTCATTGACCTGCTTGAAGTGGTCAATATCGACGAGAATCATCGCCAAGGGTTCGTCGCGGCGCTGCCAGCGCTCGGTTTCTTCGGCGAGTCGGCGATCAAAGAAACGGCGATTTGGAACTTCCGTAACGGCATCGGTCAGCCCATCGAGCCTTAGCCGCTCCTGGTTGCGCAGGTTTTCGAGGCACATGGCCGCAACGGCTGCGAGATGTTCTAGCAGGTCGGTGGCAACTTCCGGCCCGAAGTGGCGGGGTTCCAGACTGGCCTGGTTGAGGCTCCCGATCAGCTTGCCGTCGCGCAAAAGCGGGGCGAGCGCTACGGAGCCAATGGGCGCCGCCATGCCAGGGAAGAATTCGCGCTGAAGGCTTGGACTGCTTGCGCCGAGAAAGGGCCGGGCCGCTGGCCCGAACACCCGCGTGTAGGAACGAGGCTCGACACTAATCAGCGCGCCGTCCGGTAGGTCCGGCTCAAGCTCGCGGGCGCAGAGACGCGCGAATTCATACTCCGGGTCGACGCAGGTTAGCGTTGCTGCATGCACGTGTGGAAAACTGCGCGGCAGGTCGACGGACAATACCGACACGAAGGCTCGAACGCTGGGTGCATCGAGCATCCGCAGTTCGATACGGCGAAATGCCTCCCAGATACGCTCGTTCGCGCGCACCTGCTGCGCGAAGCGTGCCAGCGCCGGTTCGCGAACGGACTGCTCGCCTGATTTTCGCACGATACCTTTCATTCCGGGTCGCCCCGGCACCCGGCAGTGCCGGCCTAGCGCGCCGAGGTGCTCTTTTCGTCCTTGATGCCCATTGCCGCCAACAGCTTGGCCGCCGGAACATAGCCACCCACCTGACGGCCGCTGTCAAGAAATACCGCTGGCGTACCCTCGATGTTTATTTGCATACCGAGCTTGAAATGCTGCTCAACCGGATTCGGGCAAGTCTTCATTTCGATCTTTCCACCCGCCTTGGCGATGCCGATGGCCTTGGCACGATCATCCGAGCACCAGACCGCAACCGACTTACGATAGGTTTCGGATCCGATGCCGCCTCGCGGATAGAGCAGATAGCGCACGCGAACACCATTGCGATTAAGCTCTGGTACTTCCTTATGAAGCTTGGCGCAATACGGGCAGTCGACATCTGTGAACACCGTCAGCGTGTGCTTTGCGTCTTTGGGGCCGATGATGATCATGTTCTGGTCACCCACCCCATTCAGCGCTGCGGCTACCCGCTGCTCACGCTTCGCCCGCGTAAGGTTGCTACGCGTCTTGAGGTCAATCACATCGCCCAAGATAAGGAATTTGCCATCGGCGCTCATGTACAGGATGTCGCCGTTGTGCTCGACCTCGTAGATACCGCCGACTGGCGACGGACGAATGGTCGCCGAAGATACCTCCGGGAAAGCGCGCTGCAATTCGGCGCGCAACTTCGCAATCTCGGCGTCGTTAGCGTGGGCCGGACCACCGATCGTGGCGGCGACTAGAACACAAAACGCTGCTGCTCTGGCAAACATGATGTACCTGGTTGTTTAAATTNNGTGAGACTGACATAATTAACTTGTTAATCAAGTTGTTACATATTCTTTATTATGTCCTTTCAAGACTAAAAATGCCTCTTAAGCAATCCCAATATTTACTATCACACGAAGATCATGAGAACCAAACCGACCACCTGAACTACGCAACGTGTCCCAATGCAGGTCGGACATGATTCCGTTCCAACGATTCTGCCGATTGGTACCGCTGATGGATTGCGGGTCCGCCTGGGTGGGCTCGAACTGCCTAACCTGCGCGTTCCCCCACTTTTGATGGCGTCGCTACTAGAGGCGCCGGCGCACAATCTCNNCCAATCTCGGCGTCAGTCAGCACTACGGGATTGGTCTGCATGCTGCTGCCGCGCGCGCCGGCCACAATGCGCTCAATGTCGTAGGTACTCACACCATAACTGGCGAGCAACGGGAGCTTCAGCCTGGCGGTCCACTCGTAGAGCGTGGCGACTAAGCCATCACAGGCTTCCTGTGCGGTTCGCGGCGGCGTCTCGGCGAGCAGCGTCCCGATGCGGGCGTACTTGCCAAGTGCCTCATGAGCCGGCGCGCGGGCACGAAGTGCCCGCAGATTCATCTCAGTCGCGGTGGCTACCAAGGTGCCGCACACGACACCGTGCGGGACGGGAAAGTAGGCGCCCAGTGGTGAGGCAAGCCCATGTACAGAACCGAGACCGGCCTGCGCAAGCGTGATACCAGAGAGCAGCGAAGCATAGGCCATGCGTGCGCGCCCGGCTCGCCCCTGCGCATCGGTTCCGCCCCGCCAGGCAGCGAAGAACCCATCGCGCACGGCCTCGATCCCAGACAATGCCAGCGCATCGGTGAACGGGTTGGCGCGCAACGAGACATAAGATTCGAGAAGCTGGGTAAACGCGTCCATGCCGTTGGCCGCGATCAGCTCGGGTGGACAGGTTGCAAGCAACTCGGGATCAACCACCGCGACTTGGGCCACCAATGCGTCGTGCCGGAAGGATTTCTTGAAACCCTGCGCGCCCTGCACACTTAACACGGCATTCTTTGTCGCTTCGCTGCCAGTCCCGGCGGTAGTTGGCACCGCGATCCAGGGCGTTGCCGGACCGCGGTAGGGAACGTTCCGACCGACGCCCTCGAGATGGTCCATCACAGAGTTTCCGTGCGGCAGCAAGCCCGCGATCGCCTTGGCTGCATCGAGTACGCTGCCTCCTCCAATTCCCACCACGACATCCACGCGCCGGTCGCGAAATGTACGCACGCTGTCGTCGATCAGCTGTGGCGAGGGCTCGCCACCGACCGCAACCAGTTCTACCGACATGCCCGCGGCGCGAAATGCCGCCTCCAGCGTCGGCCAGTGCGTGGCAGCGCGCAACGAGCGGGCACCACAGACCAGCAACGCGCGCTGGCCAAATCCGGACGCCAACCCCGGCACCTCACCTATCGAACCGGCCCCAAAGACAATGCGCGGCAGGCGCGCGATCGCGAAGCTGCCGGGAATGATCATTCCGGGAACAAACCGAGGTAGCTCACCCCAACGCGAGGACTGGCCATCCACGTTGTCACCGTGTCGCGCCACTGCAGGTAATGCGCAGTGCTCTTGTGTGCGGCGGCATCCCGGGCCGTGGCGTACGCTTCGTAGAGCACGAAGCGCGTGGGATCATCAGATGATTGGAGCACATCGAAGCGACGATTGCCCGGCTCCTGTACCGAGCCGAGATGATTGTGACGTGCGGCGACGATAAATTCTTCCACGTGCTCGGGCTTCACCTGTATATGAACGATTGTGACGTGCATAGTCCCCTCCTACTTGCCCAGATGCTCAGCAAGAAACGCCGCCGCGCGTTGCACGGCGTCCTTGCTGGCCAGGTCGTCCGCAAATGTACGAAGGTTGTCACCGCGGAAATCAAAGCCACGCCCGACTCCTGGGTAAACAAAGAGCTGAACCGGGCGCTTCTGGTCGCGCATCGCGCCTACCGAGGAATCGATGACACGCTTGCGCTGATACTGCTCGTTCTCGCCGACGAAGATCAGCGTCGGTAACGTTAGCGCGTCGACCTCCGGCGCATATTGATAGACCTGCGCCGGCTCCGGTGCATTCGGATCCTGCAGATGTGGATACCACGAGATGTAACAGGCCAAGTCACGCTCCTGTCGCTTGTAGGTCACGGCGAGCTTAAGCGTGTAGTAACCACCGCGCGTGTGCGATACCGCGCACACCTTTGGTCCCTTCACGTCAGGCAGCTTGAGCATCGCATCGAGCCCGCGGTTCAGGTCCCCCTCCAGTGTGTAGTCGTGATTCACGGGAAACGGAGCGATGTCGCGACCGCGATAGAGATCCGGCGCAAAGACGACATAGCCGCGTGCCGCCAGCCGGCGCGCCTGCAGCAAGATGAGATCGTCGAGTCCGCGACGCCCGTGCACGAAAAGCACGCCGGGCCATGTGTCCTTGCCTTTGGGACGGATTACCTTGACCGGTACTTCGACACCGTCGCTTCGGTAGGACAGCTCGCGGACCTCCAGTTCGTAGGTCACGGGCTGCGGAAGCCGGCCGTCCGCCCACCACGCTTCGTCCCACCACAGACTACGGTCCACCGGATCCGCCGCCAATGCGACGGTGCCCGCCAAGCCGAACGCGCACAGCAAAATCGCTACAGCGCTTCTCATGATCTCTCTCCGAGGAGTCGATTCGTCAGGAATGGCCTTCAATACCAATCTTACACGCCAGGCATTGCGCTGGCATCGGGTGTGCCCACGGCGAATCGCCCGGCGCAGGCGATCGCCGGGCAACTCCGGGATTGGACGAAACGACTAGGGAGGAGTCAGATCAGGCAACGCGTGCCGTGATGCCGCCACGCGCGCGAATCAGGCGCTCGACGAAGAAACCAAGGCGCCCGTCGGCCTCGTCCGGCACCGGCCACTCTTCCACGCGCTGAGCAAGCTTCTTGAAGGCGAGCGCCGCGCGACTGGATGGATAGGCCTCTACCACGGCGCGCTGTTTTTGAACCGCGAGCCGCAGTTGCTCGTCATGCGGAATACTGCCGATGTAATCAAGCGAAACGTTGCAGGACTTGTCGCAGCTGCGCGCCAGCTTGGCAAAAACCTCGTAACCTTCGCGCACACTACGCACCATGTTGGCCAGCACGCGAAAGCGCGCCACATCGCAGTCCGCCGCAAGCACCCGGATAAGCGCGTGGGCGTCCGCCATCGACGCCGGCTCGTCACACACAACCACGACGACATCCTGCGAGGCGCGAAGAAAGGCGATCACGCCATCAGAAATGCCAGAACCCGTATCCACTACCAGCACATCCAGTCGTGTCGACAGTTCGCTGAAAGCTCGAACAATGCCCGCGTACTCCATCGGTCGAAGTTCCGCCATACGGCGCATACCAGATGTTGCTGGAACCACCTTTACACCGAGCGGTCCTTCGACGATGACCTCCTCGAGCGAACGGTCTCCCGCAAGCACATGCGAGAGGTTGAACTCCGGTTGAAGCCCAAGCAGCACATCGACGTCCCCGAGCCCGAGGTTCGCATCCAGCAGCATTACATCCCGACCATTGGCCGCCATCGCCACGGAAAGATTGGCAGCGACACTGGTCTTGCCAACACCACCCTTGCCGCTCGTTACGGCAATGACTCGTACCGGCTGAGCAACGCTGCGGCGCGTGCGTGCCACGTGTTCCCTCACCGAATTGGTATTCATCATTGACTGCGTCCCTCCTTGTGGCGCCCCGTAAATGCGGGCATTCCCGGCTTCGCACGACACCTGCGGTGCAGGCCCATGAACTTCAACATACGGGAAATAGATGCAACTCCCGTTCCAACCTCAGGATGTGAGTTATAGCTTTGATTAGTTTGGGAAACGCGCTGCGCGCTTCCGTTCCCAAAACGCCGAGGGTTTGACTCGCCGCCAGCCTTTCGACGATGTTCGGGCATAGAGCCCCGGTACGCGACAGGGGCTCACGGAGACTGGAGCACTTCAGAAACTGGACGCGACCTTGTCCTCGCCGCGCTGCAATCCGTATTTGCGCAACTTCTCCACCAGCGTCGTGCGTCGCAGCCGCAAGCGCTCGGCGGCATGCGCAACCACCCCGCCAGCCTCCTCGAGCGCCTGCTTGATGAGTGTGAGCTCAAGATTGCTGAGGTGCTCCTTGAGATCGAGCCCCTCGCGCGGAAGGCGCGGCAGGGAAAGCGGATGCACCGGAAGTTCCTCGCCAGCGGCGATTGCACTGCGCGGCGCGCTAACCGACGGCACCGCTCCCTGCGGCCGGAACTTCTCGGGCAGGTCGTGCGCATCGACGACGCCATTCGGAAACAGGATGGCCAGTCGCTCGACCAGGTTGGCGAGCTCGCGCACGTTGCCTGGCCACTGGTAGCTTGCCAGTGCATCGACCGCGGCGTGGCTGATCTTTAGTGAGATGCGCTTCTCGTGCTGAAAGCGCCGCAGCAACTCCTCAATCAGCAGCGGCACGTCTTCGCTACGTTCGCGCAGTGGCGGCATGTCGATCGGGAAGACGTTCAGGCGGTAATACAGGTCTTCGCGGAATTTTCCTTCCCCGATGGCATGCTCGAGATTCCGATGCGTGGCAGCGATGATGCGCACATCCGCCCGGATCGAGCGGCTTCCACCGACACGCTCAAAAATGCGTTCCTGCAAGACACGCAACAACTTGACCTGCATGTGCAGGCTCATGTCGCCGATCTCATCCAGGAAAAGCGTCCCGCCCTCGGCCAGTTCGAAGCGCCCCTGCCGCGCGGTGATCGCACCCGTAAAGGCCCCCTTCTCATGCCCAAAAAGCTCACTTTCCAGGAGCTCAGCCGGGATGGCGCCGCAATTAATCGGCACAAACGGTTTGTCTCGCCGCGGCGAAAAATAGTGAAGATTGCGGGCGACGACTTCCTTGCCAGTACCCGACTCCCCGAGGATCAATACGTTGGCATCCGAGCCAGATACTTGCTCCACAAGCTTGCGCACGCGCGCGATTCCCCCGCTATTGCCGATCAACGACCGAAACAGCTCGGGATTGCGGCGATTGCTACGTGCAGCGCTGCTTGGCGTACGGCCCTCGCGCAAATCCTGCAACGCGTTGGCGAGCTGCGCATGACGCAGCGGCAGTTCAATGACTTCCATACATTCGCGTAGCAGTTCAGGGTCAATCTCTGCGCGCGAGCGGCGATCGGAGATCAGGAGAGCCGGCAAGTTGCCAGCACGCTGACGCAGACTGCGCAGGAAACTGTTCCCGTCCGGACCCGCGCAGGAAGGGCCAAGCAGTGCCACCCACGGACCCAGGCCATCAAACTCGACGCCATCGAGGGCTCCAACGCTACGCACCCACACGGGCTCATAGCCCATGAATTCGACGATCGACTTGAGATATGCGCCGCGTTCGGGATCGGTTTCGACGACTAACAGTGCTCCATCTGCAGACATGCCATCCTCCGCTAAATCCTTGGCCAGACTTCCGGCGGAGCCGCGCGGCCAATGCCGTACGCCCACCCCACCCGGTCGGCCGTCCGGCGCGCTCTGCTTGTTTCTGCCGGCAACCCGGCACGCGGACGGTCCTGCCCAAGGATAGGCAATATCTGTGCCGGAAACTTGGCGCCTGAAATCAGGCAGTTAGCGACATGGCGGGTAACGCATGTGACGGGACACCGGCACGATCTGTCGCGACCCGTCACCCGGAGGGCCCACAGAGTACTCAGAAATACAGGGTATCCCCGGGGGAGAGCGCGTGGACCTTGGTGGCCGTGGTACCGAGCGCGCGTACGTATTCCTCGGGCGTCCCTTTGAGGTTCGGATTGGTGCCGTAGTGCATGGGGACTGCAAACCGGGGCTTGAGATACTGGTTGGTGGCGTAGGCGGCATCGACTGGGCTCAGCACGAAGTGTCCTCCAATCGGTATCAGCACCAGATCGGGCCGATAGTACTCGCCGATGAACTTCATATCGCCGAACAGGCCTGTATCGCCCATGTGGTAAAGCTTGAAGCCGTTCTCGAACTCTATGATGAATCCGGCCGGCTCGCCCCCGACATGGATCTCGGTCTGACCGCTCTTCGGGTTCTGCCAGCGAAATTCCGAGCTATGCTCGGCGCGAGTCATCGTGATCTTTATTTCCGGCCCCAGGGGTGTGATGACGCCGCCCTTGTTGAAGCGTGGCGATAGCGCTGGCGGAAGAATCTGGAGCGCCACCAGCGTGTCGTTGAGCCCGGCCGGACCGTAGAGTGGCACACCGTGCTTCTTGGCCAGCGCCGGGCCATCACCCACGTGATCGCCGTGGGCGTGGGTCACCAGGATCAGGTCGACCTTTCCCAGCCCTGACAGGTCCTTGTACTTCTCAGGAGTCTTCGGGTTCTTGGTTAGGTAAGGGTCGATCATGATCACCTTGCCGGAGACCGTCGTCACCTTGAACGCGGATTGGCCGAACCACTGAACCGTGACCTTGCCCCCCGTCTGCGCTGCGGCCGCTGCGGTCGCAAACCAGAGCGCGGCCACCGCGGAGGCCACTGACAATACGTTTCGATTGCACATCACGTCACGGTCCTCCGCCCCCAAGGGTCTCCGAATCCGGCTAACGCCCTAGAGGGCCTCGATATGCCGAACCATGCGACTACGCATTGCCTCATCGGGCAAGCGCCCGAACCCGGCGGCCATGTTGTCGGCCATGTGCGTCACCTTCGCGGTCGCCGGGATAACGCAAGTCACATTCGGATGCGAAATGACCCATTTCAAGAAGAATTGCGCCCAACTCTGACAATCGAACTCGGCTGCCCAATCAGGCAGTGGTTTGCCTTTCACCTTGGCGAAGAGATCGGATCTCTGGAACGGTCGATTGATCAGGGTCGCAATACCGCGCTCCGCTGCGAGCGGCAGCAGCAGCTTTTCGGCCTCGCGATCGATGATGTTGTAGGTGAACTGGACGAAGTCGAAGCGTTCCTGCTTCAGCGCCGCGATCAGATCATCGTGCCGCCGCCCATGCGAGGTGGTGATTCCGATATAGCGCACGCGACCGTTCACCTTCCAGTCCTTGAGCGTCGTAATGTGCACCTTCCAGTCCCGCAGGTTGTGGATCTGGATCAGATCGAAGCGTTTCACTCCCCATAGGCGACGGGAGGCCTCCATTTGCGCGATGCCCGCCTCCTTGCCGTCGGTCCAGACCTTGGTCGCGGCAAGCAGGCGCTCGTGGTTGGGAATGCGCGAGAGAATCACGCCGAGTGCTTCCTCGGCGGACCCATACATGGGCGAGGAGTCGATGACCGACCCGCCCTTTTCAAAGAACGTCTTAACCACGTCGGTGAGCCGAGCGGCCTCGTCACGCGCGACATTCAGCGTTTTCGAAGTGCCAAGACCCACCACGGGAAGCTGCTCACCGGAACTGGGGATGGCGCGCCGGATCGGGGTCGCTGCCGCCCGTGCCGGCCCCGTTGGAAGCAACGCCGATGCCGCCAGCACCCCGGTCGCCCTCAAAAACGTTCGCCGACTTGTACCGCCTCTTTGACTGGCCATATGCCTGACCTCGCTTTGTTGACGTGCTGCAAGCGGCGGTGCCACGACCCGTGCCGCAGCAAGATCATACGGGGTAGCGCATCGCGGGCGCCAGCGCGCGCGCCGGGCGCCCCCTATTCGAAGTCGTCGGCGGTACTGGTATCTATGTTCTCGCGGTAGTACTGCTCCAGCTCGTCCTGGAAAAAGAACCGTTTCTCGCCGAAAGCCGGCTTGAGCTCATTCAGCCAGGTCGCCGTATCGCTGTACTCGGCAAAGAACGGTCGCCCGACCCAATCCGGGTTACGACCCTGAAGAAACCGTAGTGCGATTACCTTCTCCCCCCGAATCTCGGTCACGCCCAGGATCTGCGCCTTGCCGGGATTGGCCGACATGCTAGGTCCCCGCGCCGTGCGGCACAAACCGCTCACTTGCTGGTACGCACCGCGAAAAATCTCCCATGCGCGAACCAGCGGTACCGCGAAGTAGTGCTGGGCACCCGTATCACGCGCGACAAACATGTAGTAAGGAATGCAGCCNNCGAATTCGTGCGATAGCATCCTGCACGGGCCGCGGCTCAAGCTCGCGCCCGTGATTGAAGTGCGCCATTAGCGCAAGATGGATCCCCGAACGCGACACCTTGCCTAGCAACGACAGCAATTCTTCGCTGTCTGGATCCTGCAGGAACTTGTACGGCCAGTACGTGAGCGCCTTGGTTCCAATCCGGATCCGGCGCAGATTCGGTAACTTAGCCGAGATCAGCGGCTCGAGGTACGCCGCCAGATGTCTAGCCGACATGATCATCGGGTCGCCACCCGTGAACAGCACGTCGTTGACCTCGGGATGCTCGCGCAGGTAGTCAATCAGCTGCTCGACCTCGCGACTCGCGAACTTGAGATCGCTGATGCCGACGAACTGCGGCCAACGGAAACAGAATGTGCAATAGGCGTGGCAAGTCTGCCCCTGACTGGGAAAGAACAGCACCGTCTGTTGATACTTGTGCTGCATGCCGTGCAGTGGCTCGCCGCGCAGCAGCGGAACATTGTGCGCAAGCTGCCCGGCCGGATGCGGATTGAGCTGCATGCGGATACGATCAGCCGTCTGCTTGAGAGTGTCGGGGTCCGCGCCGGCGCGCAGCAACGACGCCATCTCGTCGTAGTGTTCCGGACGCAGCATCCCGCGCTGCGGGAAGGTCAGCACGAACATCGGATCGTCCGGAATATTGTCCCAGTCGATCAGGTGATCAATGACAAAACTGTTGACCTTGAATGGCAGGACATGCCCGACCACTTCAATGTCGAAGCGCTGCTCCTCCGAAAGTCGCGCAATCTGGGGAATGTTGCGGAAGTTGTGCAGCAAATACGCCTGGTAGCGCGGGGCAACAACGCGCGGTATACGCTTGCGGCTCATATCGGTGGTCACGGTTAACACCTCTCGTGGTCATCGTTTCATGTCGCAGGGGTAAAGGTCCGAGTCTATCCAAGTCGCGGGGATAGGCCAAACCCAAACCGTAAACTTTGTGTGCATGTTAGTATTCGCTAATAGTCCTCCGGTAGCGCGCGTTATTGAGCGAAGCCAGAAGCGCACATGAGCCGCCGTCGCCCCATCACCCCGGACGTCCATCTGAATCTCAACGTCCGCGGGCTCAAACAATCCGCCACGCTCGCGATCAACGAGCGCAGCGCACAATTGCTGCACGAAGGCCGCAAGGTCTACCGGCTNNAAGGAACTCATGTTCATCCTGCAGCTTGTCTACTACGGCGATCTGGTGATCCCCACGCCAAGTTGGGTTTCATATGCGCCGCAAGCGCAGATTATCGGCCGGCAGATCCGCTGGGTTCCGACGCAACCCGAAAATGACTGGCGCCTCATGCCCGTGGACCTTGACCGCCTGTGCGCCAGCGATCCTGACCGGCCGCGCATCGTGATCCTGAACTATCCGGCCAATCCGACCGGCGACAGCTATACGGTTGAGGAACTGCGCGACCTCGCACGAATCGCGCGTCAATACCGCGTGATACTGGTGTCGGATGAGATCTACGGCGAACTCCATCATCGCGGTCAGCACGTGTCGATCGCCCGCTACTATCCCGAGGGCACAATCGTGAGCGGCGGGCTGTCGAAGTGGTGCGGAGCCGGCGGCTGGCGGCTCGGCACGTTTGCGTTCCCGTCGTCGCTGCGCTGGCTGCTCGAGGCAATGGCCACCGTGGCGAGCGAAACCTTCACCTCCACCAGCGCTCCCATACAGTACGCCGCCATCCGCGCCTTTCAGGGCGACATGGAAATCCAGCAGTATCTGGGTCAGGCGCGACGCATCCTGCGCCATCTTGGCCGGCATGTGTGGCGCGAGCTGCGCAAGGCGGACGCCAGCGTCTCCGAACCGGTGGGTGGGTTCTACCTGTTTCCGGACTTTGGTCCGCTACGAGAGAAGCTTGCCGTGCGCGGTATCCGCGATAGTGCCAGCCTTTGCGAGCGCCTGTTAGAGGAAACCGGGATCGCTACCCTGCCCGGCGTCGAGTTTGGCCGCCCGAGCGATGAACTGACGCTGCGACTGGCCTATGTGGATTTCGACGGCGGTCGGGCACTGGTGGCGGCGCAACAGACGCCACTCGAGAAGGACCTTGATCGCGACTTCCTGGAGTTGTACTGCCCCAATGTCGTGCACGCGATGGATGCCGTCAGGCGCTGGCTCGCTACCTAGGCGCTCGCGCCGCGCGTCTGGCGTATTGCACAGATCGCCTCTGCCTGCGCCATATTCCGCGCTTCATATCCTGGCCGGCAAGCTGCACATCAGGATGCCGCGAGCGCGGCCGATTGTTGCAGCGCGTCGAAATCAACGTTGCTCGATTTTTTCCACATCCCCCCATGCTCTTGCGTCCCGAGATGCTGGAAAAGCTCGGCCTGACACTTCACCATACGGAGATGCGCACCTTGCTATGGCTGATTGCCGTCACCATCGCCGGGACCGCATGTGCCGAAGCACCGCCCGCGCTCGAGACCACCTTCGAATCGCAGCCGCGCACGATCTATCTCGTCAGTCACGGCTGGCACACCGGTATCGTGATCCGGTTAAGCGACCTGCCACACGATGCCTGGCCCGAGAGCACCTTCTTGCCGCGTGCCGAGTATATTGAAGTCGGCTGGGGCGATCGCGAGTACTATCAGGCCGCGGACCCGGGCGCATGGCTTGCCCTCAAGGCGGCATTTGTGCCGGGCCCCAGCGTGCTGCACGTGGTGGGATTTCACACGCCGGTCGAGCAGTATTTTTCCACTAGCGAGGTAATTGCCCTGCCGGTCTCGGATGCCGGCCTGGCGCGGCTGGTCGCATACATCCGTGATAACTATGCGCGCGATGACGCAGGACATCCGATTCAGCTCGGCGTAGGACTTTATGGCGAGAGCGCGTTCTACGAATCGGTAGAGACCTTCCACCTGTTCAACAACTGCAATACCTGGACGGCACACGCGCTGCGCATCGCCGGCATTCGTGTCGGCTCACACCTCACGGCGCCCGAATTGATGAAGGACGCCCGACAAGCCGCACAGACGGCACCTTCGGGGACCTACAAGTAGCGCCAGTCTCGGAAAGTCACCGCCTGCCCGCGGTAGACGTCGCTGGCGTCTACGACGTTCCACACCGTCGCGCGCTCGATCAGGAAGCGCCGCCCCGTTCGCGACACACGCACACCCTGATAGTCGTCGATGAACCCGGCCTCGCTGACTCGCGCGAGCAGTTTGGAGCGCTCTTCTTGTGCCACTGGCTCGGCGGAAAGCCGCGAGGGCATGGCGATGAATTCCTCCCATGTCGTCTCGAATAGCGCGAGCGTGGCGCGATTGCCATAGTTGAATACCGGATCCGCCCCGGTACCGTGCGATGCTACGACGAATGGCGCCTCGAACAGCATCCGAGCCTGCTCCGCAAGCTGCGCAGACGGACTGACCAAATCGCGCCCAGTGAGACGCCGGAAACTTGCAATCAGCAGTTGCGCGTGCCCTGCAAGATAGTCGTTGTCCGCAACCGGTGCTGCGCTGGCATTGCGGGCCATCACGCGGTCCTGTTCAGGCTGGCCACGCCGCCAACGAGTTACGATAATAGGCGAGCACCTCGAGCGCCTCCGGGGCGGGTCGACAGAGACCCTCGCTGGTCACCACCATTCGACGCAGCTTTAGCATGTTGAGTGCCGTCTCCACTGAATGCGCGCGGGTGCGCGACGGAACAATCACCACGGCTCCAGCCTGCTGCAGAGCCTCGATCCGATCATAAACGCGTGCGGTCAGGTCGTATTCACTCTGACCCTGCGGCGCGGCCAGGACCGCTTCCGCGAGCAACGGGACGGGCAACACCGGGACGAGCCTTGCCACGCACTCCATCAGCTCACCCGCAAGGCGCTCTACCTGCGCGAAGCGCTGTTCCCCATCGAGCGCGGCGAATTTGACGCTATCGCGCCGGCACCAGTCCCGGGCCGATACCGGAGAACCGAAGTTCACGCTGGCGTAACCAAAGCGGTGCCAGCGACTGCGCAGCATGAGCCACAGGTTGCGCGCGACGAAACCGAACGTGGTACGGACCACAAACCACCGCGAACGCCGCGCGGCGGCCGGATCGAGTCGACGAACAAGCGAACGATCCTCGAGCGTGCGATCGTAGTTGATGCCCACCGGCACAAACACGATGTCACGCCCGTGCTCGGGGTCGAAGCCGCGCAGCATGTAGTCCAGGATCCCGAGCCGCGGCGCCTGCAGGCGCCCGTCACGCGACAATCCGCCTTCCGGGAACACCGCCTGACAAACTCCCTCTTGCGTGGCCATGTGGACATAGCGCTCAAGCACGCGCCGATACAAGGCATTCTTCGAATTGCGGCGAACAAAATAGGCGCCCATGGCTCGAATCAGCTGCGTCAGCGGCCAGATGCGCGCCCACTCCCCTACCGCGTAGGAAAGCGCCGTGTGCTCGGCCGCAAGGAACGCCGCCAACACGTAATCCATGTTGGAACGATGATTCATCACAAATACCACCGTTGCCTGCGGATCGATCCGCGCCAGTCGCTCGTTATCGGCAAAGCCGACGCGCACACGGTAGAGCAGGCGTGCGAAGCGCTCGGCGATCCAGTAACCGACCCGGAAGTACACGTAAGCATTGAACGCCGGCACAATCTCGCGCGCATAGCGCTGCACTTCGGCCTGCGCCACCTCGCGTGGCATATTCTGTTCCGCGGCATAGTCCTGCATCGCCTCGGTCACCTTCGGGTCGTAAACAAGCCGGTCGATCAGTACCGCGCGCTTGGTAAGTTGGAATGGACGGATGGAGATATTGAGGCGTGTATTGACCTCATCGATCACGCGGTTAACCCGCCGGCGTAGCCACCAGCGCACGCCCGGCATCAGCAGTCGTTCGAGCAGCGCCCACGCCGCCAGCGCAACGAGCAGCGCAAAGAGCCACACCGGAACCGCGACCGCGCTCGACATGACCTCCTCCGTGTTATTGTTGCCGACGCCAACGCCCCTGCCGGTCGTCACTGTCTGTCAGGCAATATATAGGAATCCGCCCACCGCCCGGAACCGGCTCCGGGTGTCGCAACACAACAGGAGCAATTCCCGTGGATGAAGAATCCCCCAAGAATGTTCTCGGCGAACCGCTGGAGCTGTGCTCGCTCACTCCACGCACCGGATTCACGCGCAGCGGCGCCTGCGAGACCGGCCCGGAAGACATCGGTTCCCATACCGTGTGCACGCAAGTGACGGACGAGTTCCTCGCATTCAGCCGCGCGCGCGGCAATGACCTCTCGACTCCAGCTCCGCAGTTCGGCTTCCCGGGACTGAAGCCCGGTGATCGCTGGTGCCTGTGCGCTGCGCGTTGGAAGGAGGCCAACGACGCCGGCCAGGCGCCGCGCGTGGTACTGACCGCCACCCACGCCCGCGCGCTCGAAGTGATTCCGCTCGAGACCCTCAAGGCATACTCACTGGACCTGTCCTGAATCGCGCCTACGCGCCGCGTTCCAGCTCCTCCCAGCGCGCGTAGGCGGTCGCAAGTTCCGCCCGTAGCGCCTCGGCGCGCGCCAGCGTCTGGGCAATTGAGCTCTTCTCCTGCTGGTAGAACGCGGCGTGACTCATGCTTGCTTCGAGTTGCAGCTGCTCGCGCTCCAGCTGTTCAATCCGGCCCGGTAGCGTCTCCAGCTCGCGCATCTCCTTGTAGCTCAACTTGCGCTTTTGGTCCGCCGGGGGCGGCGACTTCGGTTGCGGCTCGCGCGCGGGCCGTTGTTCCGGTGCCACGCGTTTGGCTCGCTCGGCGGGCGGCAAGCGCTGGCGCAGCCAGTCTTCGTATCCTCCGACATACTCGCCCACGCGCCCCTCGCTTTCGAAGACCAGCGTGCTGGTGACGACGTTGTCGAGAAACGCACGGTCGTGGCTCACGATGAGCAGCGTGCCGTCATACTCGGATAGCAGCTCCTCCAGCAGCTCGAGCGTATCCACGTCGAGATCATTGGTGGGCTCATCCAGCACCAGCATGTTGGCGGGTTCAGTAAATATCTTGGCGAGCAGCAGGCGATTGCGTTCGCCGCCCGAGAGCGATTTCACCTTCGAGTCGATGCGGTCTGGCGGAAACAGGAAGTCCTTGAGGTAGCCGATCACGTGCCGTGACCGTCCCTTCACTTCCACGTAGTCGCGCCCCTCGGCAAGGTTGTTGCGCACCGTCTTCTCGGGATCGAGGCTGCGCCGATGCTGGTCGAAGTAGGCGAGTTGCAGGCGCGTGCCCATCACGACCCGCCCCGCCGTCGGGTCCAGCTCTCCGAGAATGATCCGGAGCAGCGTGCTCTTGCCGCAACCGTTGGGACCGACAATACCGACCCGGTCGCCGCGCAGGATGCGCGTCGACAGATCACGGATGATCCACCGGTCCCCAAAGCGGAAATCCACATGGCGAAGGTCGGCCACGATCTTGCCGCTCGCCTCGCCGGTATCGACCGCGAGCGACGCTTTGCCGCCCATCTCGAGGCGTGCGGCGCGCGCTCGGCGCAATGCTTCCAGCGCGCGCACCCGGCCTTCGTTGCGCGTGCGACGAGCCTTCACGCCCTGGCGTATCCAGGCCTCCTCCTCCGCGAGCTTCTTGTCGAATTTCGCAAAGGCACGCGTCTCGGCCTCCAGCATCTCGTCCTTCTTCGTCAGGTACCGATCGAAATTGCCCGGGAACGAAGTCAACCGGCCGCGATCCAGCTCCACGATGCGCGTGGCGAGATGCCGCAGGAAAGTGCGGTCATGGGTAATAAACATCAGCGCGCCACTGAAGGACAGCAGGTATTCTTCCAGCCAGGTGATCGCAGCGATGTCGAGGTGGTTGGTCGGCTCATCGAGCAGCAGCAGGTCTGGCTCGCTCACCAGCGCGCGGGCCAGCATCACCTGCCGGCGCAAACCTCCCGAGCAGTCGGCGAGACGCTTGTCCGCGGGGAGGTTCAGGCGGCTCAGCACTGCTTCCACCTTCTGGCTGATGTTCCAGCCATCGCGCGCCTCGATGCGGGCCTGCAGATCCGCAAGCTCCGTCAGCGAGGCATCCGCCGTGCCGACGTGGTGCGTGGCGTTGTGATAGCGCGTGAGCAGTTCGCCGAGTTCACCGAGGCCAGCCGCCACGACTTCGTAAATCGTCTCGTCCCGGTCGGCCGGCACCTCCTGCTCGAGGTGCGCCATCCGCAGCGGGTCGCGCCGCCACACCTCGCCATCGTCTGGCTGCGCCACACCGGTAATCACCCGGAATAGCGTGGACTTTCCCGTGCCGTTACGACCCACCAGGCACACGCGCTCGCCTTTTTCGATCTGAAAATCGACATGCGCGAGCAGCGGATGATGTCCGTAGGCGAGTGATACGTCGGAAAGGGTCAAGAGCGTCATGGATGGGAAGTCTACAACCGGGAACTACCGCTACTGAACTGACTGCTGGATCAGTTTACGCAAAGCGCGCTAACCGCCGGGACCACGGGCTGGCGCATTGGCGCGACCCCCGGAGCGAATGGTTCGCGCCCGAAGATAGCGATATGCGACCGCGGTGACTGCCACACCCAGGCACGGCAACCACACCCAAAGCAGTTCGGACCACAGTACTGCTATCCCCCGCACTGACAAGATGCCGGAAACGCTGAGCGGCGATACCTCAATGGGACGAAATGGCGCAAAGAATCTCTCCTGGGAAAACGGCCACAACAGGGCAATGCCGAGCCCACCATTGGTGAACGCGTCGAGGATGCCATGGGAGGCTGCCGTCACCAGCAGAAACCAGAACGTGTTTCGTGGCGTGGAAACGAGCTGTCTGGCAAAACCGGCACCAATGGCGGCAAGGATCAGCGCAAACATCAAGGAGTGACTCAAGCCGCGGTGACCCCACTCGGCGGCATACGGAATGCCGTAGTGAAAGCCCAGAACATCGAGGTCGGGAAGCATGGACGCAACGGCTCCTGCCACCAGGAGTGGCTTTGAAATATTTTTACGCCCAACAACAACGGCTATTGCGAGCGGTACCGCCGGATGGGCAAGAACGGTTGGCATGGTCGTATTCTAGCGCCGCCTCGCAACCGCCCGCGCGTGCTTGCCCGTCGCCGTCCGTTTGGCGATATTCAAGGTGATCCGGAGCCTTGAGACCGAGCCGAGCCGTGAACGTCCGTGGGAAGTGGAAAGGAATCGTAGCCTGGAGCTACCTGATTGCAGGACTCATCCTGCTGCCCCTCCTGCTCGAGTTTCTGCTCGAGCAGCTCGGGGTGATTCGCACCCCCATTGAGAGCGCTCTTCCGGAAGCCGTGCTCATCGCCCTGATGCTGGACGCATTCGCAGTGGGTGGAGTCATCTTCCTCGGCTGGCCATTCGCCATCGCCATCGTCTGGTTCCTTCGCCACGACTGGCGCTTCGCCCTCCCGGCGATATTGTTCCTCGTCGCGGAGGGACTGCTTGCCGTTCATCTACTGGTATGGCCTGGCTCCCAGACCATGTTCCGCGTTTGCATGGCGTTCGGCGGCATCTTCGCGATCGCTGCGATCCGCGCGTGGGTTATGTGGGTGCGCGACAAGAGCTGAGACCGCGTGCTCAAGAGCTGCACTAGCCGGCGACGGGGATCTACCGCCGGTGCTGGCGAAAGAACTCCCAGATTACACGATTGGCATCAAGGTCCTTGCTGGTGCGACCGATGATGAATTCCGGAAGATATTGCACGCCCTGCGGCCAGGTGTGACCGCCGCCCTCGACTCTATAGAGCGTAACTTCCGCGCCCTCGCGACAATTCGCATAGCGCTCCACTACCACGCGCGTGTCATCTTCGCGATCAAGATCCGGCAGGCGCGTTATCTCTGGCTGCAGTGAACAACGATTGTGTCGCACCCAGAATTTCACCAGTTCCGGCACCGGCAGCATGTGCCCGAGGCGCTGGAAGCCGAACTTCACTTCACTTCCTTCAAACGGCACCAGCCTGTCTTCCGTTCCGTTGATCATCAGAACAGGCATTGGCCGCGACGGGTGGCATTTCTCGGCTAGCTCCGCAGCCATCGATCCGATGACCGGGGCAATGGCGGCAATGCGGTCGGCGTGCTCGCAGGCGAGGCGATTGGCCATGAACGCGCCGTTCGAGGC
>DKBM01000075.1:0-4189 GCA_002451215.1 Proteobacteria bacterium UBA6900
ACCAGCGCGAGTGGGCCGTGCTTGAGCTCGCCGGCCGGATAGGCCTCGGCATGGATATAGGAAATCTCCTTGAGCTTGAGCGCCCCTTCGAGCGCGATTGGGTAGAACGTACCACGCCCCAGAAATAGCGCATGCTGCTTGTCGCCGAAGGCATCCGCCATCGCCTGGATGGAATCGCTCAGCTTTAAAACTACCTCGATCTGGCGCGGCAGGGCCTCGAGTTCCTCGACGAACACACGCTCCTGCTCGGCTGTCATGCCGTGCCGACGACCGAAGGCGAGGGCGAGCAACCGCAAGGCGACCAGCTGGGTGGTAAAGGCCTTGGTCGAGGCCACTCCGATTTCCGGTCCGGCCCGCGTCATCAGCGCAACGTCGGACTCACGCACCAGCGAGGATTCCGGCACATTGCAGATGCATAGCGTGCCGAGGTAGCCCTGCTTGCGCGCACCGCGCAGCGCGGCCAGCGTATCGGCGGTCTCACCCGATTGCGAGATGGTGACAAACAGCGTGTCCTTTGGCACCACGACGTGGCGGTAGCGATACTCGCTTGCGACCTCGACACTGCACGGCACGCCAAACTCTTCCAGCCAGTAACGCGCGACGAGACCGGCGTGAAAACTCGTGCCACAGGCAACGATATGCACACCGCGCGCCCGATCGAGCAGCGCTTTCGCCTCGTGACCGAAGCTCTCGTCCAACAGCCGGCCCTTGTAGATACGGCCTTCGAGGGTCTCGGCGACCATCGCCGGCTGCTCGAAGATTTCCTTTAGCATGTAGTGACGGTACGGGCCCTTGTCAGCGGTCGAGGCGGTTAATGTCGATTCCCGCAACGGACGCTCGACCGCTTGGCCGCTGGCATCGAGCACCGTGATGCCATCGCGGCGCACTTCGGCGATGTCACCTTCCTCGAGGAACAAAAAGCGCTGCGTCACCGGCAGCAGCGCGAAGACATCCGAAGCGATGAAATTCTCGCCAACCCCGACGCCCACCACGAGCGGGCTGCCGGCGCGCGCCACCACCAGGCGATCGGGATCGTCGGGGCTTACCACCGCAAGGGCGTACGCACCTACCAGCTGGCGACAGGCCTCGCGCACCGCCGTGAACAGATCACGGCCCGAGGACAGAAGGCTCGCGAGCAGGTGGGCAATGACCTCAGTGTCAGTCTCGGACGTGAAAACAAACCCCTGGGCGCGCAGCGCAGCGCGCAGCTCGGCGTGATTTTCCACGATGCCGTTGTGCACGACGGCGACTTTCTCGCCGCTCATATGAGGATGGGCATTGCGTTCGGCCGGCATGCCATGCGTCGCCCAGCGCGTGTGGGCGATGCCGAGGTCGCCGCTCAACGGCGTCTTGTCGAGGCTTGCCTGAAGCTGGGCAACCTTGCCGACCGCACGCATACGTTGCAAGTGTGCCTGGCTGTCGCGCACCGCGATGCCGGCCGAATCGTAGCCGCGGTATTCGAGGCGACGCAGACCTTCGAGCAGGATGGGGGTAACGTTACGCTCGGCAATAGCGCCGACGATGCCGCACATGGCTGCTAGTCCTTCTTCTTGATCGGGCGCTTCCAGCCGCGCACGGTCTTTTGTTCGGCGCGCGTCAAGGTCAGTTCTCCCGGCGGGGCCTCGCGTGCGATCACCGAGCCGGCGCCGATCGTTGCGCCGTCGCCAACGGTCACTGGCGCCACCAGCGCGGTATTCGAACCGATGAAGGCATTGTCGCCAATCACCGTGCGATGCTTGTTGGCGCCGTCGTAATTACAGGTAATGGTACCGGCGCCGACATTTACCCCCTTTCCAATCGTCGTGTCACCAATATACGAGAGGTGGTTGGCCTTGCTCCCCTCGCCGATCTCGGATTTTTTGACCTCGACGAAATTGCCGATGTGCACGTGATCGGCAAGCNNGTGACACCCTGCTGGAGCAGTTCCTGGGCCCGATTCATCTGACAGGTTCGCTCAAGTGAGGCTAGCTCGATCTTGCTGTTCACGCCGAGAATCTCCCACAGCGCCCGCGGCGCGCGGGTCGCGATCTCCATGCCCTCGGCAACGGCCATGGCGATTACGTCGGTCAGGTAATACTCCCCCTGCGCGTTGTGATTGCGAAGCGCCGCAACCCAGCGCTTGAGCGGCGCGGCCGGCACCGCCAGAAAGCCGGTGTTGACCTCGCGCACCCGCGACTCTTCGTCACTGGCATCTTTGGCCTCGACGATCCGCGTCACATGACCGCCCGAATCGCGAAGGATGCGCCCATAGGCACCGGGGTCCGACAGCTCGGCCGTGAGCAAGGCAAGTGTATTCGGCCCGGATGCGGAAACCAGCGCCTGCAGCGTCGCCGGCGCAATGAGCGGTACGTCACCATAAAGTATCAGTACCGTTGCGTCATCGGCAATCGCGGGTAGCGCCTGCATAACGGCGTGGCCGGTGCCTTTCTGCTCAGCCTGTAATGCCCAGTTAACACGCGCGTCAGCCAGCGCGGTGCGTACCTGCTCGCCGCCGTGGCCGTACACCACGTGAATGGCACTGGGATCGAGTTCAGTGGCGCTGGACAGTACGTGCGCTAGCAGCGGACGCCCGGCGAGCGTATGCAGGACCTTGGGCAGGCGCGAATACATGCGCTTGCCCTGGCCGGCCGCGAGGATGATGACTTCGAGAGCTGTGGTCATGCGCTGGATCAATTAAAGCAAACCCACGCCCTGGCGGGAGACGCCGCTACTGCAACAGTTTGCTGCTGTCGAGCGGACGGCCGGCCTTGCGTTCGTCGTCTGTCGCGTCTCGGATGTCATGCACGGTTACCACAAACGTGATGGTCTGGCCGGCGAGCGGATGATTGGCATCGACGGTGAGTTTGCCATTCTCGATCTGCGTGACACGAAACAGCATTGCCTCGCCCCTGGGACTCTGGGCCTCGAACTCCTTTCCGATCTGGCGCAGCTCCGGTGGCACGTTCTCAAGGTCATCGGTGAACGTGAGTTTCGGGTCGTGCGCGCCGAAGGCCTCGTCGGGTCCAAGCGTCACCTCTATGGTTTCGCCGACCGTCTTTTCTGTGAGTGCCTGCTCAATCTGTGGGAACAGCTCCGAGCCAGCGCCGTGCACGTACGCCACCGGCAGGTCACGGTAGTCAACGATATCACCGCGCTGGTTGCGCAGCAGATAAGTGACGGAAACGACCTTGTTGGGCTCAACCCGCGGTGCCGGCATCGGTTCAGTCCCGCGGCTCAACGGCCACGTTGCTGGCGCAACCGCTGGATGGCGCGCAACTGCGCCACGGCCTCGGCCAGTTCAGCTTCGGCCTTTGCGATCTCCATCACGCCGCTACGGTTCTTCATCTCCTCCTCTGCGCGGCGCTTGGCCTCAAGCGCCGCCGATTCGTCGAGATCCTTGCCACGAATCGCGGTATCGGAGAGAACCGTCACGATGTCTGGTTGCACCTCGAGAATCCCGCCGGAAACGTAGATAAGCTCTTCCTCGGTCTGGTTCGGAACCTTGAGCCGGACAGAACCGGGACGCAGCTGGGTCAGTAACGGCGCGTGTCGCGGGTATATCCCAAGTTCGCCGGCGATTCCGGGCACTGCTACGAACTCGGCGAGGCCCGAGTAGAGTGTAGCCTCCGCGCTGACGATATCGACGTGTACGGTTAAAGCCATGATAAGCCCGGTATTGGGTGCGACGCGCTCAATTGATGAGCGCCTCACACTTCATTATTGAATCGCCTTGCCCTTCTCAACTGCTTCATCGATCGAGCCGACCATGTAGAACGCCTGCTCNNCGCGACACCGCGAGCTTGTCGTCGGGCGATAGCTCGTCCATGCCGAGGATCGCGATGATGTCGCGCAATTCCTTGTAACGCTGCAGAGTCGCCTGCACGGCGCGGGCCACGTTGTAGTGTTCCTCGCCGACCACGTGCGGGTCGAGCTGGCGTGACGTCGAGTCGAGCGGATCGACCGCCGGGTAGACGCCAAGCGCAGCAATGTCGCGCGACAAGACCACAGTCGCATCGAGATGCCCGAAGGTCGTGGCCGGGCTCGGGTCGGTCAGGTCATCAGCCGGGACGTAGACTGCCTGGATGGATGTGATCGAGCCCACTTTGGTGGAGGTGATGCGCTCCTGCAGGCGACCCATTTCTTCTGCGAGCGTCGGCTGATAACCGACCGCCGAAGGCATGCGGCCGAGCAGGGCCGATACTTCAGTTCC
>DKBM01000059.1:0-14714 GCA_002451215.1 Proteobacteria bacterium UBA6900
GCCCGGCTCATCTACCAGGGCGTGTCGAGCGAGCTGGCCGATGAGGGGCCGCGGCTGGTACTCGATATTGGCGGCGGCAGCACCGAATTGATCCTCGGAGAGAGGCGTGAGGCCAAGTCGATGGAAAGCCTGCACATGGGCTGTGTGAGCGTAAGCGAGGCGTATTTCCCAGACGGTCTCGTGACCACGAAGGCGTTGCGGCGCGCAGTGACAGCGGCGCGGCTGGAGTTTCAGCCAGTGGCCGCGCAGTTTCGTGGCGGGTGGCGGGTGGCCCATGGGTCTTCCGGAACGATACGTGCGATTGGTGCAGTAGTGCGGGAGGCCGGATGGTCGAGCGGACTAATTACGCGCGCTGCACTCGACAAATTGCGTGACGCGCTGGTGGCGGGAGCCGATGTCAGCGCACTACGGTTGCCCGGTCTCAGCGCCGAACGCGCGCCGGTATTTCCGGGTGGAGTCGCGATCCTGATGGCGGCTTTTCAGGAGCTCGAAATATCGGAGATCAGGATCGCCGATAACGCGCTTCGTGAGGGCCTGTTATACGACCTCATCGGGCGCATTCAGCACCATGATGTGCGCGAGCAGTCGATCACGGCACTCAGCGGGCGCTATCACGTTGATCGCGCGCAGGCTGAGCGGGTGGCGCGCAGCGCTCAGGAGTTCTTTGGACAGCTTGCCGAAGACTGGCGGCTTGGCGAGGACGATGCGGCGGCGCTTTCCTGGGCGGCGCGCCTGCACGAGATCGGACTCGCGATCGCGCATAACCAGTATCACAAGCACGGCGCTTATCTGGCGCGTTTCTCCGATCTGGCCGGATTCTCGCGCACGGAGCAGGCGCTGTTGGCGCTCCTGATCCGCGCGCATCGGCGCAAATTTCCGCTACAGGACTTCGCCGCATTGCCGCGCGGCCCCGGGAAACGCGCGCGCCGCCTCGCCGTGTTGCTGCGTCTCGCAGTGCTGTTGCATCGCTCGCGGACTGATGCGGCATTGCCGGAGCTGAAGCTGCGAGTGCACAAGCGCGAAATGCGGCTTGCGTTCCCGCACGGCTGGCTGGAGGAACATCCCTTAACGCGCGAGGACCTGGAACGAGAGGACCGTTATCTGCGGGCCGCGCGCATGCGTCTTAAGATCGCCGCTGCCTAACGCGTCTCCAGCGCATCATGGAGCGCCGGCCAGCTCCTTGAGCAGTTCACCCTGCGCAGAGCGCGGCTCGGTCCCATCCGGTGTACAGCGGCGGTAGCTGCCATCGTTCTGCAGTTCCCAGGCCTGGGTGTTGTCCGCCAGGTAGGCCTGCAGCGCCTCGCGCACCACCCGCACGCGCAGGCTTTTTTCCTGGATCGGAAACGCCACTTCTAGACGGCGGAAAAAGTTGCGATCCATCCAGTCAGCACTTGAGCAGAACAGCTCCTCGGCGCCGTCGTTTTGAAACCAGAATACGCGCGTGTGCTCGAGAAAGCGCCCCACAATGGACCGCACGCGGATATTCTCCGACACGCCCGACACGCCGGGGCGCAGGCAGCAAATGCCGCGCACGATAAGGTCAATCTGCACCCCGGCCATCGAGGCGCGGTAGAGCGCCTCGATGATGCCAGGCTCCACCAGCGCGTTCATCTTGACCATGATACGCGCCGGCTTGCCGCGCCGGGCATGCTGTGCCTCGCGCTCGATGCGTGCAAGCAGTTCCTTGTTCAGCGTGAAGGGTGCCTGCAGCAGCTTGCTAAGCTTCGAGACGCGCCCGAGGCTGGTAAGCTGCAGAAATACCTTGTGGACATCGCTGCCGATGTCTTCATCGCAGGTGAGCAAACCGTAATCCGTGTAAAGCCGTGCGGTGCGGTCATGGTAATTGCCGGTGCCGAGATGCACGTAATTCCTGAGCCGGCGCGGTTCGCGCCGTACCACCAGCAGCATCTTGGCGTGGGTCTTGTAACCGACAATGCCGTAGACCACGTGCGCGCCGGACTCCTGCAGGCGGGTGGCAAGGCCAATGTTCGCCGCTTCGTCGAAGCGGGCGCGTAACTCGATTACCACCGTTACTTCCTTGCCCGCGCGGGCCGCTTCCACCAGCGCGTCCACCACCGCCGAATCCGGACCGGTGCGATAGAGCGTCTGCTTGATGGCGAGCACCCTGGGATCGGCCGCGGCTTGGCGCACGAAGTCGATCACCGGTGCGAACGATTCGAACGGGTGGTGCAGCAGGATGTCGCCCTGGCGGATCGCCTCGAATATGTTCTTGCTCGTCAGGAGTCGCCGTGGAAGCCCCGGCGTGAATGGCGGGAACTTGAGATCCGGCCGGTCCACGAGATCGTGTACGGCGAGCAGGCGCGAGAGATTCACCGGCCCGTTTACCTGGAACAGATCTTCCTGCTCGAGTTCGAACTGGCGCAGCAGGTAATTCGCCATATCGTCGGTACAGTTATCCGCGACCTCCAGACGCACCGCATCGCCATAGCGACGTGCCAGCAATTCGCCTTCGACCGCGCGCCGCAGGTCGCTCGCCTCTTCCTCGTCCACGAACAGTTCGGAATTGCGGGTGGCGCGGAACTGGTAGCAGCCGGTTACCTGCATGCCGGGGAAAAGATCGTTCACATGCGTGTGAATGACGGAGGAAAGAAACACAAAGTCGTGCGGGCCGCTGTTCGCCTCGCGCGGCAGGCGGATCACGCGCGGCAGTGCGCGCGGCGCCTGCACCACGGCTACCCGGCCTTCGCGTCCAAACGCATCGCGCCCCTTGAGTGACACGATGAAGTTGAGGCTCTTGTTCAGGATACGCGGGAACGGGTGCGCCGGATCGAGCCCAAGTGGTGAGAGCACCGGCAGCAACTCCTTCTCGAAATATTGTCGCACCCACGCTTCCTGTTCGCCATTCCACTCGGTGCGACGCACGAAGCGGATGCGCTCCTGCTCGAGCGCCGGGATGATTACTTCGTTGAGCACGCGGTATTGTTCATCGACCAGGCGATGGGTCTCCTCGCCGATCAGCTTGAGCACTTCCAGCGGCGTGCGTGGATCGTGCCCGCCGTGGGCGGCGCCGGTGACCACCTCTTGCTGCAGACGTGCCACACGAATCTCGAAGAACTCGTCGAGATTGGTGCTCGAGATGCACAGGAACTTGAGCCGCTCGAGCAGCGGCAGCCGCTCGTCCTTGGCCTGTTCCAGCACCCGCCGGTTGAAGGCAAGCAATGACAACTCGCGGTTGAGGTACAGCCCGGGGTCCTGCAGCGAGGGGGCAGGCTGTAGTTCGGCGGTGCTCATCGGGGCTCACCAGGTTCCAGCAGGATCTCACTAAAAGATTACAGCAAGCGCGTGACCCGCATGTGACTTGCGCTATGGTCGCCGCAACCGCTTGATTTTTCCCGTGTTAGGCGTTGCCGCCGGCCTGGGACTCCTGCTCGATCTGGCGGCGGACTTCATCCATATCGAGCGCCCGGGCCTTTTCCAGGATCTGCTCAAGCGCCTGTGCCGGCAGTGCGCCGGGTTGGGCGAACAGGATGATCTTCTCCCGGAACAGCATCAGGGTCGGGATTGAGCGGATCTGAAAATGACCGGCGATCCCCTGCTCCTCTTCAGTGTTGACCTTGGCAAAGACCACGTCGGCGTGCTTCTCGGACAACTGCTCGTAGACCGGGGCAAACGAGCGGCAAGGCCCACACCAAGGCGCCCAGAAATCGACTAGCACGATGGGATTGTCAGTAACGGTGGATTCGAAATTGCTCTGCGTCAGTTCAACGGTGGCCACAACTAATTACTCCCGCCCTCCAGGGCGATCAATCAACAGACGCGACATTATAACGCCGCCGCGTCACGCGTCGGCGACGTCAGTCACTTTGACAGGCAAGGTTCGATTAGGCCTCGAAAAAACTGGCGAATGCGGGCCAGAGAGGACTCGATATCGAACGGCAGCGATTGCGAAAGACAGTCCCGCCACCTCGACCTCCGGCGAATGACCCTACCTCGCGTGTTAGTACTGACCGAGGAGGTAGTTTGGATGCCGCCCAATAGAGCGTTTCGCCTTCGAAGGTGTTGGGATCGAAGCGCGCTCGAAGGTTTACCTCCGGCGCGCCCGCGCAATGCCGCGGCGCAGTGTAATCAGAATTGGCGAAGTGGCGGAATCAGGACACTACTCGCCGAGCGGGCGGCCGAGGATTTCCTTCTCAACCTGCTCGAGGCTGGTGTGGCGGACGTCCTTGCCCCTCACGAGATAGATCACGTATTCACAAATGTTAATGGCATGGTCGCCGATCCGCTCGAGCGAACGGGCTGCCCAGATCACATTGAGGGCGCGAGTGATGGTGCGGGGGTCTTCCATCATAAAGGTGATCATCTGGCGCATGACGCTCTCATAGCGCTCGTCGATCTTGCGGTCCTCGCGCGCGATCCGCACCGCAGCCTCGACGTCGAGACGAGCAAACGCATCCAGCGCATCGTGCAGCATCTGCCGGACCTGAGTGCCGAGGCCGTGGATTTCGGCGTAGTTGTTCTTCGGGCGTGGCTCGGGCGCGAGGCGGACTGCCATGCGCGCGATACGCTCGGCCTCGTCGCCAATACGCTCGAGATCGGTAATGGTCTTGATGACCGCCACGACCAGGCGCAAGTCACCCGCTGCGGGCTGGCGCCGTGCGATGATCTGGTTGCACTCCTCGTCGATGGTGACCTCGAGCTTGTTAACCTTGGTGTCATCTATAACGACTGACTCGCCGAGCGAAACGTTGGCGGTGACCAGCGCCGTGATGGCTTGGTCGATCTGCTGCTCGACCAGACCGCCCATTTGCAAAACCTTGGCGCGGATGTCTTCGAGCTCTGCGTTGTACTGGCGCGAGATGTGGGTGTGAATCGGTTCCATGGCATTAGTTTCCGGGAAATTAACCGTATCGACCAGTAATATAGTCTTCCGTCTGCTTGTTAGACGGGTTGGTAAAGATAGCGTTCGTATCACCAAACTCGATTAGATCGCCCAGGTACATGAAAGCGGTGAAATCCGATACGCGGGCCGCCTGCTGCATGTTGTGCGTCACGATGACAATCGTGTAGTTGCGTTTCAGCTCGTAGATCAACTCCTCGATCTTGAGGGTCGAAATAGGGTCCAGTGCCGAGGCGGGCTCATCGAGAAGCACGACCTCAGGTTTTACGGCGATCGCGCGCGCGATGCACAGTCGTTGCTGCTGGCCGCCGGAGAGGCTCATGCCGCTCTGTTTAAGCTTGCCCTTGACCTCGTCCCAAAGCGCCGCCTGTTGCAGGGCCCATTCCACCCGGTCGTCCATGTCGGAGCGACGCAGCTTCTCGTACAGCTGTACGCCATAGGCGATGTTCTCGTAGATGGTCATCGGGAACGGCGTTGGCTTCTGAAATACCATGCCGACGCGTGCACGAAGTCGATAGACATCAGCGCGTGGCGACAGCACATTTTCGCCGTCCAGCAGAATGTCGCCGGTGGCGCGCTGGTCGGGGTATAGCTCGTACATCCGGTTGAAGGTGCGCAGCAGGGTCGATTTCCCGCATCCCGAGGGGCCAATGAAGGCCGTTACCTTGTTGGCGGCGATGGAAAGATTGATATCCTTCAGCGCGTGATATTTGCCGTAATAGAAATTCAGATCACGGACCTGAATCTTGCTCATTGCTCCGGTATCGACCGCGACATCTTGTGACAGGTTCATCATGAGTACTCCATGCGGGCTTTGCGCAGCAGCGTGCGGGCGATGATGCTGAGCGCCAGAACGCTAAGGGTGATCAGCAGCGAACCGGCCCAGGCGAGCGCGTGCCAACTTTCGTAGGGGCTCATTGCAAACTGGAAGATGACGACTGGCAGATTCGCCATCGGCTGCGACAGATCCGTGCTCCAGAACTGGTTATTGAGAGCAGTAAACAGCAATGGCGCCGTTTCTCCCGCTATGCGTGCCACCGCGAGCAATACGCCAGTGATCACCCCGGAAAGCGCCGCACGATACGCAACGAGAGTGATCATCTTCCAGTGAGGCGCACCGAGTGCCAGAGCGGCCTCGCGCAGGGTGTTTGGAACGAGGCGAAGCATCTCCTCGGTGGTGCGGATGACGACTGGCAGCATGATGATGGCAAGCGCCACCGCACCCGCCCAAGCGGAGAAATGCCCAACCCGCAACACGATCAACTCGTATACGAACAGGCCGACGATTATCGACGGGGCACTCAGCAGGATGTCATTGAGGAAGCGGATCACTGATGCAATCGGCCGGGTACGGCCATATTCCGCGAGATAGGTTCCGGCGAGGATTCCAATCGGCGTCCCGATGAGAGTCGCAAACGACACCATGATGAGGCTGCCAACGATGGCATTGGCGAGTCCACCGTCATTGCCAGGCGCGGGCGTATTCTGGGTAAAAATGGACCAGTCGAATGCGGAAACCCCATAGGCAAAGGTCGTCCACAAAATCCAGAACAGCCATGAAAGGCCAAAAAGAGTAGCGAGCACCGAGCCGGTCAGATTGAAGACGTTCGTAGCTCTTCGACGGAAATAGCGCCAGTCCATCATCGATCCTCTTAGCTCTTCGTGCCGCGCTGGCGCTCGAGGCTCATCAGTAGCAATTTTGCGAGCGTCAACACGATGAACGTGATCAGGAACAACACTAGCCCGAGCGCAATCAGCGAGGAGGTGTGCATGTCGCCGACCGCTTCGGTGAATTCATTGGCAAGGGTCGAGGCAATGGAATTACCGGGCGCGAACAATGAGGTGCTCAGGCGATGCGTGTTGCCTATTACGAAGGTTACGGCCATGGTTTCGCCTAGCGCGCGACCGAGCCCGAGAAAGATGCCACCAACGGCACCGATGCGGGTGTACGGCAGCACGACGTTCCAGACCACTTCCCAGGTAGTCGCGCCCATTGCGTACGCCGATTCCTTCAGAAATTTGGGCGTCGTTAGAAAGACATCCCGCATGATGGCCGTGATGAACGGGATGATCATGATGCCGAGGATAATTCCCGCCGGTAACATGCCAATGCCAAGTGGGACCCCTTCGAATAGAGCGCCGATGATGGCCCAGTCACCGAACGCCTCCTGTAGCCAAGGCTGTACGTGGTTGGCCATCACTGGCGCGAAGAGGAACAGCCCCCACATGCCATAAATGATGCTCGGTATGGCGGCAAGGAGTTCGACCGCAGTTCCGATTGGGCGGCGCAGCCAGTGTGGACTCACCTCCGTGAGGAACAGGGCAATTCCAAAACCGATCGGTACCGCAATAACGAGGGCAATGAACGAACTGACGAGTGTGCCGTAGATCGGGACTAACGCCCCGAACTGCTCTGTAACCGGATTCCATTCGTCGCTACCAAGAAATCCGAACCCGAAGGTCCGTAACGCGTCCCAGCCGCCGACGAAAAGCGAGATGATGATCCCGGCTAGCAGTATCAGAACGAAGACCGCAGCCACTGTTGTAGTGAGCTGGAACGAGCGGTCCAAGAGTCTCTGCCGTTTGATCTTCGGACCAGGAATTTCGATCGGGACAGCGGCCATTGGTAATATCCCGGCGGTCTGACAGAACAAGGCGGGGTCCGCTGGGGACCCCGCCGTACCTCACAAGGTTATTCTCGACGGATCTTACTTCTGGATCATCGAGTCAGTCCACACCGGTTTGCCGGCGGCGTCCTTGATTTCCTTCTTCCAGGTGCTTTCAACCAGCGCCACCACACTGCCCGGCATTGCCACGTAATGCAGCTCGTCGGCCATCTTGTCGCCGTGATGGTAGGCCCAGTCGAAGAACTTCAGTAGCTCCTTGGCAACCTCAGGCTTCGCCTGCTGCTTATAGACGAGGATGAAGGTCGCTCCCGTTATCGGCCAGCTCTTTGCGCCGGGCTGGTCGGTAAGCATCAAATTGAAGCCCGGGGTTCCGGTCCAATCCGCTCCGGCAGCAGCTGCCTGGAAGGAATTGCTGTCGGGCCGAACAAAATTGCCTTGCTTGTTCTGCATCTGCGCGTAGGCCATCTTGTTTTGCAGGGCGTAGGCATACTCCACGTAACCGATCGATCCTTTCAGGCGCTGTACGTAGGAGGCAACACCTTCATTGCCCTTGCCACCGACGCCGGCTGGCCACGACACGGACGTGTTGTTGCCAATCTTGGACTTGAACTCGGCGCTCACCTTGGAAAGGTAATGCGTGAAGATATAGGTTGTGCCGGAGCCATCGGCGCGATGCACAACACTGATCTTGTCGGCCGGCAGCTTGAGGCCAGAATTGAGCTTGGCAATCGCGGGATCGTTCCATGTCTTGATCTTGCCGAGGTAGATATCCGCCAGGACTGCACCGGAGAGCTTGAGATCGCCTGCCTTGACGCCCGTCACGTTAATGACGGGAACCACGCCTCCCATCACCATCGGAAACTGCATCAGCCCCGCCGCGCTCAGATCCTCGACCTTGAGTGGCTTGTCGGACGCGCCGAAGTCGACCGTCTTGCCCTTGATCTGCTTGATGCCCCCGCCCGAGCCGATGGACTGGTAGTTCAGGCTCACGCCAGTCTTGGTTTTGTAGGCCTCCGCCCATTTCGCGTAGATGGGATAGGGGAAGGTTGCGCCAGCGCCGGTAATTGTCTGGGCGGCCATAGCGACGCCTGAGGCTAGGCCAATCGTGCCGGCCATAACCGTGGCGACGATCAGGTGCGCGCAGTTACGCGGGGTTGTGCTCATGTTGGATCTCCAGATAGGTGTTGTAATAAATCCGCGCGTAGCATGCCGCTCGCGTATGACAGTTTGATGAAGAAACATGACAGTTTCGTTACAGCTCCGTGCGCTCGGAGCTCGTGGATCACTCGCGGCCGAGGCAGGGCGCGAATTGACGACGATTCATCGGTAAAGCTGCATGCCGGGAATTTGTGAAAAAGACAGCGCCGCCATGCTTTAGAAGAGAGCTGGGAGCAATATCGTGGAGGTGTATGCGCTATGTCGACGCAGTTGTGGTCGACCCACGTCACGAATCTCGCGTGTTGGCGCGGTCCTGCCGCTAGCCGGCGTTGGCTGTCGCTGTTCGTTGGAGTGACCCTGATTTCCAGTGGCGTGTCGGTCGCTGTCCGGGTAAATGGCCGGCCGCAGGACCTGGTTCTTGACAGAGCGGATCTCCACACTTCTGCCGTGGAAACCTGTCGCCTTCGTCTCCAGGCCTTCGCCGGGGAGGGAAAGCTTGATCGCGATGCGGAGCTCATAGCTCGCGTGCGGGGAGTCGCAGCGCGGATCATTGCGCAGGCGATTCTGCTCGGGTCACCAAATGGAGAGCGCTTCGGTCGGTACGCGTCCTCCGATGCTTCTCTTGCGAATGCCGCCAAAGCATACGCCCGAGTACCGCCAGCGCTGCTCAATTTGGCGAGTCAGAATACACATGCGGCATTCGTTGAGACGAGTGTACTCCGGGATCAGCCTGATCACGTTGCATGCATGGCAATGACCATCGCCGCCCTTGGTTGTCTCAGGCCGTGTCGGCAAGTTGTTGCAAACCAGGGCCACTGACCATCGATGCCAATTAGGCACCGCTGATGGCGCGCTGTTCGTACCAGCCACGCGTGCGGTTGACGATCTTTACCACCGATAGCATCACCGGTACCTCGATCAGTACGCCGACCACGGTGGCGAGCGCCGCGCCCGACTGGAAGCCGAACAGACTAATGGCGGCAGCCACGGCGAGCTCGAAAAAATTGCTGGCGCCGATCAGTGCCGAAGGTGCTGCCACGCAGTGCGCCACGCGGAACTGGCGGTTGAGCAGGTAGGCAAGGCCGGAGTTGAAGTACACCTGAATCAATATCGGCACCGCGAGCAGCACGATGACCAAGGGCTGCTTCAGTATTTGCTCGCCCTGAAACCCGAACAGTAAGACCAGCGTGGCAAGCAGCGCGGCGAGTGATGGGGCGTGCAGGCGCCCGAGCGTGCGATCCAGCAGCCCGGGGCCCCGTTTCAGCAACGCGCGGCGCCACAGCTGAGCGGCGATCACCGGAATGACGATGTATAGCACCACCGACAGAAACAGGGTGTTCCAGGGAACCGTGATGGCCGAGAGCCCAAGCAATAGGCCCACGATCGGGGCGAATGCAAACACCATGATGGCGTCGTTCAGCGCCACTTGGGTAAGCGTGAAGTTTGGCTCGCCGTCCGACAGCCGGCTCCAGACAAATACCATGGCCGTGCATGGCGCCGCCGCCAATAGGATGAGCCCCGCAATATAGGCGTCGAGCTGATCGGCGGGCAGCCAGCTTGAAAACGCGTGGCGGATGAATAGCCAGCCAAGCAGCGCCATCGAAAACGGCTTTACACCCCAGTTGATGAAGAGCGTCACGCCGATGCCCTTCCAATGTCGGCGCACCTCGTGCAGCGCACCAAAGTCCACCTTGAGCAGCATCGGCACAATCATGAGCCAGATAAGCGCCGCAACCGGCAGGTTGACGCGAGCCAGCTCGAGGCGGCCGATGGCCTCGAATATAGACGGAAACAGCTGGCCGAGGCCGATCCCAACCGCGATGCAGAGGAATACCCACAGCGTGAGGTAGCGTTCGAAGATTCCGAGCGGCTGACCCTGGACCTGTTGGGCGACGACTTCGCACTGAGCGCTCATCGTGCGCCCCCGCTTGCCGTAGCGATCCGCAACGAATCGAGCAAGGCCGCGACACGTGTTATTACCTCGTCCCGGGTCGCGCGGAACTGCACCATGATCTCGTCTTCGGTACCGGTGGCCTTGGCCGGATCGCTGAGCGGCCAGTGAATCTTGTTCACGCCCGGAGGCAGGACGGGGCAGTGCTCGTCAGCGTGGCCGCAGACCGTGACCACGAGATTGGCGTGACGAAGCATATCGTCGGTCACGCGCGTCGATTCCTGGCCGGAGATGTCCACGCCGGCCTCTTTCATGACGGTGATGGCACGCGGGTTCTTGCCGTGCGCCTCGATGCCGGCCGATTCGATCTCGGCGATGTCGCTGCCCAGATGTTTCGCCCAGCCCTCGGCCATCTGGGATCGGCAGGAGTTTCCGGTGCAAAGGAACAGGATGCGGATTTTGTTCATGGATGACTTCTCGCGGCGATACGCGTGGTTTGAACTACTTGAGTCTGAAACTGGCATGACAGGCCACGCACTGTTGCGTCAGTTCGGCGAGTGCGCCGAGCGCGTGGGAGGGTTCGTTGGTTGCGCTTGCCTCCTGCGCGGCGCGCGCGAAGCGGCTGGCGGCGCGATGCATGTTGGTCCCGATGTCTTGCATGGCCTTCGGCATGTAAGGCGCCATGTGCGAGGCGCCGTGCCGCTCCAACGAGCTCATACCGATGCGTTGCTCGGCGACATCCGCCGCCTGATCGTACCGGCCCGCTGCCAGCGCCGCCTGAATTTCAAAGAGTGCGGCAAGGTGATCGCGCATGTTGGCGAGCATGTGCTCATGCATCGGTGCCGGCATCGAGACCCGTTGTCGGGCGTCGGCCGCATGGGCGGTTTCCAGTAACAGGCAGCTAATGAGCAGAGCAGTCGTTAGTCGCACCTTCGGTTCTCCCCGTTGGAAGGACATATCACGGAAACCTGGAGCGGTGGCGCGCGGCATTTAGCCTGTCGCGGCCGCTGGTTCGCGCACTACGCGCGCTGCGGGGAAGATGCAGGTAAAGACGCTGCCGTGTCCCAGTTCGCTTTCGATCTGAAGTTGCGCGTCGTGGCGCGCCAGGACGTGCTTGACAATCGAAAGCCCAAGTCCGGTTCCGCCGGAAGCGCGCGAGCGCGCGGTGTCGACGCGGTAGAAGCGCTCGGTGAGATGCGGAATATGTTCGGGCGCGATCCCTTCGCCGGTGTCTTGCACCGAAAAACAAGCCCGGTTGCCTTCCGCCCACCAGCGAAGCCGGATCTCGCCTCCTGCCGGAGTGTAGCGGACCGCGTTGTTGACGAGGTTCGAGAAGGCGCTGTGCAACTCTTCGCGCGAGCCGAGCAGTTTCAGGCCTGCTGCCGCATCCAGGCTGATCTGGTGATGTGCCTGGCCGCTCAGAATTTCGGCCTGCTCACGCAGCCCCGCGAGCAATGCCGGGACGTCGACCGTATCCTCGCGCCGGCGCGGTGGGGCGGTCTCGAGCTTCGATATCGTCAGCAGGTCATCGACCAGCCGTTGCATACGCGCGGACTGTTCCTGCATGGTGGCGAGGTAGCGGCGCAGGTCCTCCAGTTGGATGCCCGGCAACCCACTCAGTGTTTCAATAAATCCGGAGAGCACGGTAATCGGCGTGCGCAACTCATGCGATACGTTGGCCACGAAGGTGCGGCGCATTTGTTCCAGCCGCTGCAGATGCGTGATATCGCGCCCCAGCACCAGCTTCTGGCGCGCGCCAAACGGGATGATCTGGATGCTGACCGTGTTCTCGGTGTTGGCCGGGGAAGGTAGCTCGAGCGGCTCGGTGAAGTCGCCAATCGCAACATAACGGGAAAATCCCGGATCGCGGAGCAGGTTCCCGAGCCGCATGCCAGCATCCCGCGGGTAGTGTATGCCGAGCCAGCGCGCTGCATTGCGGTTGGCCCACTCGATTTCGTCCTGCTCGGTCAGGATGACAACCGCATCCGGAAGCGCAGCGGCGGCATTCTGGAAGCGGGCAACCATGTTGGAAAGTTCCTCCTGACGCTGTGCGCCCTGCTTCATGAGTTTGCGGATTTCCGTGAACACATCGCCCCAGAGCCCCTCGGCGTCCGGAATCTCGGCTTCGGCGCGGTTATGCAACCACCGGTGCAAGCTGTGGAGGTGGCGCAGCTGGACGCTGATGTAGAAGCCGAAACCAACGGCAGCCGCGACAAAGAATCGATCGGTAGCGAGCCCGATCAGCAGGCTGCCAATCGCTATGAAGGTGAGAATCCAGATTTCGCGCCACAGACCGGGGTGCATAGCGGCTCAGTGATGCATGGAGAATCGGTAGCCCGCGCCGCGCACGGTCTGGATCAGGTGATCGTGTCCGCTCGGGCCTAGGGCCTTGCGCAGCCGACGAATATGCACGTCCACCGTCCGCTCCTCGACATACACATTCTCGCCCCACACGCCATTCAGCAGTCGTTCCCGCGAATGCACCCGCTCCGGGTGCGTCATGAAGAAATGCAGCAGGCGGAATTCGGTGGGGCCGAGATCGACCCCGCTGCCACGTGCAGTCACGCGGTGCGTGATGGGGTCGAGGGCGAGACCGTCGGCCTCGACCGCGGTTTCGGTCTGGTGCGGCGCGGTGCGGCGCATCAGTGCCTTGATGCGCGCGATCAGCTCGCGGGTCGAAAATGGCTTCGTAATATAGTCGTCCGCACCCGAGTCGAACCCGCGGACCTTGTCGTCCTCCTCCGTGCGCGCGGTCAGCATGATGATCGGGATATCCTGGGTGAGCTTTTCCTGGCGCAACCGCCGTGCGTAGTCGACCCCGCTCACGTTGGGGAGCATCCAGTCGAGGAGTATGAGGTCCGGCGGCGCAGCCACGATGCGTGCTTGCGCGGCGCTCGCATCCGGCGCCTCGACACACTCATAACCCGCCTGCGAGAGGGCGAGACAGACCATCTGCCGGATAGCGTCTTCGTCCTCAACAATAAGAATTCTGCCCTTCATTGCCGATTCACCTGTTTGTCATAGTCCTTTCAATCGGCTGTCATTTCATACCATAAGTATTGCATTTTGGTTAACATGGCGGCACCGGCGGGAACGCTTCTTTCCGGCGCACCACCGCCCACACCGCTATATCCCATAGTGACAGCCCATACCATGGCCGAGAAGAAAGTCAGACCGACAGATATCAAGCTCCACCAGAAATCGCGCGTACTTGAGATTGCGTTCGACGACGGAACCCACTTCAAGCTGCCGTGCGAGTACCTGCGGGTGTTCTCACCCTCCGCCGAGGTGCGTGGCCATGGCCCAGGCCAAGAGACGCTGCAGGTCGGCAAGGAGAACGTGAACATCAACGCCATCGAGCCGGTCGGGACCTATGCGGTTTGCCTGTTTTTCGACGATGGGCACAGCACCGGCATCTATTCATGGGAATGGCTCCATCACCTTGGTGTGAACTTTGACAAGCTTTGGAACGACTACCTCGCCCGGCTGGAGCAGGCGGGCGTGCAGCGCAAGCCACAGCCAGCGGCGTAGCGCCATGACCGCCGAGCGCAAGCCTGAGGACGCAACGACCCATTTTGGGTACCGCGAGGTACCGGCCGGGGAGAAGGCCGGTCTGGTGGGCGAGGTGTTTCATTCGGTCGCGAACCGTTACGACCTCATGAACGACCTGATGTCGCTCGGCGTGCATCGCCTCTGGAAGCGCTTCACGATCGAGGCGAGCGGGGTGCGGCGCGGGCAGGCGGTGCTCGATGTAGCGGGTGGCACTGGCGATCTCGCGGCGCTGTTCGCCGAGCGGGTAGGACCGTCGGGGCGGGTGGTGCTGGCCGACATTAACAGTTCAATGCTGGATGTCGGGCGTGGACGGCTGGCCGACCACGGCATTGCCGGAAATGTCGAATTCGTTCAGGCCAACGCCGAATGCTTGCCGTTTCCGACCAATCACTTCGATTGCATCAGCATTGCCTTCGGTTTGCGCAATGTGACGCATATCGACCGGGCGCTGGCATCGATGTTTCGCGTGTTGAAGCCGGGCGGCGCGCTGCTGGTCCTGGAATTTTCCAAGCCGGTGCTGCGGCCGTTGAGTCGTGCCTACGACGTCTACTCGTTTAGCGTTTTGCCCTGGCTGGGACGCATGGTTGCAAACGACGAAGGCAGTTATCGCTATCTCGCCGAGTCGATC
>DKBM01000008.1:0-4617 GCA_002451215.1 Proteobacteria bacterium UBA6900
GCCGTGCCGCGTCGCACTCAAGGACGCTGGCCACAAGGCTTCCGACATTAACGATGTGATTCTGGTTGGTGGCCAGACCCGCATGCCGAAGGTCCAGGAAGTGGTCAAGGAGTTTTTCGGCAAGGAGCCGCGCAAGGACGTGAACCCGGATGAAGCCGTCGCGATCGGTGCGGCCATCCAGGGCGGCGTGCTGGGCGGTGAGGTCAAGGATGTCCTGCTGCTCGACGTCACGCCGCTCTCGCTCGGTATCGAGACGCTCGGTGGCGTCATGACAAAGCTGATTCAGAAGAACACCACCATCCCGACCAAGGCCTCGCAGGTATTCTCGACCGCCGACGACAACCAGGGTGCCGTGACGGTGCATGTGCTGCAGGGTGAGCGCGAGATCGCGGCGGGCAACAAGTCGCTGGGGCGTTTCGATCTCACCGGCATCCCGCCGGCGCCGCGCGGCATGCCACAAATCGAGGTTGGCTTCGACATCGACGCCAACGGTATCCTGCATGTGTCCGCCAGGGACAAGGGCACCGGCAAGGAGAACAAGATCGTCATCAAGGCCGGCTCCGGCCTCACGGAGGAAGAGATCCAGCGCATGGTCAAGGATGCCGAGGCGCATGCCGAGGAAGACCGCAAGGCGCGCGAGTTGGTCGAGACGCGCAACCATGCCGATGGCCTGATTCACACAGTCAACAAGACGCTCAAGGATGCGGGCGACAAGGTGTCGGCTGACGATAAGGACAAGATCGAGGCAGCCATCAAGGCGCTGGAAGAATCGCTTAAGGGCGAGGACAAGGAAGATATCCAGAAGAAGACCGAGGAGCTCATGCAAGCCTCACACAAGCTCGCCGAGCAGATGTATGCGCAGGCCGGCCAGGCCGCCGGGGGCGAGGGCGCTGCGGCGCAGTCGGAAGGCGCAAGCAAGGCCGAGGCCGGAAAGGAAAATGTCGTCGATGCCGAGTTCGAAGAGGTCAAGGACAACAAGAAACCCTGAGTAGACCGCCCACGCGACTACCGTGTGGGATAAGGCGAGACAGGCGCAGGGTCCCGTACACTGCGCCTTTCTTGCGTTAGCGACGAAGTGCTTGCGAAGTGCAACACGCCAAGTGGCGCGTGACGGAGACCATGGCGAAGCAGGACTACTACGAAACGTTGGGCGTGGCCCGTAACGCCTCGGAGGCCGACATCAAGAAGGCCTACCGGCGGCTTGCGATGAAGCACCATCCGGATCGCAACCCGGGNNCACGCCGGCGTCGACCCCTCGGCAGCCGGGGGTGCCGGCGGTTTCTACGGCGCGGGCGCGGCAGGTGGCGCGAGCTTTGCCGATATCTTTGGCGATGTGTTCGGCGATATCTTTGGTGCCGGACGTGGCGGACGCCCGGGTGGTGCGTATCGCGGCGCCGACCTGCACTACAGTCTGGAGCTCTCGCTCGAGGACGCGGTCAAGGGCACCGAGGTGCGGATCCGCGTTCCGTCGCACGAAACCTGCGAGGAGTGCAAAGGGTCCGGCGCCAAGCCGGGTACCCACCCGACGCCGTGTCGGACCTGCGGCGGCCACGGCCAGGTGCGAATGCAGCAGGGCTTCTTTTCGATCCAGCAGACCTGTCCCACCTGCCGCGGTAGCGGTAAGGCAATCGAGAGTCCGTGCACGGTCTGTCATGGACAGGGNNGGTGTGGACGAGGGTGACCAGATTCGGCTGGCCGGCGAGGGCGAGGCCGGTGAGAACAACGGACCGGCAGGCGATCTCTACGTGCAGGTTCGCCTCAAGGCGCATCCGCTCTTCAAGCGCGAGCGCGATGATCTGTACTGCGAAGTGCCGGTGAGCTTTGCGACCGCCGCGCTCGGCGGCGAGGTCGAGGTGCCGACTCTGGGCGGGCGCGCGAGTATCAAGATCCCGGCCGGTACGCAGAGCGAGAAGGTCTTTCGCCTCCGTGGCAAGGGCGTGCGCAACGTGCGCCACGGCGAAACCGGCGATCTCTACTGTCGGGTGAGCATCGAGACCCCGGTACACCTCACCGACGAGCAGAAGCATCTGGTCGAGGAGCTTGAGGTGTCGCTGCGCGCGGGCGGGGCCCGCCACAGCCCGCGCTCGGAGTCCTGGTTCGACAAGATCCGCGAACTTTTTACGTAACCGTGTTGATGGCCGGGCGCCGCCAGGCTGCTCACGGCCGTCTCTGGTTTTCGCAGCACTCGCGTCCGCACGATTCGCCGGCTCGCGGCAAATCCTTTATCCTACGAAGCCGGTCCCACGTTGGGTTGTGAATTCCGCATGATCAAGATTGCCATCAGTGGTGCCAGCGGGCGCATGGGTCGCACGCTGATCGAGGCCTGTCATCAGCAGGCTGGCCTGCGGCTGGCCGCTGGCCTGGATCGCACCGGTTCGCCGGCGATTGGGAGCGACGCTGGCGAACTCGCCGGACTGGGGCAGACCGGCACCATCGTGACGGACGACGCGTCCACCGCGATCGCAGCCTGCGACGTGCTGGTGGACTTCACGCGACCCGAGGCCTCGCTCGACTATCTCGCGCTCGTGCGCGAGCACGGTAAGAAGCTCGTCATCGGTACCACCGGATTCGATGATGCCGGCAAGCAGGCTATCCGCGATGCCGCGCGTGACATCGCTGTCGTGTTTGCGCCCAACATGAGCGTTGGGGTCAATCTCTGTTTTCGGCTGCTCGATCTCGCCGCGCGCGTGCTGGGTGAGGATTCGGACATCGAGATCATCGAGGCGCATCATAGGCACAAGGTTGATGCGCCATCGGGGACCGCACTACGCATGGGAGAGGTGGTGGCGCAGGCGCTCGGGCGCGATCTCACATCATGTGCGGTTTACGGGCGCGAAGGCGTGACCGGGGAGCGTCATCGAAATACCATCGGGTTTGCCACGGTACGCGGGGGTGACATCGTCGGCGATCACACGGTGCTGTTTGCGGGGGCCGGTGAGCGCGTCGAGATCACGCACAAGGCCTCCAGCCGCCTGACTTTTGCCAACGGTGCGCTGCGTGCCGCGCGTTGGCTCGCTGATCAGAAGAACGGCCTTTACGACATGCAGGATGTCCTGGGGTTGCGCTAAGCGTCGCTCGCTGGCGGGCGTCCTGCTGGGCGCCTGGCTGTGCATTATTTCGTCGCTGGTCGCGGCAGCCGAAGGCAGCGATAGTCGCACGTTGCTGCGGGAGTTGCTGGCGCTCCGGGAATCTGACCCGGACGCGTGGACGGAGCAACTCCAGCAGGCGTCTGAGCGGGCATCGTTTTGCGCACGCTGCCACGGCAACGATGGTGTGAGCGTGCAGCCGCTGGTTCCAAATCTTGCCGGGCAGAACGCCTATTACCTGCTCGAGCAGATCGAGCGCTTCGCCGATGGCCGGCGAAAGGATTTCATCATGTCGCCGCTCGCCGCTCAGGCGAAACCGGCTGAGCGGGCATTGCTCGCCGTCCACTACGCCATCATGTCACCGCGTGCGGTGGTGGCCGATCCGGCGCTCGCCGCGGCGGGGCGTCGGCGCTACGAGCAGAGTTGCATCACCTGCCACGGGATCGACGCCAAGGGCACGGAGGTGTACTCGCGTCTGGCCGGGCAGCAAGCTGGGTATCTCAAGCATCGTCTGCTCTCGCTGCGCGCGGGCGGCGCCGGGCCCGGTTCCGTCATGTCGGAGATCGCCCGCACTCTGGGTGACGAAGAGATTGAGGCGCTCGTTGCATACCTCTCAAGCCAGCGCTAGAGAGGCTGGCTGCCGGTTTGATTTGCCGCGAGGCCCTGCCGTATAATTGCGCCTCAGCGGGAACACCCCCTAAACAACTGAATGCAAAGCGGGAGCGGCGAGTCTGCTCCCGTTTTTGTGTGGCTGCGCGCGCCCTGGGATTTCGCTGATGCCGTCTGCACTGCTGGCTCTCGAAGATGGCTCCCTGTTCTACGGGGAGTCGATCGGTGTTTCGGGCGAGTCGGTCGGCGAGGTGGTGTTCAACACCGCCATGACGGGATACCAGGAGATCCTGAGCGATCCGTCCTACGCGCGCCAGATCGTCACGCTCACCTACCCGCATATCGGCAACACCGGCACCAACGCGGAGGACATGGAGTCCGCGCGGCTGTACGCGACCGGCCTCGTGATTCGTGAGCTCCCGGTGCAACTCAGCAACTTTCGTGCGACCGAGTCATTGCCGGAGTTCCTCCATCGCCACAAGATGGTTGCCATCGCGGGCATCGACACGCGTCGGCTCACGCGCATCCTGCGCGAAAAGGGTGCGCAGAATGGCTGCATCCTGGCGGCAGAAAAGGGCAAGCCGGACAAGAAGGCGGCACTCGAGGCAGCACGCGCGTTTCCCGGGCTAAAGGGCATGGATCTCGCCAAGGTGGTGACCACCAGAAAGCCCTACGCGTGGGACGAGGGCGTCTGGGCACTGGGTCAAGGTCACGCACGAGTCGACAATCCAAATTTTCACGTTGTCGCGTTTGATTTTGGCGTTAAGCGCAACATTCTGCGCATGCTGGCCACTCGTGGCTGCCGCATTACCGTCGTGCCGGCACAGACCACCGCATCGGATGTATTGGCGCTGCGGCCGGACGGCATCTTTCTTTCCAATGGTCCGGGTGATCCTGAGCCATGCACCTATGCCATCGAGGC
>DKBM01000017.1:0-4780 GCA_002451215.1 Proteobacteria bacterium UBA6900
TCATTGCGCTTCCTCCTTCTTGTTGAAATTTGATTTAACCCAGATTTCACCGGTACACCATGTTCGCCTGACCAGGCGACGTCCGGGTCACGCCGTTGCCTGAGATTTCGATGCAGAGATCTGATGCGGCATCAGGATCGCCAGAACAGNNGCGACCGCCTTCATGCCACGCCCAACCCGACGGCCAGACGATGCCAAGTGGCCAGATGCCAAACGTGAAGGTCAGTCCCACCAGCAGCAGCGCAATGCGTAGATATTTGATGCGATTAGCTTCAGTCATTACTTTTCTCCTTTAGGTTATTCACATGATTTCTATACTTGCATGCCACACATCGAGACGCGATTGCGGGGCCACGTCCAGCGTACAGCCAAGAGCCAGTGGCTCAGAAGACGCAACGCGATCATTTCTCAATGAGTCCGAGCAACTAACGAAACCGTCGTGTCTACATACTTACCAACTGGGCGGTATAGCCTGCTGCCCGCGTCATCTCCAACAAAACCGCCGCTTTGGTTTTTTTCGGGTCAAAGGTGATCATGAGGAGATGCTGCTTGCCCGCGTTGAACCTCGGCGAAACGACTCCCTCGACCTTTCGCATCGCATCTTCGAGAGAGGTGCGCGCTTCTTCACTCAGGGATTCATTAATGTGGATCATGATATCGGTAATGCTCATTTTGTANNGACGATGTTCCGGGACATATCGGCGTACTACTTGCACTTAATGACCACCTCGACGTACTCACTCGGGGCCACCAGCGTGCCATCGGTCGCGCGATTGCAGCTCTCGGCCAGCGCGATCAGGTCGGCGGCCAGCGCAGCCTGCTTCTCGGCGTCGAGTGCCCCGAAGGTCTTGTTCATGGGGCCATAGAAGGTGCGCATCACTTCCAGGAAATGGGCGGCGCTGTGGTACCGAAACACGAAGTTCCGGTGTTCGATCGTGATCGAGTCGAGCCGCGCGCCGAAAAGCTCGCGTAGCCGCGCTTCGGTGCCCCAGAGTGCGGGCGATCTCACGCCGGCCGGCGAGGGCAGGTATTTGCGCATCGTCTTGAAGAGTTCGCCGACAAAGCTGTCCGGCGTCCAGTTGGCGAGGCCGATCCGACCACCGGATTTGCAGACGCGCGCCATTTCCGCCGCGGCCTTGTCCTGGTCTGGCGTGAACATCACGCCGAAAGTGGACATCACCACATCGAAATGGTGGTTGGTGTACGGCAGATTCTCGGCGTCCGCCTGCTCGAACTTCACCGGCAGGCCATTGGCGCTCGCTCGCGCCCGCCCGCGCTCGAGCAGCGTCGGGACGTAGTCGGTCGATACGACGTCGCACCAGCGCCGCGCGGCGGCCAGTGTCGCGTTGCCGTTGCCGGCGGCGACGTCCAGCACACGCTCACCGGCTCGCAGGTCGAGGGCCTCGCAAAGTGACTCGCCGACGATCTGCAGCGTGGTGCCGACGACGGCATAGTCGCCGGCCGACCAGGCGAGGTGCTGCTTGCTCTTCACGGCGGTAAGGTCAACGGCGGGTATGGAACCGGAAATGACTGCTGACATGGCTCTGCTCCTTGAATGATTTGGTTTAGGACTTGTCAGGGTGTGGCAACGCGGTCCTGTCGCGCGTTGTCGAATCCGGACTGGTGTCACCGATCGACATGGCTATTTCAGCTGCAAAGCGAGGGAGCGGGGTCCCCCAAAGCGGGACAAAAAGCGGGACAAAAGTGCGGACCAAACTGCTAGACTCGACCGCGTCGGCTGTACCGGAGGGTCAAACGACGTGGAGGACCGGACGCATTCGTTTGGCTACTGGCTGCGGCGGCGTCGTAAAGCGCTAGATCTCACCCAGGAAGCCCTCGGCCAGCGGGTTAGCTGCTCCGGATTTACCATCAGGAAGATCGAGGCTGACGAGCGTCGCCCCTCAAGACGACTCGCGGAACGGCTCGCTGCGTCGCTTGCCGTACCGGACGAGGAGCGGCGTAATTTCCTCGATGCGGCACGTGCGCTGCATGCCACAAACCGTCTGCACCTGGACCCCAAGCCGGTCGGTATCGACGCGCACGCCCCTGTTCCCACCGCATCGATTCATTCCCCGCCCGGTTCGCCCTTTGGCGGCGCGAGCGACACCACACCCTTCGTTGGCCGAAACAATGAATTCGGCTTGCTGATCGGGCTCGTTGCGCGGCTTACCACCGGCACCGGCTACACGGTCCTGATCGAAGGCGAGCCGGGAATCGGCAAGAGCCGTTTGCTGCGTGAAGTCGCGCGCTACACCCACGACCAGGAATTGCCCACACTCGCGACGAACTGTTACGAGATCGAGCGTGCGACGCCCTACCAGCCCGTGATTGACCTTGTCACGCAAGCGCTTGACCGTGTATCGGACGCGGCTTTGCGCGCTCTGGTACCGGTGTCGCTCGCCGAACTTGCCGCCCTGGTCCCCGAGGTCGGTGAGCGTTTTCCGGATTTGCCGCAGCTGTCGAACGATTTCCCCGAGGCGCGTCAGGCGCGCCTGTCGCGTGCGGTGGATCAGCTGCTCGAGGCATCTCGCGGCGAGCGCCCGCTTGTGCTCATGGTGGACGACATCCAGTGGGCCGACGACGCCAGTGCACAAGTGTTCCACTATCTCGCGCGCCACGCCGCGCAGCGCGCGGTGCTTGTGATCTTCGCCTATCGCGACGAGGCCGCCGACAGCGACGAGCGGTTCGCGCAACTGCTCGAGAGCTTTCGCCGCGATACCGACACGCGCCGTGTGTCCCTCGCTCGCCTGAACAATGCCGATACCGAAAGCCTGGTCGCTGCGCTCGCCGATGCGCGCCTCGGGGGCCCCGGCCTCGCCGAGCGCCTGCACCGCGAAACCGAAGGCAACCCGTTCTTCCTGATGTCGATCTTGCAGTCGCTGAGCGAGGGCGAGACGCAGTTAGAAGCGCGTACGAGCGCCACCCCGGGATTGCTGCCGGACGCGCTGCGTGCTGCCGTGCGCGTGCGACTCGGGCACGTGCCCAAAGAGATCCGGCCGATTCTCGAAACCGCCGCGGTCCTCGGCCGGCGCTTCGACTTCGATAGTCTCCTCGACGTGACACAAGGGCCCGAGGCGCAACTGCTTGATGGGCTGGAGCTGCTCGTCCGGCGTCGCTTGCTGCGCGAAGAATCCGAAGGCGGTGTCTACGATTTCAGTCACGACAAGCTTCGCGAGGTGGTCTATCGCGATATCGGTGGCGCGCGGCGCCGACGGTTGCACCAGTCGGTGGCCGAGGCCCTGGAGCGTCTTGGCGAAGACGCAACGCATGAGCGCGACGCGCAGTTGGCGGAGCACTACGATCGCGCGCACGCCTGGTCGAAGGCACTCCGTTACCTTGTCCTCGCGGGGGAACACTCGCAGCGGCTATTTTCGATGCGCGATGCCCTGCACTGGCTGGATCGCGCGGTCGCTCTGGCCGAGCAGCACCCGGAAGCACTGGACGCAGCGCAACGCCTGGCGCTCTACGAACAGCGTGGGGCTGCGCGCGCCCAGGCCGGGCAGACGCAAGGCGCCGTCGCTGACATGCGCCGCGTCATTGATGCGTTGCGCGCTGGCGGGGAACGCGAAAAGACGCGCGACGCCATGATTCAGTTGGGCATGGCCTATCGGCGCGCCGACCAGTATGACGAGGCGACCGCGTGCCTCACCGAAGCGCTGCGGGAGTCGCGCCTGATGAACGATGAGCGCCATGCCGCCGATACCCTCTACCATCTCGGGACTGTGGCGTGGAGCACCGGGAAGAACCTTCACGCGATCAGTTTCCACCAGCAAGCGGTCGAAATCTGCGAGCGCATGGGTTTCATCGACCTCGTCGCAGTGCAGGCCTACCACGGTCGCGGTGAGGCGCACTTTGCCAGCGCAGAGCCCCTGCCCGCCATCGCGTGTTACACCCGGTCACTCGAGCTGGCCCGCGGCATTGGCGACAAGAGTTACGAGTCCGAGAACCTGATGATGATCGGGCATGCCTGTATCGGCACCAAGGGGCTCGGCGACTACCCTCGTGCCATGGCCAACTTCGAGGCGGCGCTCGATATCGCGCGAACCGCGGACTTGCAGTGGCACTTTGGACCCACGCTGCTCGGGATTGACCACGTCCGGGCTTGTACTGGCCAATACGGCGAGGCGTGGACCGGCATGCAAAAAACCCTGCGGTGGCTTGAGAGTCTCAATCAGGTGCGCTATCAGCTCATCGCTCTCAATGGTATTGGTCATCTCCTGCTGGACCTGGGCTTGAATGAACTGGCGATCGAACATCTGGAGCGCGGACTCGCACTCGGGCGCGACACCGGCATCCTGTTCTGGCGCGCCTCGATCGACACGCACCTTGCTGTCGCGCGATCGGGGCTCGGGCAAAAGGTCGACACGTCGGGGCTGCAAGCCACGCTGGAACAAACGCGTCGCGCCTCGGAGCGATACATGATGGTCCGGTGTCTCGACGGGTTGGCGGAAATTGCGCTCGCGCAGGGCGATGCGAGCCACTGCCGCGCGTATGGTGACGAACTGCTCGCGATCGCCGAACCGAACGGCCTGCGCGAACTCGAGGCAGTCGCACGACGCTGGCGCGGTGAAGCCATGTTTGTAGAACAAGACTACATCGCGGCGCAAACAGAGTTGTCCCGTGCCGCGGCGCTGGCGCAGGAGATCGGCCGCGTGCGACTGCAGATGGACACGCAGGCTGCACTGGCTCGTCTGCTTGCTTCGCAGGGTCAGCGCGACGCCGCACAGCACCACCGCGCCAACGCGCGCGCGATTGCGCAGGCAATCGAGACGAGTCTGGA
>DKBM01000096.1:0-16928 GCA_002451215.1 Proteobacteria bacterium UBA6900
CACCTTGCCCTGTGGAGCCCGGACTTTCCTCTACGCTTGCGCGCAGCGACTGTCTGGCCGACTCCACCGACGATTATACCAGTCGGCGGCATCGTTCTGGGGGATCCTAGGATTTGAGACGCAGAGCCAGTTCGTAGAGCTCATTCTTTTTCGCGCCGGCGATCTTGGCGGCCAGCGCGGCCGCCTGGCTGACCGGCAACTCCGTGAGCAGTATCCGCAACACCCGCTCGGCTTCGGCCTGCGCCACCTGCTGCTCGGTGCGCTCCGCCCCGTGCAATAGAATCACGAATTCGCCGCGCAGCTGTTCGCTGTCGGTCTGGAGCCATACTTCTAGCGCCCCAAGGGAATCCCCGCGCACGGTTTCGAACTGCTTGGTGAGTTCTCGCGCCACGACCGCCTCGCGCTCGGCACCGAATACGGCCACCATGTCTGCAAGACATTCCAGCACCCGATGGGGGCTCTCGTAGAAGACGAGTGTGCGCGGGTCCTCGCACAACTCGGCGAAGCGTTGGCGCCGCGGGCCAGACTTGGGCGGCGGGAACCCCTCAAATACAAAACGGTCCGATGGGAGTCCGGCAACCGAAAGTGCCACGATGGCGGCGCAGGGGCCCGGGATCGGCACCACCGGCAGGCTTTCCGCGCGCGCGGCGCGCACCAACGGGAACCCGGGATCGCTCACCAGCGGGGTACCGGCGTCGCTGATGAATGCGATAGACTTACCGACTTTCAGGGACTCGATCAGGCGAGGGACTTGCTCGCGTTCATTGTGATCATGCACCGCAATCATGCGGGTTGCGATGCCAAAGTGCGCGGCAAGCTTGCCGCTGTGGCGCGTGTCTTCCGCCGCGATGAGATCTGCTTCTTTGAGCACGCGCACGGCGCGCGGCGTCAGGTCCTCGAGGTTACCGATGGGCGTGGCGACAATATAAAGTGTACCGACACGCTGCGACACAACCGCCTCCACGCCAGACTCTAGCCGCATTCTAAACAGGAACCGTAATGAAGCCTATTCGCTGGTCGCTGCTGGTCGTGCTCGCGGCAGTCGTGCTCGCCGGTTGCGAAACCACGCGCGTGGGTGCACCGGGAGTGGCCGAGCCGACTGCCGATAGCAGTGTCGCCGAAAAGGCTGAGCGTGACGGCGAGTTCGTCATCGCTGCGCGCGAGTATGGCCGCCTCGCGCAGGCCAGTCGCCCGCCCAGCAAGCAGCACTTCGAGCTGCGCGCCGCCGACAATCTCATTCGCGCTGGCCAGCTGCGCGAGGCCCGCTATCTGCTCGAACAAACCGATCTCACCGGGCTCGACAGCTCATTTTTTACCCGCCGCCAGATCCTGCAGGCACGCATCCTCAGCGCCGAGGGCGCGCACGAGAAGGCCATCCGGGTACTCGACGAAGCCGCCCGGGCGCGCAAGCTCAACCCCGACCTGCTTGCCGAGGTGTTTCGCGTGCGCGCACAGGCGGAACTCGCGCTCGACAACCCTATCGGCGCGGTCCGCAACCTCATTAATCGCGAACAGTACATCGTCGGCACGGACGCCATCGCCGACAACCAGAAACAGCTATGGAACATACTGGATGCCATGCCGCGTGCGCGCCTCGCCGCGGAACTCAACATGGCGCGCGAGCCGGTGCTCGCTGGCTGGATCGAGCTCGCCCTCGCCTCTATTGATAATGCCGGTCGCATGGGACCGGCCATCGAGAACTGGCGCAGGGCCTATCCAAAACATCCGGCCTCCGAGGCCCTGCTCGCATCGCTCGTGAAGCCCGCCGCGGGCCTGATCAGTCGCATCGAGCGTATCGCGCTGCTGCTGCCACTTAGCTCGGACTTCTCCGTTGCCGCCGAGGCGGTGCGGGACGGTTTCCTCGGCATGCAGGGCTTGGATCCGCGTCCGGACAAGCCGACTGTCAAGGTCTATGACTTCGGCGCCGATCCACTACAGGCCGCGGAGCTCTACAAGCAGGCGGTTGCGGATGGCGCACAGGTCGTGGTCGGGCCGCTCGGGCGCGAGGCAGCCGATGCCATTCTGCAGAAATCAACGCTCAGCGTGCCGACGCTTCTGCTCAGTCACACCGATCTCCAGCTCTCCGGGGCAAGTGCGCGCAATCTGTTCCAGTTCGGCTTGCCGCCCGAACAGGAAGCCCGTCAAGTCGCGGAGCGCGCCTATCTCGACGGCCACCGGCGCGCCGCCGTGCTCTATCCCGATAGCCCCTGGGGCCAGCGCATGCAAAGCGCTTTCGTCGATCACTGGCAGCGGCTCGGTGGGCTGGTTCTGGCCAATGCGTCATACACCGAGGGACAAGGCGATCATTCCGACTCGATCAAGTCATTGCTAAACATCGCCCAGAGCGAGCAGCGCAAGGACCTGCTCGCCAACAAGATCAAGCAGAAACTGCAGTTCGAGCCACGCCCGCGCCAGGACCTCGATTTCATCTTCCTCGTGGCCGATGCCAAGCGCGGACGCTTGATAAAGCCGCAACTCGACTTCTACCGCGCCGTTCGTGTGCCGGTCTACTCGACGTCGCACATTTTCACTGGTCGCATCGACTCGCGCCACGACGTGGACCTGAACGGCGTGCTGTTCGCCGACATGCCGTGGATGCTGGTGCACAGCGGCAAACTCGAAGAGTTACGCCGGCGCGTGCAGGGCAACTGGCCGCACGCCCAGAGCGACCTAGATCGGCTCTACGCCCTCGGCATCGACAGCTACTCGATCCTGCCTCATCTGAACCAGATCAGCACTGACGCCGCCGCGCGCTTCGGCGGCGTGACCAGCACGCTCTCGCTCGATCGCGGCGGTCGACTGCAGCGCCAGCTCACCTGGGCGCAGTTCAGTCGAGGCGCGCCGAAGCTCATCGATACCTCGCTCAAGATCCGCCAGCACCTCGAAGTCGAAGCCACGCCGGAGGGTTGATGGCGGCCGACGCGCCGCATCTGGTGCAGGGGCGCGCGGCCGAAGACGCCGCGCTGATGCACCTCAAGCGCCAGGGCCTGAAGCTCATTGCGCGCAATTACCGCACGCAACATGGCGAAATCGACCTGATCATGCGTGACGCCCGGACACTGGTGTTCGTCGAGGTGCGGTTTCGCCGCGATCACCGCTTCGGCTCCCCGGCCGAAACGGTCGGGGTCCAGAAGCAGCGCAAGCTGCGCGCCAGTGCCGAGCACTACCTGCAGGCCGACGGGGACTGCAACCGACCGTGCCGTTTTGATATTGTCTCCGTAAGCGGCGACCCCGCCGCGCCGACGATCGACTGGCTCACCAACGCGTTCTAAGGATATTGCCACCCATGGCACGAGGTACTGCGCAGGGCACTACCGACCCGACCGTGCTGCTCACGCGCGTGAAAGGTCACTTTCAGGAAAGCATGCTCACCATCCGTGACACGATGGAGGAGCTTGCGCCCATTATCACTGAGGCCGGCCAGCAGATGCTTCAAGCGCTGCTGAACGATCGCAAGGTGCTGGCATGCGGCAATGGCGGCTCGGCAGCCGACGCCCAGCACTTCTCGGCGGAACTGCTGAACCGCTTCGAGCGGGAGCGCCCGGGGCTACCGGCGATCTCGCTCACTACCGACACCTCCACCCTTACCTCGATCGCCAACGACTACCACTTCGACGACGTGTTCGCGAAGCAGGTGCGTGCGCTCGGACAATCGGGCGACGTGCTGCTCGCCATCACCACCTCGGGCAACTCGCCGAACGTGCTGCGTGCGGTGCAGGCCGCGCACGAGCGTGAAATGCTGGTGGTGGCGCTGAATGGCCGAAGCGGCGGCGATATGAACAACCTACTGCGCGGCGATGACATCAACATCTGCGTGCGCGGGCCGACCACCGCCCGCATCCAGGAGGTGCATGGGCTGGTCATCCACTGCCTGTGCGACCTTATCGACTACCAGCTGCTCGGTCAGACCTGATCCGCCGGACCAACACCCCTGCACATGGCGCAACCGCTTTCCAGCGAAACCAAGATCGTGCGCGAGCGCGCCGCGCTTGGCGCGCGCGTCGCGGCGCTCCCACGCCCGGTGGTTTTCACCAACGGCTGTTTCGACATCCTGCATCGCGGCCATGTGGCCTACCTCGAGGAGGCTGCTCAGCTCGGCCAAAGCCTCGTGATCGGCGTGAACACTGACGAGTCGGTGCGCAAACTCGCCAAGGGAGGGGATCGCCCGGTCAATTCCCTCGATGACCGCATGGCGGTGCTGGCCGCGCTTGGTTGCGTGAGTCTGGTGGTGCCGTTCGCGGAAGACACGCCGCTCGAACTGATCAAACTCGTAAGACCCGACCATCTCGTGAAGGGCGGCGACTGGACACCTGAGCGCATTGTCGGTAATGACTTGGTCACGAGCTATGGCGGCAAGGTCCACTCCATCCCTTTCCGTTTCGACCGCTCCACCACCGCCCTGCTCGCGCGCATCCGTTCATCATAATGACTAGACGAAAGCCGCAATCGCGACTACTCAAGAGACAGAACGAACGAGCGAAGCGAGCAGGGCTTCAGTTTCGTCGCGCGGCCCTCGCGTCGATCTCCTCGGCGACGAGCGAAACGGTTAGGCGTCCGTGAAGTCTGAGCTGTCCCGCGAGATGCGCTCGGCGCTTGCGGCGGCGGTCGGCAGAGAAAACCTCCTCACCGATCCCGCCGACCGCTACCCCTACGGCTACGACAACTCGCGCCGCCATGCGCTGCCCGATGCCGTGGTATACGCCACACAAACCGATCAGGTCGCCGCGGTGGTGCGCGCCTGCCATGCCCACGGCGTCCCGCTCCTCGCCCGCGGGCGCGGAACCGGCACGGCCGGTGGCACGGTGCCACTGCAAGGCGGCGTCGTGCTCACGTTGGAGCGCATGGACAGGATTCTCGTCACGGATGGGGCCAATCGTTTCATGCGGGTTGAGGCTGGCGTCACCAATCAGAACGTTCAGGATGCTGCCGCGACGCACGGTTTTTTCTGGCCGCCGGATCCGACCAGTGCGGCCTATTGCACCGTTGGCGGCAACGTGGCGGTGAACGCCGCTGGGCCGCGCGCGGTCAAGTACGGCGCCACCCGGGAAAACGTGCTCGGCCTCACGGCCGTGACCGGCAGCGGCGAGATTGTTCACACCGGGGTGTACACGACCAAGAGCGTCGTGGGTTACGACCTCACGCGCCTCATCATCGGCTCGGAGGGAACGCTCGCGATCGTGACCGAAGCCACGCTCAAGCTCACGCCATTGCCGGAAGCACGACGCACCCTGCAGGCGGTCTACCGCGATATCCACTCCGCCACCGAGGCGGTGACGGACATCATGGCGCAGCCGATTGTGCCATGCGCGCTGGAGTTGATGGACCACGCCTCCATCGAGATGGTGCGCGGTTACTCCAAGGCCGCGCTACCGCATGGAGCCGGGGCGATGCTCATGATAGAGGTCGACGGGCCGGAGGCGGCCATGACCGCCGCGGTCGGTGCCATCGATCGTGCGGCACGCAATCACGGCTGCCTGAGTTTTGCCGTCGCAACCAGTGCCGAGGAGGTTGCGGCGCTGTGGGCAACGCGCAAGGCACTTTCGCCGGCGCTGCGCAACATTGCCCCCAACAAGCTCAACGAAGACGTGGTCGTGCCGGTATCACGCATTCCGGAACTAATCGATGGACTCAGCGCACTCAGCAAGGAGTTCGGAATCCCGATCGTTAACTTCGGCCACGCCGGCAACGGCAACATCCACGTGAATCTGCTCTACGACACCCAGGACCCGACGCAGGAAAAGAATGCCCTGCCCTGCCTGTCGCGTGTATTCGACCTGGTGCTCGCGCTCGGGGGCACGCTCTCCGGCGAACATGGGATTGGCGTCGCCAAGCGCGACTTTATGGCACGCGCCATCGAGCCGGCCACTCTTGCACTCATGCGCGCTATCAAGAAGGAATTCGACCCGAAGGGAATCCTCAATCCCGGCAAAGTCTTGCCGGCGCCCTGAAGCGGAATTCCGGAGAATACGCCACTGTCATGCACGTCTAGATCAGGCAACGTGCTAGGGTTGTTTCCGCAGTAACTTCGAATAAAGGGCAAGCAGCTCAAGGCAGCGCTCGCCCGCTTCCTTGGTTGTCGACACCCGATGCCCACCGGCGTTGACCGCTTCGACAACAGACCGGTCGCCCTTGGACGCCGCCGTTATACCCTTTTGCAGCGCGGTGATGAAATCTTCCGCGAGCTCCGGGTGATTCCGCGTCAACGTCGCCATCCAGGCTGCCGCTTCTTCGAGCGTTCCCTGGTTCACGTAAGAGGCGAAGATATTGTCTAGCGTGTCGCTCATCACTCAGATCCCTAACGCTTTGGTTCGGCGGCGGCGTACTTGCGGTGTCCCGGTGAGCGAAAGAAAACGATCTTGAGCATTTTGTTGGGCGCCCTTCTCGTGACTACCAAAATATCACCACCCATTTCAGGAATCGCGTTTTACCGCGACGGTCTCGATCAGGCTGACGCGTTCCTCGTCAAGATTGCGACGCAGATTGTAGGCCTTGGTGAGGATGTCGTTTCCAACCAGCAGATGCGTACCCAGTTCCGGCAAATTCGGCTCACCCACCGGTTCCATCATATCTGCAAAGGCCTTCCGTGCGAGATCAGTCTTGTCGTTCCAGACATCAATATCAAAACCGGCGGATGTTATGACATCGCGGAATGACTCCGGCGGCACCAGAAAACTCATGGAGCTGTCCTGCGCCCACGGCACTGGAAAATACACTGGTGTGTTCTTGTTACCGCACAGCTCATACAAAACAGCGCGACCGCCGGGCTTGAGTACACGATACACTTCCTTTAGCCACCCCAGTTTATCCTCGACATTCATATTCATCTGGATCGACAAGGCGCCGTCAAATGTATCGTCATCAATCGGCAATGCAAGCGCACTTGCGGCATGAAATTTCACACGTTCCTGCAGGTTGAATAATTGCGTCAGTCTTTCTGCGGCATCAATGTATTCATCGCTCAAATCAATACCGGTCACACGACAGCCTGTTTCATGTGACAAACGACGTGCGGCACCGCCCAAACCGCAGCCGACATCCAGGATATGCATCTCCGGCGTGACTCTGGAGAGCTTAATCAGCTCCTTCGTTGCGGTATCACTGCGGATATGAAATTCATCCACTGGCTTCAGATCATCAAACGTGATCTTGGACAAATCCTTGCCCATTTCATTGAGCCCCTCAATGATCTTGTTATACAAATCATTTGGCGAGTAATAGCTGTGAATGTGTTTCATTGTGGAGTCCTCGCTTTTTCTAAGTATAAAGTGACAGCCAGTTGCAGCTTCGGGTGCTCGCACCTGTCGCTCTAGCTGCGAGCCAAAGCACTCTCGTACAGAGCCTTGTCGGCCGCGCTGAAACAGCAGGCGACAATGCGCTCGAAACGAGCTTCATATTCGTGCATCACCTTAACGGCAATTCGTGCTGCCTCTTCCCTGGGATAGCCGTAGGCGCCGGTGCTGATGGAGGGAAACGCGATGCTGCGCACGCCGTGCTGGAGCGCGAGTTCGAGCGAATTGCGGTAGCAATTGGCAAGCAGCGTGGCCTCATTCGAATTGCCGCCGTGATACACGGGTCCAACAGTGTGGATCACGTGTTTGGCGGGGAGCCGGAAGCCGGGCGTGATCTTCGCCTCGCCGGTCGGGCAACCACCAAGCGTCTCGCAAAATTTCTTCAACTCCGGACCGGCAGCACGGTGAATGGCGCCATCCACGCCCCCGCCGCCGAGCAAGGTTGAATTGGCGGCATTGACGATGCCATCCACTTCGAGCGTGGTGATGTCAGCCTGAATGATCTCGATCATGTGGGTCTGCACCGTCCGTTTGCGGTGCGACTAGCTCAACACGCGTGGCCGCGGAGCGTCAACCGCGCCGGGTTACTTCACGATCTTGAGGGCCGGACCCTTGCGTGGCGCCGAGCCATCCGGAGGTGTCTTGTCCGGCTCGGAGGTTGCTGCGGCTTCATCGCGGTCGGTGGGAAACGAAACACCCTGACCGGTCTCGCGCGCATAGACTGCGAGCACCGAGGCGAGCGGCACATGCACGTTCTGCGGCACACCGCCGAAGCGGGCACTGAAGGCGATGGAATCAGCGTCGAAATGAAAGGCCTGGACCGCCTGCGGGCTCACGTTCAGCACGATACGACCGTTCTCCACGAAGCGCGCCGGTACCATGACATCCGTACCAGTGGCATCGACGATGACATGCGGCGTGAGGCTGTTCTCCACCGCCCAGTCGTAGGCGGCGCGAAGCAGATGGTATTTGAGGGGCGTCATGCGGCGCGCGCGCCGGCTCAGCCCTTGCCGCGCATCGCCTTTTCGGCTTCAGTGAGGCTCTGGCGAAACGCCTTGCGCACAAACAGCCGCTCCGCGTAGTCGAGCAGGGGCTTGGCCTGGCGCGGCAGCTCAATATGCCAGAGCCCGAGGCGCCAGAGGAGCGGCGCCAGCGAGCAATCCACCAGCGAGAACTCCTCACCGAGGATGAAGCTGTGCTCCTTGAAGATAGGCGAGATTACCGTGAGGCCGTCGCGCAATGCGTTGCGTGCCTTCTGCGCGGTGCGCTTGTCGCCGGCTTCGATGTCTGGCAACAGGCTGTACCAGTCACGATCGAAGCGCATCAGTAGCAGCCGTGCCTTGGCGCGCGACACCGGATCGACCGGCATCAGCGGCGGATGCGGCAATCGCTCATCGAGGTATTCGTTGATGATGTGCGAGTCGTACAGCACCATGTCCCGATCCACCATGGTCGGCACCTGGTTGTAGGGATTGAGCTCGCCCAGCTCACGCGGTTTCTTGTTGAGATCGACCTCGACCACCTGGCACTCGACGTCCTTCTCGTACAGGACGATTCGCGTGCGATGGCTCTGCGGGTCGGTCGCGCCCACGTAGAGCGTCATGATCGGCTTGCGGCTTGCGGGTATCGACATGGCCTTACTCCAACGGATGGGCACTTCTGCCAAGCGGCGAAAGGGGGCACATGGCCCCCTTCCCCGATGCCGGCCGGAAGGCCGCGATCAATGCACGTCCTTCCAGTACTCTTTCTTCAGCAGGTAGGCGAAGACGAAGAATACGACGAGGAACAGCAGCACCCACACGCCGAGCTGGTAGCGCTCGAGCTTGGCGGGCTCGCCGAGATAGACAAGGAAGTTGACGAGGTCGCGCATTGCCTTGTCGTAGTCCTCGGTGCTCATGCTGCCGGGACGGACCAGTTCGAAGCGATCGAACGTACCGCCCTGCTTGAAGATGGCGCGCTGGTGGCCCTGCCATTCGTAGAGCACATGCGGCATGGCGACATGCGGGAACACGGTGTTGTTCCAGCCGCTTGGCGCCTTGTCATCGCGGTAGAAGCTGCGCATATAGGTGTACAGCCAGGCGGGCTTGCGCGCACGCGCGATGACGCTGAGATCGGGTGGCACGGTGCTGAACGCCGCTTTCGCTTCCTCAGCCGGCATGACCGCCTTCATCAGGTCGCCGACCTTGTCGGCCGCGAAAAGCAGGTTGTCCTTCACCAGCTCCTCCGAAATGCCGAGGTCCTTGCCCATGCGGTTGTAGCGCATGTAGGCCGCCGAATGGCAGGACAGGCAGTAGTTCACGAAGATGCGCGCGCCGCGCTGAAGCGATGTCTTGTCGGACAGGTCAATCTTCACCGCATCGAGTTTGGCGTGTTCGCCACCGGCGGCGAACCCGGCGACCGGCAGCGCGGCCAGCGACAACAGGATCAGGAGCTTCTTCATCACGGGGTCACCCTTTCCGGAACCGGCTTTGTCTTGTCGAGTGTCGTGTACCACGGCATGAACAGGAAGAACGCGAAGTACACAATGGTGAAGATCTGAACCCAGTACACGTTCTTCATCAGGAACAGACTGATGGCCTCCGGGCTCTTGGTGCCGAGATAGCCGAGGATCACGAAGCTCACCGAGAATAGCGTGAGCGCGGTCTTGTACATCCAGCCGCGATAGCGAATCGACTTGACCGGCGAGCGGTCAAGCCACGGCAGAAGGAAGAACAGCACGATCGAAAGCCCCATCATGATGACGCCCCAGATCTTGGCCTCCATCATGAAGAGTCCGAGCAGGATGGCCGCAGTGGCGCCCGCCACGACTGCACGCATCATCATGTCGCGCGCGCTGTAGATCGCCAATCCGCCTACGACCGCCATGAACGGAAGCAGTCCGAAACGCATCATGTCGGTCGTGACCGCGCGCAGGATCGAATAGAACGGCGTGAAGTACCAGAGCGGCACGATTTCGGTCGGCGTCTGCAGGATGTTGGCTGGCACGAAATTGTCCGGCTCCAGGAACCAGCCGCCCAGCTCCGGCGCAAAGAAGAGCACCGCCGAAAAGAACATCAGAAACACTGCCACACCGGCGATATCCTTGACCGTGAAGTACGGATGGAACGGGATGCCGTCGAGCGGCTTACCGTCCGGTCCCTTCTTCTTCTTGATCTCGATGCCGTCGGGATTGCTGGAACCAACCTTGTGCAATGCCACGATATGCACGAACACCAGCGCCGGCAGAATGATCACCGGGATGAAGAAGTGCAACGCGAAGAAGCGGTTGAGCGTCGCGTCCGACACTACAAAGTCGCCGCGGAGCCACTCGGCAAGGCTTGGACCAACGAACGGGATGGCGTCGAACAGGGAGATGATCACCTGCGCGCCCCAGTACGACATGTTGCCCCATGGCAACAGGTAACCGAGGAAGGCCGTGGCCATGAGCGCCACGAAGATCACCATGCCGATCAGCCAGATCAGTTCGCGCGGGCCGCGATACGAACCGTACAGCAGGCCGCGGAACATGTGCAGATACACGACGATGAAGAACGCCGAGGAACCGGTGGAGTGCATGTAACGGATCAGCCAGCCCCACTCAACGTCGCGCATGATGTACTCGACCGACGCGAACGCAAGCCCGGTGTCGGGCTTGTAGTGCATGGCGAGAAACAGGCCGGAGAGGATCTGGATCACCAGCACCAGCATCGCGAGCGAGCCGAAGAAGTACCAGAAGTTGAAGTTCTTCGGCGTGTAGTACTCGGCGAGATGCTCGTTCCAGACCTTGGTCAGCGGAAAACGCTCATCAATCCAGGCAAGAAGGTTAGTTAGCATCACGCGGCTCCTTTCTTGTCTGTGCCAATCTCGATGCGGGTATCGGTCAGGAACATGTAGGGCGGCACCGGCAGGTTGGTCGGTGCCGGCACGTTCTTGTACACGCGCCCGGCAAGATCGAACTTGGAACCGTGGCAGGGACAGAAGAAACCGCCCGGCCAGTCATCACCGAGTCCCGATACCGCGCCCGCATCGAGGCGCTTGTCCGGCGAGCAACCGAGATGTGTACAGATACCGACCAGCACCAGGATGTCGGGCTTGATCGAGCGCGCGACATTCTGTGCATAGGCGGGCTGCTGGTCCGCGACCTTGGAAGCAGGATCGGCAAGCAAACTGTCGTGCTTGGTAAGCGACTCGAGCATCGCCGGCGTGCGCTTCAGGATCCACACCGGCTTGCCGCGCCACTCGACGGTGAGCAGCTGGCCAGGCTCGAGCATACTGATGTCCACTTCGACCGGTGCGCCGGCGGCCTTGGCGCGGGCGCTCGGCAGCATGCTCTTGACGAAGGGTGTGATGGCATAAACGGTTCCCACGGCACCCACTGCCGTGGTGGCAAGTGTGAGGAACCGACGGCGGCCGGGATCAGCAGCCTCTTCGCTCATGAAGCCCCCTTAAAGTTGTTGCTTGAAAAAAAATTACGCCTATTGGCGTAATGTCTGGACGATGTCGTCGTTATTCGCGGTTGGCGGCGGTTGCCCGGGCCGAAAGCGGCGCATAGGATGATACAGGCCTCCGATTGAGTCAAGCGAAACACGCAATTTTGGCTTAATTTGTAGCGCTTTTTGACATTTCGCCTTGACCCTGGTCAAGACCAAGTACAATTCGCCCCGCCATGAATGACCGTATTCGTTCAATCCTGAAATTTCTGGCCCAGGCGGCCGCTTTGGGCCTTGCCACGGCCCTGATCCTGAGCTGGCTCTGGCCGCGAATTTTCTCGGGCCCCCAGACCGTGGAGATCATCCGTGAACAGGCGCCGGGCGCTGCCCGCCCAAGCGAGGGGCCAGTTTCCTACGCTGCAGCCGTCGAACGGGCCGCTCCGGCCGTCGTAAACGTCAACACGGCCAAGGTCGTCCGCGAGCGGCGCACCCCGTTCTTCGATGATTTCCGTCGCTTCTTCGGCGGCGAACTCCAGCCGCGCGAACGGATACAGAACAGCCTCGGCTCGGGCGTCATCATCAGCGACAAGGGCTACATCCTTACCAACAATCATGTGATCCGTGGCGCCGATGCCATCAAGGTCGGTCTGCGCGACGGGCGCACGGCCGAGGCGGTGGTGGTTGGCACCGATCCAGATACCGATATCGCGGTCCTCAGGATCAAACTGAAGAAACTGCCGGTAATTAACCTTGGTGATTCCGGGCGACTGCAGGTCGGGGATGTGGTGCTCGCCATCGGCAATCCGTTCGGCGTCGGCCAGACGGTGACCATGGGTATCGTATCCGCCACCGGCCGCAGCCGGCTCGGCATCAACATGTTCGAGAACTTCATCCAGACCGACGCTGCAATCAATCCCGGCAACTCGGGTGGCGCGCTGGTCGATGCACGTGGCCGCCTCGTCGGTATCAATACCGCGATATTTTCCAGCACCGGTGGCAGCCTCGGCATCGGATTTGCGATCCCGACGAGCATGGCGCAGGCGGTGTTTGAAGATATCGTCGAACATGGCCGGGCGCTGCGTGGCTGGCTCGGTGTCTCGGCACAGGCGGTCACACCGGAAATCGCTGACGCACTGGATCTGCCCAAGGTTACCGGGGTCGTGGTGGTGGGTGTGCTGCGCGACGGGCCGGCGGATCGGGCCGGACTAAAACTCGGGGATGTGATTCTCGCCATCGATGGGCAGCGCATCACCGAGCCACGCGATGCCCTGTTGAGCATCGCGAGCCGCCGGCCGGGCGCGAAAGTCCATCTCACGGTGCTGCGCGACAACAAGGAAAATGTCCTAAGCGTTACTGCCATCGAGCGTCCGCAACAGATGGGCCAGACGCAGTAACGCTGAACAGGAGCTACTGCGCGGCGAGCATTACCGCGATGTGGGTCGCATGCCAGAACGGATCGGCTGCGAGTTGGGCGTGTCCGCTGTTTAGGGCGCCGAGCGCCCGCTGGCGCAGCGCGTTGTCGGAACTGCGTTCGGCAAGCTCGAGCGTCGCGGCAATCAGGGTCGCGGACGGAGACGGCAGTGGCCCATCGACCACAGCATCATCACCCGCGCGCCCGGCGACCAACGCCGATTCGCTCAACCGCCACCCCTGCTTGCCATAGAAGCGTCGCCAACCATCATCGATCACCTTGCGGGCAAGCGCCAAATCGGCCTTGCGCCCCGACAGCGCCCCAAAGGCGACCAGCGCTTCACCAACGTATGCATAATCCTCAAGCGCTACGCTGCCCGCAGGAAGCCCGGCGCTTACCGCGCGCCGCAGCGACTTCCCGTCCCAGAAATGCGTTGCGAGCACGCCATGCAATGCCTCGGCGCGCTGGCGATAGCGTGGATCGCCGGTAGTCTGCGCGGCCTCGACCAGCGCTGTGAGCGCAAGGCCGTTCCATCCGGCCAGCACTTTGGTATCGCGCGGTAACGCGCGTTGCGCGCGGGCCGCGCGCAGCTTGCTTGCCGCGCTCGCAAGCTGTTCCTGCACCGCGGCCGGGCCCTTGCCGACTTGCCGGGCGACTTCTGCCGCTTCCCGGACATGCATCGGCAAATGCCCGGCGTCGAACGGTGCAGCGTCCGACATTCCCCAAGCGGACCGCGCGATCTTGAGCTCATTCGGGTTCAGGAGCTTGCCCAGTTCAGCGTCGCTCCACAGGTAGTACCCGCCCTCAATGTTATGGTCATCGACTGCAGAGAGCGCAGCGATGTATCCACCATCGGGGCGCTTCAGCTCGCGCTCCATGAATTCAAGGGTTTCGGCCGCAATCTGCTCGTAGCGCGGCTGCTTCAGCACCCGCGCCGAGTGCAGATACAGACGAGCGAGCAGCGCGTTGTCATAGAGCATCTTCTCGAAATGCGGGGTCTTCCAGTTGGGGTCAACGGTGTAACGAAAGAAACCGCCACCGAGTTCGTCATGCAACCCGAACGAAGCCATGTTTCCGAGCGTCAGATCGAGAAACGCCGCAAGCTTGGCGTCCGGCTGGGCGACGTGCCTCGCCAACAGAAACTCGAGCTGCGGCACCGACGGGAACTTGCTCTGATTCCCGAAGCCACCATTGATGTCGTCCGCATTCCCGGCAACCGCATCGAGCAGCGCGTTGGCGTAGCGACGCGCCTCCGCACCGTCGATCTCCGCCTTCCCCGGCCCCTTGCCACCGCCGGCCTCGGCCGCGGCCAGCCGCATGAGCGCGGCGCGGTCCTTGGTCCAAAGCTCGTTCAGGCGCGTGAGGATCTCCTTGAATTCAGCGGGCGGAGCATAGAGTGCTGCAAACAGCGGATGGCCCTGGGGCGTGAGGAATACGTTGAGCGGCCAACCGCCCTGCCCACGGCTCGATTCGGCGAACTCCATCATGCGCGCGTCAAGCGCCGGCTCGAGCTCACGATCGACCTTGACCGGAATGAAATAACGGTTGAGCAACGCGGCGATCTCGCGATTGCGGAAGCTCTCGCGCTGCATCACGTGGCACCAGTGGCAGGTGAAGTAGCCAATGGAGAGCAACACCAGCTTGCCCTCGCGGCGCGCGCGCGCCAGCACCGCGGCGTTCAGGTCCTGCCACGCCACCGGGTCGTCGGCGTGCATGGCAAGGTACGGCGAGGGGTGCCCTCGCATGCGGTTGACAAGCGCACCATCAGCCGCCAGCGATGGCAGACATGCCACGAGGCCCAGCAGCAGAGCGAACAGCGGCGCACGCATACCAGCATAGACGACCGGACGCGTGACCCTATTCCCGCGTCTTCTTTTCTTCAAGCTCGAGTAACTTGCGCTCGCGCTCGTCAAATTCAGCCTCAGCGCCCTCGTCCTGTCCCTCTTTGCGCTGGCGAACCAGCCAGCGGGACAAGACGATGCCCAGCTCATACAGCAGCCACATCGGACCGGCCATGAGAAGCTGTGACACGACGTCCGGTGGCGTCAGGATTGCTGCCGCCACAAAGATACCGACGATGACATAGGAGCGCTTCGCTGCGAGTGTCTGCGGGCTCACCACCCCCATCGCGACCAGGATGATCACGGCAACCGGAACCTCGAAGGCAATGCCGAAGGCAAAGAACAGCGCAAACACGAAATCGAGGTAAGCCTTGATATCGGTCATCATCATGACACCGACTGGGGTCACCTTGGCGAGGAACTGGAACACCATCGGGAAGACGACGAAATACGCGAATGCCATTCCGCCGTAGAACAGCAGCACGCTGGAGATGAGCAGCGGCATCGCAAGGCGCTTCTCGTGCCGATAGAGCCCCGGCGCAATGAAGGCCCAAAGCTGGTAAAGCACCATTGGCATCGCAATGACTACTGACACCATCGCGGTCAGCCGGATGGGCGTGAGAAACGGCGAGGCCACTTCGGTCGCAATCATGGTCGCGCCTTGCGGCAGTGCCGCCAGCAGCGGTCGCGCAAGCACCGAGTAAATATCGTTCGCGAACGCCACCAGCGCGAGGAAGATAAGCAGCACTGCCAGCACCGCGCGAATCAGGCGATCGCGCAACTCGAGGAGGTGCGAGATGAAACTGCCCTCAGCGGCGCTTGATTCTTTTTGCTCGGCCATGGGGCTTGCGGGCTTTGGGCCCGGGTTTGGATTTGGTTGCCGCGCGCCGCGCCTTCGACGCCTTGCGCTTCGCCCTCACGCGCACCGGCTTGGTTGCGAGCGGCGTACCGATGACGTGTTCGCTACCGACCGGCTTGGCGGGTGGCGGCATCAGCGTATCGAGCGAGGGGGTTGCCGCGGGTTCGGCGGTATTGGCAGGAACCGGATTGACGTCCTGCAGCAGGCGCTGCGAAGCGTCCTCCATGACGCGGCGCGTATCGTCGAGCTCGGCCTTGAGCTTGCGCAACTCGGCAAGCTCCGACTGATTCATTTCGCGATCCAGATCCTGTTTGACATCCGATACAAACCGCCGCAGCTTCCCCAACCACTGCCCGGCGGTGCGTGCCACCTCTGGCAAGCGCTGCGGCCCGAGCACGATAAGTGCCACGAGCGCAATGAGCAGCAGCTCGGAAAAGCTGACGTCGAACATGGGAAGGCCCGCGAACGCGGGCTCAGCTCTTGGACTTTTCCTTCGAGGTGACTTCGGCGTCGATCACGCGGCCGGACTCGGGGATCTTCTTCTCCTCGGTACCGCCCTGCTCGGGTTTGGCCTCGCCTTCTTCCTTCATCGACGACTTGAAGTTGCGGATCGCCGCACCCAGATCACCGCCGACGTTACGCAACTTTTTGGTGCCGAAAATGATAATCACGACGGCCAATACTACCAGCCAGTGCCAAATACTGAATGAACCCATCGTTGCTCTCCAATGAATCGCGGGGAAGAACCGGCTCGCGCATGCCGGTCATGGCGGATATGTCACTCGCTGCGAGCGGCCTTCTCTTCGTGACCCGACACCCCAAAACGCCGCTCAAGCTCAGATAGGATATCTTGCGGTTTCAGGCCCTGCTGCGCAAGCAGCACCAGCGTGTGAAACCAGAGATCGGCGGTTTCATGGACGATTTTCGCCCGATCACCGCTTTTCGCAGCGAGCACGGTCTCTGTCGCCTCTTCGCCGATCTTCTTCAAAATGGCATCAAGCCCTTTCGAATAGAGGCTGGCCACATAGGACGAATCTGCGGCGGCGCCTTTACGCGCCTCAAGCACTGCCGCCAACCTTTCGAGCACATCGCTCATGGTGATCACTTGTTGCCGTAAAT
>DKBM01000032.1:0-5273 GCA_002451215.1 Proteobacteria bacterium UBA6900
TTTGCGCTGCAGCTTGCGGACGGGAGTGAACTGATGCTCTACCAGCTGCGCAACCGGGACGGCCGCGCCGACCCGTTCAGCGCAGGCGTGCTGATCGCGCCGGATGGCCGCACCGTCCCGCTGGCGCGTGATGATTTTGGCATCGAGGTGCTTGATCACTGGCGCTCTGCGCGCGGCGGTGAGTACCCGGCGCGTTGGCGCGTGAGCGTGCCACGCGCGAAACTGGTGTTGGATGTTTCGCCGGTGCTTGCGGACCAGGAACTCGCGGTCTCGGTGCGCTACTGGGAGGGCGCGGTGGATGTGCGCGGCACGCGCGCCGATAAGGCAGTAACCGGACGCGGTTACGTTGAGCTTACCGGCTACGCCCAAACAACATCACGCAACGAGCACGGCTTGCGAATGCGCTAGCGCCGGGGGTCGTCGGATCAGTATGCCAGCGCCAATCCTCGCCTCCCTTGAGCAGTACCCTGCTGGCACACCGGCTTTCCCGCGCGCGCTGTGCGATTCTCCCGGCTGTCGGTTACGGTCGGGTTGATTTTTTGGCTATTCGACCGGGTACGCATACCGCGGTGTTGGGCAGACAGAGACGCCCGGAGACTATTCAGGTAACCCTGCTTTTCGCAGATCGTCCAGCAGCGCGCGCATTTGCTCCGGACGCTCGATCGGCAAGTGTCTTTCGATTTCGGTAAGGGTTGCCGTTGGGCTCAGTATCCGCAGCCGGTCGACCACCCACTCCGCGTCGTCCTGGCGGCCGGCATTGACGTAGCTGGCCGCAAGCAACTGCTTGGTCTGCACGACGTTCTCATTGCGCGACTGGGCCTCCTCAAGCGTCGTTATCGCCGCGTCGTAGTCCCCAAGCATGTAATAAGCGGTTCCAAGAACATAGAGATACTGCCAAGTGAAATAGGGGTTGAGACGCATGCCCTTGGTGACAAGTGCCACCGCCCTTCTTGGTTGCCCAATGCTGTTACTGATCAGGGCAAGCAGGCCGTACCCGTCTGCGTAATTTGGCGCAATTTCCAATGACCGCGCCGCCGCCTTCTCCGCGTCAACGAATTCCTTGCGCGCTAGATGAACGAAGCCAAGCGCAAAATAGATTTGGGGAGATCCGTGGTCGAGGGCCACTGCCTTTTTCGCAAGCTCCAAACCTCGATCCAGGGTCTCGTTCGGCGTATCGGTCCATCCTCTTCGGTAGTCAAACGCCAGGGTGACGGCTATCGCACCGTAGGCACGACCATAACCGGGATCAAGCTCTATCGCTTTGCGATACGCCTCACGAGCCTGTTCACTGTATTCTCTCGTGCTGAAATTGAAGAGTCGCTGCCCTTCCTGAAAGTAGTCATAGGCTCTCAGGTCGTTGGTCGCTCGTTGTGCAAGAAGGCTCTCTTCCTGGTTTGTGATTTTGACCGCGAGGGCTTCGACAATGCTGCGCGTCACCTCGTCCTGGACCGCGAAAACCTGCGCCACCGTCCTGTCGTAGCGTTGTGCCCATGTCGTGATACCGGTATTCGTGTCAAAAAGTTGTGCCGTGACCCGAACCTTGTCACCCAGGCGCTGGATACTGCCTCGTAGTACGTACTGAACATTCAAGTCCGTTCCGATTTGTTTCGACGGGACCCGTTTTCCCTTGAAGGTGGACGAAGTACTACTGGCTATTACCAGGATTTTGGAGAGCTTTGAAAGGTCCGTGATGATGTCTTCCGTGATGCCATCGGCGAGATAGTCCTGCATTGCGTCGGCACTAAGATTTTCGAACGGCAGCACCACGATCGAAGGCGGCTCCCCGCCGTGGTTACGGTCTACGATCCATAAACTCATCAGTCCGAGAACAACAATCACCGCCAGCGCCGCAATGAACGTACCGGTACGCCCTGCGGTCCACGCTGGCCATCGCCGCCACGGGCGCGGGAGGGTTTCGGGCACACCGTTGGCTAGCGATCCGGGGGCGCCGGCATCCTCGGGATCGGTGATCGATGCGATGAGCTGGTAACCCTTCTTGGGAATCGTCGCCAAAAAACGCGGTTTCCGGGCGTCATCCTGCAGTGCTTTCCGCAGCTTGATCACGGTGTTGGTAACGGCGTCGTAGCCGACCAGCGCACCGCGCCAGACGTCGCGTTCGAGTTCCTCCCGCGTGACAACCTCACCGGGCCGCGACGCCAAATAGACCAGCACGTCCATGGCTTTCGGCTCGAGACGTACGACCTCGTGCCCGCGGGTCAACACGCCTTGCGCCGGCGCCACCCGCCAATCGGCGATGAGGAACTCACTATGACCGGGCATTTTCATGCGTCGCCTAACCTTGCGATGTTCTGAATCATCCTGCGAGGTTCCGCCACAGGTCTGTGAATATCTCAGACCGATCAAATTGGCGGCACGAAACACCGTCGTGTTTTCGTTGTGTTCCCGTCGCGTTTCCGTTGGGACTTCTTTTCCCCTGGCCGGCAATACTCACTGGCATGAAACATCGCCACATCGTCGCAATTCTGTAGCGGGTGCTGCAATACAGCAACCGAACAAGTTGGCTAACGAAGGCGAATACGAGTCATTTCATGGTAACCAAAGGGAGCCACGGTGAAAACTCGAACTTGCCCAAACATTGCGCATGCCCTGAGCACCACCGCCGTACTGGTCCTGGCGTGTTGCGGTATCGGTAACCCCGCGCTGGCGGCCGACCCGGCAACCGTCGCGCTAACGGAGGCATCAACTGTCGATGCCCGCAGCCTCGAGCGCAATCACACCAGTAACGGCGCCAGCTGTTCAGCCTTTATACCGTCGGATTCGAAAACCGTTGGCAGCATTCAACTGTGCCGATCCGGGCATAGTGGCAAAGATGCTCTTTACGCCTGCCAGAATTTCGCCTCCGCCTCCGGGAAGTATCGCGTATTCTTCAAAGGGGGGCGCCAACCGAAAGCAATCGCCAGGGTCGCGGAAGATGGTGCGATCAATGAAATGATGTGGTCCGACGCAGAACAGGCCAGAACGCCCGTCTGCGACTTTCCGCCGCCCGCGCTGGTTCCCTCAACGACAACCTTCATCGGCGCGGGTGTCTGCCAGGACGAAGCGGACCAGTTCATCCCGTGCGCGGTGTTTCGTCACAACACACCGCGATCCAGCACCATTACAGACCACATGGTTTTCTACAGCCCGGATGGCAGCGGTCCGGCATATACATCAACTATCGAGATTGGCATTAACCGGGACGCGGTGCCTGCCGAGATCGCTTTTCAGATCGGATTGAACCTTATGCAGACGCATTGCTGCCAACAACGTGGTCTGCAATATATCGAATACGCCTGCCAGCTCTATCCGGACTCGCGTCTCTATCGCGAAACGTTCGAACATTTTGTCCTCGAGAAAAACCGGCTCATGATGGTTTCCCGCCCGTGACGAGATCATGTGGCGTTCTCCCCGAGCGCCACATCGCGTGCCGACAAGGCAGTGACCGGACGCGGTGACCTCGAACCGCGTGGGCGGCGTGTTATGCTGGCTCGTACTGATAATTGGGATGGTTATCGCATGAGCCTGTACGACATTGAGGTCAAGACCATTGATGGTCTGGTCGAAAAACTCGATCGCTACCGCGGCCAGGTGCTGCTGATCGTGAACGTGGCGAGCCAGTGCGGCTTCACCTCCCAGTACACCGGCCTCGAAGCGCTCTACCGCCGGTTTCGCGAGCGGGGCTTCAGCGTGCTGGGCTTTCCGTGCAACCAGTTCGGCCAGCAGGAACCAGGCGACGAAGCGGAGATCAAGACATTCTGTTCAACGCGCTATGACGTCAGCTTCCCGCTGTTCGCCAAGGTCGACGTGAACGGCGCAGGTGCGCATCCGCTTTATCAACATCTCAAGGCACAGAAGCCGGGACTATTGGGGAGCGAGAAGATCAAGTGGAACTTCACCAAGTTTCTCGTCGATCGTGATGGCAACGTGGTGAAACGCTACGCACCGGCGGACACGCCCGAGAAAATCGAATCAGACGTTCAGGCACTGCTGGCCCAGGCAGCAAATTCCCGCCCGGCGCCTTGAGGCGCGCCACGGGCCAGACGCGCGCAAACTCGCTATGTTCTTTCCAACCGCACGGTCAGGATGCAAGGACGAATGAAGTGCGCCCACATTCCTGATTTCCCAAAAACCAAACCCAAAAAGGATTCCGCATGAAAATTGCATACATCTTTTCCACCCAGGGCCACAGCGTCTCGTACAAACTCGGCAAGATGATCCTCCCGCAGCTCGAGGAGAACGCCCACGGCGTGGATGTGGTGGGTATGTTCTTCTTCGAGGATAACGCCTACGTGCTGGTCAAGGGCAATCCGATCGGCGAGCGGCTGGCGAAGGTCGCCAAGGCCAAGGGCATGCTGCTAATGGGTTGCGACCAGTGCTGCTATGAGCGCGAGATTGCTGACAAGCTGGTCGAGGGCGCGACCATCGGCTGCTTCCCGAACCTGTATGGTGCGCTCTCGAAAAACATGCCGGATCAGGTCATCACCCTCTGACCCCAATCAGAACAGACGCTTGCTCAAGTCAGGCTTGCGGCAAAGCGCTGGGCGTTGGTGACGCAATCCGCCACCGAAATGCCGTCGCGCCAGTTGGCGCGCGCATGCAGGCCGGGCAGCTTCGCGAGCCCTGCGTCGATGCGCGCAATGCGACCGAGGTGGCCCAACTCGTATTGCGGGATCGCGCGCAGCCAGCGATTGACGAGAGCAAAAACCGGGTCACCGGCAATACCGAGTAGCTCACGCAGGTCGGCTAGCACCGTCGCAAGAATAACGCCGTCATCAAGCCCTGCCACCGCTTCGTTGCGCGCACCGCCGATGAATGCCGTCAGCAGCACCTGCCCCTCGGGCGCGCGACCCGGGAACAGCGTCGAGGAAAACAATGCGCCGAGCGTGTTGCGCCGCTCGCGGCGCGGAATCAGCATGCCGAAGCCGTCGAGCGGATGGCGCACCTGGTTGCGTCCAAACCCGAGCGCCACCGACATCACCGGCGGGTAGTGGATAGCTCGAAGCTCGGTCGCCAGCGAGGCGTCGAGCGGCGCGAGCAGTTGCGCGGCCTGCTCCGCGCCAACCGCGAGCACGACGCGATCCGCCTCGAACACTGCTCCACCGGCGTGCGCCTGCCAGCGCCCATTGGCCGAGCGTGTCAGCCGTTCCGCACCCACACCCAACTGCACCGCATCACCCAGCGCGGTCGCGATCGCGAATGGCAGCGCCTGCATGCCGCCGCGAAACGACACCAGCTTGCCGACCGGTTGCGGGCCGCTCGCCTTGCCGCGCAGC